>JBFHKL010000152.1:0-10050 GCA_041595375.1 Saccharicrinis sp.
GTAACAGTTAAAGCTTAAAATAAAATGGCTAAAGAAATTAAATTCAATATCGAAGCTCGCGATTTGCTAAAAAAAGGTATCGACGAGTTGGCAAATGCAGTAAAAGTAACCTTAGGACCTAAGGGTAGAAATGTAATCATAGACAAAAAATTTGGTGCACCTGCTATTACCAAAGATGGGGTAACTGTTGCCAAAGAAATTGAGTTAAAAGACCCATATGCAAACATGGGAGCACAAATGGTTAAAGAAGTAGCGTCTAAAACTGCTGATAATGCAGGAGATGGTACAACTACAGCTACCGTATTAGCTCAGTCAATTGTAGGTGTTGGATTAAAGAATGTAACAGCAGGAGCTAATCCAATGGAGCTTAAAATGGGTATCGATAAAGCGGTTAAAGTAGTAAAAGAAAGCATTGCTGCTCAATCGCAGGAGATAGGTGACCATATTGAGAAAATTGAGCAGGTAGCTAAAATATCGGCCAATAACGATGCTGAAATAGGTCGTTTAATTGCCGAGGCAATGAAAAAAGTAGGCCAAGAAGGTGTAATCACTGTGGAAGAAGCTAAGGGTATTGAAACTACTGTTGAGGTGGTTGAAGGTATGCAGTTCGACAGAGGGTATATCTCTCCTTACTTTGTAACTAATACAGAGAAGATGGCTGCTGAATTGGAAAATCCTTACATCTTAATTCACGACAAAAAGATTTCTACGATGAAGGATCTTTTACCAGTGTTGGAAGCTACAGCTCAAACAGGTCGTCCTTTATTGATTATTGCCGAGGATGTGGATGGAGAAGCGTTGGCTACTCTTGTGGTTAATCGTCTTCGTGGTTCATTAAAAGTAGCTGCTGTTAAAGCGCCTGGTTTTGGTGATCGTAGAAAAGAGATGTTGCAGGATATCGCCGTATTAACAAACGGTACTCTGATTACTGAAGAGGTAGGTCTTTCATTAGAGCAGGCTACTTTAGAAATGTTAGGTGAAGCCGAAAAAGCAACTCTTGACAAAGAAAATACTACCATTGTGAATGGTGCAGGTGCCAAAGAAGTAATTGCTGAACGAACTGAACAAATTAAGTCTCAAATTGCAAACACTACTTCGGAATATGATAAGGAAAAATTACAAGAGCGTTTGGCTAAGTTAGCTGGCGGTGTTGCTGTTCTTTATGTAGGTGCTGCTTCTGAAATGGAAATGAAGGAGAAGAAAGATCGTGTAGATGATGCCTTAAGTGCTACCCGTGCTGCTGTTGAAGAAGGAATTGTTCCTGGAGGTGGTGTGGCACTTGTTCGTGCTATTGCTACTCTTGAAGGCCTTAAAGGAGAAACAGAAGACGAAACTACAGGTATCGAGATTGTTAAACGTGCCATAGAAGAGCCTTTGCGTCAAATAGTGGCTAATGCGGGTAAAGAAGGTGCTGTTATTGTACAAAAAGTGAAAGAAGGAGAAGGTGATTATGGTTACAATGCTCGTGTTGATGAGTATCAAAACTTCTTTAAAACAGGTGTGATTGACCCTGCTAAAGTAACTCGTATTGCACTTGAAAATGCAGCTTCTATTGCAGGTATGTTCCTGACTACTGAGTGTGTAATTATTGATGCTCAGGAAGATGAGCCTGCTATGCCTGCTGGTGGAATGGGCGGAATGGGCGGAGGTATGCCCGGAATGATGTAAGATATCTGAATGAATTGATCATCAATTTATAGCATATATAAAGCCGGTTCGGAATTTTCTGAACCGGCTTTTTTGTATTGTATGCTGATTGATAATAGCGTAGTTTACTTTGCGGTTTAAAGTATACTCTATGTTGTAAACCAGAATAAGCTAGCTGGTTTAATCAGTGACTTTGCACTCATTGCATAGGTGTTTATTTAAAGATATCGTATTCGCCGACATCAGTAAGGATTTCGTAACCTTCTTTTGTTACCAGAATGGTGTGTTCGAACTGTGCCGATAGTTTATTGTCTGCAGTACGAGCTGTCCATCCGTCTTTTTCATCAATCACCGCAGTTGCTTTGCCTAAGTTAATCATGGGTTCGATGGTAAAGATCATGCCGGGTTTCATTTTATCGCCACTATTGCGCTCGCAAATATGCTCAACTTCCGGTTCTTCATGAAAATCAAGTCCAACGCCATGACCGCAAAACTGATACACTACGCTATATTTATGCGATCTGGCAAAGCGTCCGATCGTAAAACCAATATTACCAAAATAATTATTCGGTCTCACCTGATCTATGCCCAGGTATAAGGCATGTTCGGTATCCTCCACTAATTGTGCTGCCTGGTCTGATATATTACCAATGGTAAACATGCTGCTGGTATCGCCATAATAGCCATCCAATATGGTGGTAACATCGATGTTCAGAATATCTCCTTCCTTTAAGATAGTTTGTTTATCAGGTATGCCATGGCAGATGACCTCGTTGACAGAGATGCAACATGATTTTGGGAAGCCATTGTAGTTTAGTGGAGCAGGTATAGCTCCGTTGTCGCGTATGTATTGTTCTATTAACGAGTCTAAATAAAGCGTGTTAACGCCCTCTTTTACATAGTCGCTTATAAATTTAAGTGTTTTTCCGGCCAGTTGAGAACTCTTTCTGATTCCCTCAATCTGTTCTGCATTTTTTATAATTATTCCGCTCATGTTGTAAGTAATCCAATTGATTTTAAACCGTATGTGTTTATAAGGATAGTTTAGAATGAATACCCATACGGTTTTTAAAAAAGAAAGTACAAAAATCTGTAATGATTCCTACTTATGCAAACAAATGCCATGAAATATTCAGTCTATTTTGATGTTGGGGGTAATATTTAGGCTCACTAAATTTAGTATTTCAGCCAGTATTTTATAAATTTGTTAGTGTCGAGTCCTTACTTAATGATAAAATTCTTTGCAACTCATTATATGAATTTTAAAAACAAACTATCATGAAATTTGAATTACCAGAATTACCCTATGCATTAGATGCTTTAGAGCCTGTAATCTCTAAAAAAACTATTGAATTCCATTATGGAAAGCACCATCAGGCTTATGTGAATAATTTAAATAACCTGAAAGAAGGTACTGAATTTGCTGATGCTGATTTGGAAACCATTATTAAAAAGTCCAAAGGTGGTCTTTTTAACAATGCAGCGCAGGTGTGGAATCATACTTTCTATTTCACTTCTTTTACTCCTGAAGGGGGAGGAAAGCCTTCTGCTGCATTAGCTGAGGCAATTAATAAGTCATTTGGCAGCTTTGAGGCCTTTAAAGAGGCCTTTACTAAAGCAGCTGCTACTTTGTTCGGCTCGGGATGGGCCTGGTTGGTTAAAGATGCTGCAGGCGACTTGAAGATAGTACAAACAAGTAATGCTGCAAATCCAATGACAGATGGTTTAACACCTGTGTTAACATGTGATGTTTGGGAACATGCCTATTATTTGGATTACCAGAATAGAAGACCTGATTATATTGCCAGCTTCTGGAAACTTATAGATTGGAATATTGTATCTAAGCGTTATTAAAAAGACCAATTTTCAGAAAACAGATACAAGAGAATCTTTCTTTTGTATCTGTGTACTGATTGTCTAATTTTATTTGAAAATCCCTTACTATGTTAAAAGATCTGATTTTAAAAAACAGGAGTTATCGTCGATTTTATCAGGATAAAGCCATTGATGAGGAAACGCTCTCTGAATTGGTTGATCTGGCTCGATTGTCTCCGTCGGCGCGAAATGCCCAGCCTTTAAAGTATATTTTGTCCAACACCCCTGAAATGAATAATACTATTTTTAAGCATCTTTCATGGGCGGGTTATCTGACACAATGGAAGGGTCCTGTGGAAGGAGAGCGTCCTGCAGCCTATGTTATTATGCTTAATGATACTGTTGTTTCGTCTAACTTTTTTAGCGATAACGGCATAGCTTCCCAGAGTATATTGCTGGGAGCTGTTGAAAAAGGGTATGGTGGATGTATTATAGGATCTGTGGAACGTCTAAAGCTACAACGAGAATTGAAAATCCCCTCTCAGTATAAAATTGTACAGGTAATTGCCTTGGGCGTACCTAAAGAAGAAGTGGTGATTGAAGATTTTGAGAAGGATCATAAATACTGGAGAGATTTAAAAGAGGTGCATCATGTGCCCAAAAGAAGCCTTCAGGATATTATAGTCAAGTTGTAATAGTTCTATTGTAATATGTTTATTCCTCTGGATATCTAAGCCACCAAGATACATTTTCAATTACTTGGTGTTTCTCAGTGTACTTAGTGGTAAATACTAAAAGATGCTTATAAACCGAGATACATTTTAATTACTTAGTGTTTCTCAGTGTACTTAGTGCCTTAGTGGTAAATACTAAAAGATGCTTATAAACCACGAGCAGAAGTTGTGATGCGTATTAAACTTGTAAGCTAGTTCAAATCTACGTATATTTAAGTAAGTAAATTCTATTTAACCCGCAAAGCCTGGAGTTATGAAACATGCATCTGTACTTTTTCTATTTTTCTTGTGCCTGTGTTTAACAGTATCTGCACAAGCACATCGTGACTCCTTGCTCTTTAGAGGAGTTATTATGGAAGGAGATAGCCTGTTTACTCTTCCTTTTGCCAAGTATATTGTGAATAACGAGAAAGACTATGTATCTAATGAAGATGGTCAGTTTTCCTTTTGGGCGAAGAATGGAGATATCGTTCATTTCTCGTATGTGGGTTTTAAACCCTTGTACGTACAAATTCATGATACGCTCTCTAATGATAGCTTTTTAATGGGTGTATTTTTAAGTCGCGATACCATAGAGCTTTCTGAGGTGGTTATTCTTCCCCATCTTATTAATCCCGACGCAATGGCCAGGACCATGCCTTTGTTAAGTACTTCGGAGCAAGTGGTGGCGCAGCGTAATATCGATGTTTCTGCTTATCAGGCCATGACTCAACCGGTAAAAGAGTGGGATGCTGAAATGAACCAAAAGAATTTTATTCAGGAACGTTCAAATGATGTGGCCTATCGTACCCAGATTCAGCCTAATCAAATGGTGGGGCTGAGTACGCTGAGTGTAGGACAGGAGATTAGCCGTCAGAAACTTAAAAAACGATTAAAAGAAAGGCGGCAATATATTACAACTGACGAGTGGTCTTATCTGATCTCAAGCTATCAGGAACGCATAAACGAGAAAAATGCCCAACTCTTGAAATAAATTTACAAAAGTCAGTGCTAAGCTGACTTTTTTTTATGACTTTTGTAGCTCAAAAGAATATTCTAACCTTGCATAAATTGTTATTGTTGCTTAACACTTTGATTTGAGGGCTCAATTCAAAAACTAACAATTGGAGGTATAAACACAGAGAAATATGGAGTTTACTTTGAACGGAAAAAATAGCGGGTATAGTAAGGTTGAATCTTATGACGATGAAGTGACGACTGGTCTTTCTGAGCATTTTAAAAATGTTATTCAGCTTTTAGGTGAGGATGTGACAAGAGAAGGGTTGGAAAAAACACCTTTAAGGGTAGCTAAAGCCATGCAATTTCTTACTCAGGGTTATGATATGAACCCCGAAGAGATAATCAAATCGGCTATGTTTAAAGAAGATTACCGACAAATGGTTGTGGTAAAAGATATTGAGGTGTACTCTTTGTGTGAACATCATATGTTGCCGTTTTTTGGTAAAGCACATGTGGCTTATATTCCTCGTTACCATATTACCGGATTAAGTAAGATTGCCCGTGTGGTTGAGGCCTTTGCCCGTAGATTGCAGGTTCAGGAACGTCTTACCACACAAATAAAAGAAGCTATTCAGAATACTTTAAACCCGTTGGGAGTGGCAGTGGTTATTGAAGCACAGCATATGTGTATGCAAATGCGAGGTGTACAAAAACAGCACTCGGTAACTACAACCTCTGATTTTACCGGAGCATTCCTTAAAAATCAGGCTACACGGGAAGAATTTTTCAATATAATATCGAATACCCTGCATTAAACTTTTTTAGGCATGAGTGAAAATGCCTAGAGATTTACCAACTTTATCAATTTTTCTTGACTACCTATGCGTATATGGCATAGGTAAATGCCCGATGGCTTGTTTTCTATGTTAGGGTATATGGTGTATTGGCCTGTGCTTTGCCATGTGTCAACTAATAAAGCCTCTTGCTTACCTGCCATGTTATAAACAGCAATCTTTACTAAAGCAGGGCTAGTTACTGCGTATTCTATCCTTGTAGATGCGTTAATGGGATTCGGATAGCATCTGGTCTCGATGGCTTGAGTGTGCTCAAGAAGAGAAACTGTTCCTTCGGAATAGGCTCTGAGCCCTACAGGAAAACTGATATTGGTTATCAATACATCAATCTCGTTGCTACCATCCAGGTTTGTCTGAACTATCTTGCTTGATGATGCCGAAAGAAGTTCTGTCCAGTATAATTTTGACTCCACTGTATCAATGGCAATCTCACCTACTTCACGGTTAGAAATAATTTGTGCCGGGTTGGTTTGATCTATGCTGATACGGTAAGTGAAATCTGCATTCAAGCCTGGGTCGGTCCAGAATACATAATCTTTGCCTATAGCCATTTCATAAGGGTTCGACATGCTAATGCCCGGAGTAATTGTACTAACAAATATTTCTCGGTTCGTACCATCTGTATTGCAGCGGAATATATAATCATAGTTAATATTGTTGCTCCTGATCCAGTACACTTTATCGTGGTATATTGTGATCGAACGCATGGTTTCATAGGTGTTTGTTAAACTGTAAAAGTTTGTAAGTCTTTCGATGGATTGGTCTGTTCCATCCATATCTGCCTTATAAACACTATCATCGTTGCCCGTATCTACCGTATAATATAACTTTCGATTGATAGGGTCAAGGGTTAGACTCGACAGTCCGATGACGTCTGTAATGACATCCAGTTGGTTGGTGCCGTCGATATGGGCTGATCTGATGCGGTTATTGCCTCTTTCGATATAATATACTTTCTGAGGACTGACAGAATAGTCCATATCTAAATCGTATAACTGATTAATTCCATCAAAACAAACCGTTTCTTCTGTTCCATCACTCAGGCAAGAATATATGGTGCCATTATAGTCCGAGGCATAGTCATATCCGTTCCCGTAAAATAACTTTACCTGGCTCCATAAATTTATGCCAATGAAAAATGTACATAGGATCAGTAGAGTACTTTTAAACCATTTCATGACTTTATTTTTAATGAATATTTGTTTTAGTCTATTAAAGTTAAGGTATTTATGTGCCAGATTCAAGTGAAATAGGCCTCGTTCAATGTTTTTGTGACTGCTCTATAAATAAAAGGCCCTGTTGTGTTGGTAGCTGTTAGAATAATGTATTTGCAATGGAATTAATGTGCTGAGAGAAAGCCTAGTTTTGCCTGTGGGCTTGTTTTATTGCCTGTTTTTCCAAATTGTGGACAATATGTTTACAAATTGAGTAGAAAGTTCGTATTTGGTATTTGTTTATTTAGGTGTCATTTGTCAAAATAATTATTTTTATGCCACCTAAACCAATATGGAATTGAATCACTCCTCACTCAAATACAAAATAGCCCTTAGTCTGATAAAAGGATTAGGTCCAAAGCTAATTCGTAATGTACTGGCTTACATAGGAGATGTGGAAGCTGTGTTTAAAGAAAAGGAGACGGTATTGGCTAAGGTACCGGGTATTGGACAGAAACAGGCGCATCTGATTGCCCATGCCAATACCTTAGAAAGGGCTGAAAAAGAAATTCAATTTATTGAACAAAATGGTATAAAGGTCTGTTTTGTGCTTGATGAATCCTATCCAGCCAGATTAAAGCATTGCGAGGATGGCCCTGTACTGATTTATTCCAAGGGAAATCATAGTCTGGATGGGAATAAGATGTTGTCGGTGGTAGGAACAAGGAATGTTACGGAAGCGGGAAAAGAGAATTGTTTTAACCTGATAAGGGATATTGCTGCTTATTATCCGGACACGACCATTGTGAGTGGATTGGCATATGGGGTAGATATTTGTGCACATAGAGCGGCCTTGGAGTTTAATTTGCCTACCATAGCTGTGCTGGCTCATGGTCTGGATCGTATTTATCCGGGAATGCACCGTAATACTGCCGTTAATATATTGGATGATGGCGCCTTGCTTACTGAGTTTATGTCTGAGACCAATCCCGACAGGCAAAATTTTGTGAAAAGAAACAGGATTATTGCCGGTCTGACTGATGCCACCATTGTAGTTGAGTCAGCTATAAAAGGAGGGGCCTTGCTTACTGCTCATATGGCACAATCGTATAACCGCGATGTGTTGGCTTTTCCGGGAAGGATTGATGACGAATATGCAAAGGGCTGCAATAAACTTATTAAAACCAATGTGGCTGCCATGATTGAGAATTTGGACGACCTGGAATATGCTTTAGGATGGGAGCGGCAAAATAAACAGAAGAGCGAAAAGCAATTGAGCCTGTTCGAAACGCCTCAGGGCGAGGCAGGGATCGTTTACGATATTTTACGACAGGAAAAGGAGGCTACCGTAAACCTATTAAGTGTCAAAGCAGGTATGCCCGTTGGAAAAACATCCTCCATTCTCCTGCAGCTGGAGTTTGATAACCTGGTAAAAAGTTTGCCCGGTAATGTGTACAGATGTTTGTAAATATAAGAGTTCTTATAGAGGACATAAGGCATTAGAAGGTGCGTTATAGGCAAAATAAAGTAAGAAAAGCATCATATATTTAATCATTAACGATGCAAGAGAAAAAAAATTGATGAATATTTCTCCCATGCTTATCAATTAATGAATTTGTTTGATAAACATCAAGGAGAATAATTGTTTTTTATGCTGTATCGGCAAACATTTTTTTAATAGTTGCCGTATACAGCTTTAAGCATTTAACAAAAACTAAAGGTTTTTATGCTGAATACCACAGTATAGATGCTTATCAAAGGACCTAAAACTATATATTGTATGTTACATCTTCACACACGTAACCAAACCAAAAATACTTTCAATCGTGTTTTAATGCGATTGGCTTTTGTTGTATGCCTATTCCTGGGAATATCTTTACATTCATTTGCTCAACCGTATGAATATGAATATACTACTGATTGTTCAGGTGGTACGATTAGTGCGGCTGATGTGTTAGCAGGGGCTGTGAGTACTATTGATGGCACTACTCTTCCTGCAGGTCAACAGACAGGGGGTACATGGACTGCCGATGGAGGTTTAACTTTTTCCACCACTGATGAATTTGCGGAGATTACAGGTACTACTGCAAGTACTTCATACTCTTTGGAATGGGAAAAAAATAGTAGCCAAATTTATGATATTACGCTAACAACTAATGCTAATTCTGCCCCAACGGTAGTTGATTTTTATGCTAATAACCCAACACCTTGTGGTTCACCTTACGCAGTATCTCTTCATTTTGAACTTTCAGGTGATACGGCAAGCTACACTGCGATTGTAGAAGATGAATCAGGAACGATATACACAGTTATAAATAAATCAGCATCATGGGACACAACGATAGGTTCATCTTGGACTACTGATAAAACATTTACAATCACATCAGTAGTTGATGCCAACGGTTGTTCAGCTGATGTAACAAGCGTGGCTGATGCTACTTTTACGCTTACCTCTTCTCCAACAATCACTTATGATATTACAGGTGCTGATGTATGTGCCAGCAGTGATTTAACATTAACACTTCCGGGCTCCGAGAGTGGTATAAGCTATGAATTAAGGGATAATTTAGGTAATGTAATAGAGAGCTGGACAGGTGATGGAGGTTCAAATACATTTACACTTACCAGTACTGATACTTATTATGCTGTAGGTTCAACTTACAGTATCTATGCTGTTGATGATTGTGGCGGTACAGATTTACAGATGAATAACACTTACAGCATTGTAAGTGAGCCATCTACACAAACAGTAAGCATCTCAGAATCTTCGCCTTATTGTTCAGGAAGTAGCTACACTATAGGTATAGCTGGTTCGGAGATGGGTGTAACATATACCTTATATACTCCATCATCAACGCAGATGGGCAGTTTTGTTTCGGGAACCGGCGCTTTAATTACTTTTGGGAC
>JBFHKL010000153.1:0-9857 GCA_041595375.1 Saccharicrinis sp.
AATGGTATTACTTAATAAGTCTATCGCCTTCCTTACTTCTCATTTAGAATGAGTCAATTTCCTTTTTATTATTACCCAGCTTAAACTGTGGCACTGACAATTATGCCCCATTACATCAGCTCAGTCAAGGCACTTCCCTCTCCCGTTAAACTACAGGAAAGGGAAGAACTATTAACATGTCCTCAATAGTTTAAATTAAAGTTTTCTTACATTACAAAAGTGGTGAGTATAACTACTTACGACTAACAACTATTGACTAATTATAGTATTTGCTGAGGGTTATGCCCTGAGAAATACTTCATAAATTGAACACGTTCAAACTTCTCCGCATTTTCTTCAGGTTCATGATGCACACTTCCCCTAAACTCATCAATGCTTACGTATCCCCTTCTATCCATCCAAAGCTCTATATTCTTTAGCAGGCCGGCTATTGATCCAATACCATCTTTATATAATTTAGAAACCAACTGAACCGTTGTTGCTCCTGCCATAATCATTTTTATGGCAGTTTCGGCAGAATGAATACCTGTACTGGCTGACAAATCGCATTTTACTTTACCCGACATGATAGATATCCAACGTAAGGTATTAAAGTAATCCATTTCTGAGGAATAAGGATCGCCTGCTTTCACCTCGTCGGTCATAATATCGAAATCTACATTATAAAAGCGGTTAAACATGGTTACCGCATTTACGCCTGCATCATCCATTTTTTTAATGATAGCGGCCAAATTTGAGGAATAGGGAGCTATTTTAATACACACAGGTATGGAAACCTGAGCTTTTACCTTTTCGATAATGGACAAATATAATTTCTCTTGTGCATCACACTCCATATTCACATCAAAAGGCAATTTAAACACATTGAGTTCAAGCGCATCCACTCCGGCTTTTTCAAGCTGTTTGGCGTAGGACATCCACTCACCTGAAAAAGCGCAATTTAAGCTTCCTATAATAGGTATGTCTAATTCTTTTTTTGCTTTTTCAACTAAGGAAGCTGTTTTTTTCAGCACATCATCCTTCAGTTGATAATCAAAATAATCAAGAAATTCCAGGTTATTATCCTGAAAACCCAAACTCTTTTTTAGAGTATCTTCATGCTCTTTGATGATCTCTTCTTCAAAAATAGATTTCAACACTACAGCAGCAGCTCCACTTTGGGCTATCCTTTTTAATCCGTCAATGGTAGCAGTTAATCCACAACTACCCACTACAATTGGATTCTTCAAACGAAGACCCATATATTTTGTTTCCAATAGCTTCATTATCGCGGTTTAAATGATTACACAATTGGTTTATTTATTTTTCAAATACTCATCCATAGAAAGGGCGGCTTTTCGACCATCTCCCATAGCTAAAATAACAGTAGCTCCTCCCCTTACAATATCGCCACCGGCAAATAGCTCTGAAATAGACGATTGTAAAGAATCATCATCCACCTTAATGGTTCCCCAGGAAGTAGTATGCAATTGCGGAAGCGAATCAGGCACGATGGGGTTTGGTGAAACCCCTACAGCGACTACCACAGTATCTACATCAATCAACTCTTCTGAACCTTCAACGGGCATAGGGCGTCTTCGTCCACTAGCATCAGGTTCTCCTAATTCCATACGTTGAAGTTTCACTTGATTCACCTGACCCTTTTCGTTGGCAAAATACTCCACCGGATTCCAAAGAGTCATAAATTCAACACCCTCCTCTTTGGCATGTTCAATCTCCTCATTACGAGCAGGCATCTCCTGCATGCTTCTGCGATATACAATCATAGCGCGTTTAGCACCCAATCTTTTGGCTGTTCGAACCGAATCCATTGCCGTATTACCTCCTCCAATAACCATTACATTTTTACCGCTTACTACCGGGGTATCACTTTCCGGGTCAGCGGCATGCATTAAATTAATACGTGTAAGATATTCGTTTGAGCTGAGTATACCTATATAATTTTCACCCGGTATATTCATAAAACGAGGCAACCCGGCTCCACTTCCAGCAAAAAAGGCCTGAAAGCCTTCTTCCTTTAGGTCTTCGATAGTAGCCGTTTTACCCACTATAAAATTTGTTTCAAACTGAACACCCATTTTTTTCAGGCTTTCAATTTCCACATCAACAATATGATTAGGCAAACGAAATTCAGGAATACCATATTTAAGCACCCCACCAATCTCATGTAAAGCTTCAAAAACAGTAACATCGTAACCCCTTTTAGCCATTTCTCCGGCAAAGGTAAGACCGGCAGGTCCTGAACCAATACAGGCTACTTTAATGCCTTTTTTATCGGCAATATCAGGAATGGATATTTGTCCTGACTCCCGCTCGAAGTCGGCAGCAAATCGTTCTAAATAACCTATTGCTACTGGCTCTTTCTTCAGTTTTTGGGTATAAAAACACCTTGACTCACATTGTTTTTCCTGAGGACAAACACGGCCACACACAGCAGGCAAGGTACTGGTTTGCTTCAATACTTTAGCTGCTTCAAGAAACTCCCCTTGTTCAATTCTTTTAATAAACTTAGGTATATTAATTTCTACCGGACAGCCAGTAATACAAGTAGGATTAGGACAATCGATACAGCGACTAGCTTCTTGTTGAGCCTGTTCAACCGTTAAACCACTATTCACTTCAATGTACGATTGAATGCGTTCTGCAGCATCCACTTCGTTCATTTTAACCCTTGATAATTGGGTGCGTTCTTTATTTTTTAATTTCTTTCTTAATTCCTCACGCCATTCCTGAGCGCGTTCATTTTCCAGGTAGTTATTTTGCTCTTCCATATTTGGAATAAAGTTTCTTCAATAAAACGTAAAATGTAATTCTAATTAACAATTACTGCTATTGCTTATTTAAATAGCTTTCATCGGCCTGTTTTTCCAGATCCTTATACCCATTGAGTCGCAGTAACATCTCATCAAAATCAACCTGATGGGCGTCAAATTCCGGGCCATCGACACATACAAATTTTGTTTTTCCTGCAACAGTGATTCTACAGGCTCCGCACATTCCTGTTCCATCTACCATAATGGTATTTAAACTTGCCAATGTAGGGATTTGATGCTTTTTTGTAGTTAAGGCTGCAAACTTCATCATAATAGCCGGGCCAATAATCATAGCCTCGTCTATTTTTTCCCGGGCAATAGCCTCTTCCATTCCTTCAGTCACCAAGCCCTTTTTACCATAGGATCCATCATCGGTCATTACAATCAGCTCATCTGAATACTCGCGAATCTGATCTTCTAAAATAATTAAATCCTTGTTTCGTGCAGCAATAACTGTAATCACACGATTACCGGCTTTCTTATAAGCTTCTACAATAGGTAACAATGGAGCCACACCAACTCCTCCTCCACACGCCAAAATGGTTCCTTTTTTTTCAATATGAGTAGCCTGTCCCAATGGTCCTACCAAATCAGTTATGAAATCGCCTACTTCTAAGGCTGCCAGTTTACGTGAAGAAACGCCAACCCTTTGAATAACAAGAGTGATAATCCCTTTTTCCCTATCAGCACCTGCAATAGTCAACGGGAATCTTTCTCCTTTTTCACCGATCTTTACAATCACAAAATGACCTGCCCTTCGGGCTTTAGCTATTCTGGGCGCTTCAATATCAAGCTTAACAACATTTTCCGAAAAAAATGTTTTTCCAATAATTTTATACATTTATATATTATAACAATTCAATACTAAACAAGAATCTTTTCCTATTTCAATATACTTTCACGTCAAATTAACTTTCAACTTTTTTTTCAAAATGATTACAAAAATCATTTTTAAATTTTAATTCTTGTTTTATAAACCTGACAAAAGTAGAAAAAAAACACATACCCTCTTCATATAACAGTAAATAGTATAATTGAATTCACCTAAAAAACATGCAAATTCCCAATAGTATTTATTGAAAAATTATCCTATGTACCTATTTGTAGTGATTTTAAACAATTAACCAAGCACCATTTCTATCAAAAAAAGATAACCTTTTTAACAAAAACTCCTAATTCTTTATTCTAATATCTTTCTTCATGAGAAATAATTATTTGCTACACTGATCATTTTATATTACTCTAGTACAAGATTACAATAGGAATTTCGGCCTGAGGGGCTAATTGTAGTTTTAATATTGAAAGTAAATTAAAATGGTTTATCACCTTTAAATAAGCCATAATTTTAATAATTATTGGTGAACAGATTAGAATATTTATTTTTGCATGAGAAATAAATCAATTATGGCAAAAAAGAACAGAAAAAACAGAGACGGAATCGTTTTTTCAACGAGTAACGATTTTGAATATCAATATGATGAGGAAGCTTCAGCAGAAACTCTTCCTCCACAACAACAAAATTTACGTTTAATGCTTGATAAAAAAGCACGTAAAGGAAAAGCCGTTACTTTAGTTACAGGCTTTATTGGTACTGATAGTGATTTAAAAGATTTAGGAAAAGAACTTAAATCAAAATGTGGCGTTGGAGGAACGGTTAAGGATGGAGAAATCATGATTCAAGGGGATTTTCGAGATAAAGTTCTTGATCTCTTGATTAAAGCTGGTTACAAGGCAAAAAAAGCTGGGGGATAGTTTTTGTTTAGCCCTTCATAACACAGAAAGAACAATGCGATATCCCGTGGTCTATCATTTAATATTCTACGGGAAAGCTGATTTTAGAAAACATATAGCAGATAGGTTAAGTCTTTGAATAATCAGTTACTAACCAACGCATCATACTCAATAATCATTATTGCATTGGCAAGCTGTACACATAGCACCTCACTATTTGCGGTATACTACTACAAAGCCACCTCTTAAACTTCGCTATTCACCCTCCTATTTCACCCCTTATAATTCTTTTTAATTTATTCAATTATACAAAACCCCAATAAATGGGGATTGGATAATCAAGCAAAAAAAATCATTTTTGCATGGTAAGAAAATGAAAAGGAACAATAAAATATTATCTATAGGGCTTTTAGTCATCGTACTATTCTTAAACATTGGGTTAACCATTGATTTAGGAAATAATGTACATGCACACATTCTTGGTGATAATCAAATATTAGTTCACTATCATCATTCTGAAGGAGGTCATCATGCACAGGGGCATGGAGGGACAAATACATCTCATATTCAGTTTGCCTCATATATCTCCTATATTGACAACTCACAAACGGTAGAATTAAAATCATCCTGTATACTTTTATACAATGAAAAATCAGTTTTAGTTAACTATTTTTCATATCGATCTCATTACCACATATCGCCATTACGCGCTCCTCCATTTACTTATTTTTCTTAATGAGTATTGCTACTAATTTTCTTAATAGGCTGTTTCTTTTAGGCTGTTTATCAAGCATCCTAA
The DNA here is from genome assembly GCA_041595375.1 of Saccharicrinis sp. Taxonomy (GTDB): domain Bacteria; phylum Bacteroidota; class Bacteroidia; order Bacteroidales; family Marinilabiliaceae; genus Saccharicrinis. Next base: position 5,344 of record JBFHKL010000153.1, read on the forward strand.
ACAAAGAAGAGTAGCATTACTTATTAAGACGCGATAGCTCAACAAATCGTAAAAACATTACATTTTTTACACCTAGTGTATGTGCTGGAAAGATATTTCCTATAGGGAATATTCTATCTAATCCAATGCACAAATGATGCATTACCCCCTCATAAATGGGAACATCAAACACATGCTAAAACTCAATAAAGAATTTATATAATTAATAATTTACATAAAAATGAAAATTTCAAACATCCTATTGTTTTTATTTATGATCGTTTCGGCAACACTATTTGCTAAACCAAGTAAACCTCCAGTTCAGGGAGAAATAACCGATGGTAAGGAACCCATAGCTTTTGCAACAGTTCAGCTAAAATCTACAACTACAGGTTCAGCTTCTGATATCAGCGGTAAGTATATCCTTACTGATATACCAGAGGGAGAACAAACATTAATTATTAAGGCTTTGGGCTATAAATCAAAAGAAATGAAAGTGAATATTTCTTATGAACAACCCATTACATTAAACATTACGCTTGAAGAAGATGTATTAGGTTTGGAGCAAATAGTAGTGACTGCCGATAAAAAGAAGAAAACAAGAATTGAGGCTTCTGCTATTGTAAACACCATGACACCTAAATCATTAAACCAAACACAATCGGTCACCTTAAGTGAGGGACTAAACTACACTCCCGGCTTAAGAACAGAAACCAACTGTCAGAATTGTGGTGCCGGTGCAGTTCGCATGAATGGTATGGATGGTTCATACTCTCAGGTATTGATTAATGGTCGGCCTATTTTTAGTGGTTTAGCCAGCGTTTATGGTCTGGAAATGATACCTGCCAATATGATTCAGCAGCTTGAGATAGTTAAAGGGGGCGGCTCTGCTTTATATGGCGGTAATGCAATTGCAGGTACCATTAATTTAATTACCAAAGAACCTATCAACTATAACTTTCAGGCCAGTATACAGGAAGGTATTATTGGACTGGATGCAAATCCTGTAAATGACCTGAATATTAACGCCAACACCTCTGTTGTGTCAGAAGACAAGAACTCTGGTTTATCTCTTTACGCCACACATAGAGATCGTGATGGGTATGATGCCAATGGTGATGGTTTTACAGAGCTAGCCGAATTAGACAACACTACTTTTGGGGTTAACATTTTTCACAGAATGGGCTATAGAAACAAGTTAACTATCGACTACTTTAATATTAACGAAGAACGTAGAGGTGGAGATATGCTAGATGAAATGGAACATGAAGCCAATATAGCAGAATCTATTAAACACAAAATAAATACCGCCTCACTTAACTTCTCACGTTTTGTTGGAGACAATGGCCAGCTATCTGTTTACATTGCCGGTCAGTATATTGACAGATGGACTTATTATGGAGCCAGATCTTATGATGATGATTATGTTTTTGATTTAGAGATGGATGACCCAGATCAGCTTTCGGACGGAACACCTGATTATAGCAGTTATGGATCTACCAATGAATTGTCATACTCATATGGAGTAGACTATAAAGGAGGCGTGGGTCGAAGTAGTTATATATTCGGAATTGAAAATAACGGTGCTGATTTATTAGATGAAAAATTGGGTTATACCGATGAAGATGGCAACTATAACGAGAGAACAACAGTTTCTGACCAAACAACCAGCACGATAGGTCTTTTTGGTCAGTATGACTATGAATTCAACAAAATAACCCTGTCAGCGGGAGCACGATTAGACCATTACAAAATCACTGATAATGTAGCAGAAAGCGATATTTCAAAATCTGTTTTTAGTCCTCGTATGAATATTCTGTATAAGCCAACGGGCAAATTACAGCTGAGAGCCAGTTATTCAAGTGGATATCGTGCCCCTCAGATATTTGATGAAGATTTACATATTGAAACTTCAGGAAGTAGATCCGTTACTTACGAAAACGATGATGATTTAACACAAGAGACAAGCCATAGTTTAATGGCGTCATTTGATTACCAAACAAAAATTGGTTCAGCTGATTTTGAAATTATGGCAGAAGGTTTTTATACATTATTACAAGATGCCTTTGCATATGAAATGACTGATGGAGATGATGATGGAGAGGTTATTTATACCAGATATAACTCTGATGAAGCTTATGTACAAGGTATTAATATCGAATCAAGATTTTATCCTTCAGCAAACTGGAATATCGACTTAGGATTCACCATTCAATCAAGTGAATATAGTGATGCTCAGGAATATGGTGACGGAAACTACACTAAGAGTTTCCTAAAAACTCCCAAAAGCTACGGCTATTTTACTTTCAATACCGATCCAATTAAAAACCTGACGCTTTCTGCCAATGGTAGTTTTACTGGCCCCATGACGCTGGAGTACTACGGAACAGATTTAGTTGATCAGGATGCAGGTGAGTTAAGGGAATCTGACTCATTTTTTGATGCAGGTTTTAAAGCAGAATACTTTATCAGAAACAACAAAGGGTTTGATATGAGTATAGCTTGCGGTATGAAAAATATCTTTAATTCATATCAGGATGACTTTGATACAGGTATTAACCGTGACCCTGGTTATATTTATGGACCAGCTATTCCGCGAAGTATTTATTTTACATTAAAACTAGGTAGCTTGTTATAAAAGACTGTTACCGAAAAAACAAAGAAGAGCAGCATCACTAAAGAGGCTGCTCTTTTTATTTAATATCCATATTTACTCATGTTGAAAAATAAAAAAGTCATCTAGCATAAGACAGCTTTTAATTTTTTCATCATAATATTTAATTAATTCGTCTTTTTAACATACTGTGTTAACAAAACAATCTGTTGTCCATTCACTCTTCCCTCAATATGTTCTGGATTATCATGCACCAGACTAATTCCTCGGACAGCAGTACCTCTTTTGGCAGTAAAACCACCTCCTTTTACATTTAAATCCTTGATCAATACCACAGTATCACCAGCAGACAACCTTACGCCATTACTATCTATGTGTTTAACGACATCCTCGTCTTCCTCACCGTCCCCATCAGCTTTAGCCCAAGCTAACACTTCTTCTTCTAAATAAAGCATATCCAACAAATCCTGAGTCCACCCTTCTGCCTTTAGCCTTGATAACATTCTCCAGGCCATTACCTGAACAGCAGGCTCCTGGCTCCACATACTATCATTCAAGCAACGCCAGTGGTTAGCATCTACAACATCCGGATTTTCTATTTGTTCTTTACAAGTGGCACACAATTGTACACAGGCATCAACTCCTTCTTTAGGAGACGAAGGTACTTCATATACTGTTAAATCATCTGTTGCCCCACACAACTCACAAACCGAATTGCTGCGTTTTGCTATTTCTTTTTCAATGCTCATTATATTCTTTGTATTAAAATTAAGGCTGCAAAGATATTAGTCATAGTTCAATAGTACAATAGGCTTATTAAAATAATCAGTAAACATAAATTCAGAACCAACAAAACCTATTTATTTTTACATCCGGACAACTTTTAATCTCCGCTACACGTAAATAATAAAGGTTTTCTTATTGGGAGACTCTATTTTTTTTTAAAGAACACCAAAACATTTACTTTTTAGCAGCTTTTTTTCTTCTGCTTTTTATGGTTTTCTTTTTTTCTACAGCGAAACCAAACTTACCAATATGTTTACCTACTTCGTAGTAATTGCCATGCGAATAACAAATAGGATTAGCCTTATTTAAGGCAAAAGCACCTGTTTTTTGATTAACATAAGCCTCGTCGGCTTTTACATTAACCACCTCAGCCATAAACATATCATGAGTACCTAACTCCAATACCTGAGTGACCTTACATTCAATATTTACAGGTGATTCCTCAATTATGGGAGCACTTACAACTGTAGCTTTACCGGGAGTCAGGTTCATTTCTTTAAATTTATCATATTTTCTGCCCGAGCGCACGCCACACCAATCTGTCGCATAGGCCAAATCTTTGGTAGTCAAGTTTATCACAAACTCTTTTGTGTCCTTTAGTATTTTATACGAATGACGTCCTTTACGAACCGATATATAACACATTGGAGGGTCAGAACAGATGGTACCCGTCCATGCTATGGTGATTATATTATAATTTTCGGGTGAGTTGCCCACACTTACCATAACAGCTGGCAGAGGATACAACATATTACCCGGTTTCCAATCAACTTTCGACATGATGTATGAACTATTAAAGTAAAATTAAATGTTCTTTAGTAGTAATCTTTTCGCAATAGTGGCATCTCAATGCTATTTCTCCAGATATTAAAGGAGTAAACTTAGTAACGATTGCCTCATTATTGGTGATACACTTAGGATTAAAACACTTAACAATCCCCACAATTTCATCAGGAATCCTCACCTCATTTTTTTCAACCACATCATAATCTCTGATAATATTAAATCTTGCTTCGGGAGCCACTAAGGCTATTTTATCCAGATCTTTTTCATTAAAAAACTTATCCGCAACTTTAAGGGTCGTTTTTAACTCCGCACCCCTTTGACATTAACTGACCGTTTGGGGCTCTGCGGT
>JBFHKL010000154.1:0-9848 GCA_041595375.1 Saccharicrinis sp.
CTCTTTTGTCTTGTTTTTGTGTATGTTGTTTTCTGGCATATATGCACAGAATAAAGAAATAAAAGGAAATGTAACAGACGATAATGGGGATCCTTTACCGGGTGTTACTGTAGTTGTTAAAGGAACCACGATAGGGACGATTACCGATATTGATGGTCACTATATATTAAAGGTAAATGATACGACTAAAGTATTGCAATTTACTTTCATAGGTATGAAAGTTAAGGAAGTAGAATTACAAGGAAAGTTACAAGTTAATATTCAGATGGAATCTGATTCTATTGGACTTGATGAGGTTGTAGCAGTTGGGTATGGGGTACAAAAAAAGAGTGATGTAATTAGTTCGGTGGTAAGTGTTAAACCCGAAACGGTTACAAAAGTAGCTACCACAGATATTGGGGAAATGTTAAGAGGTAAGGCTGCAGGTGTTTATGTATCGTTAGATGATGGGGGCCCAGGAGGATCTTCTTCTATTCTTATTAGGGGTCAAAACTCCGTGAGTGGTGAAAATGATCCAATTGTAATTGCAGATGGTGTGCCTATTGGGAGTATTAATGATTTAAATCCCAATGATATTGCATCTATTGAGGTGTTAAAGGATGCTGCCGCTCAGGCAATATATGGAGCAAGAGCTTCAAATGGTGTGGTTTTAATTACTACAAAAAGAGCAGAGGCAGGAAAAGCGAAGGTGAATTACAATGCGTATTATGGTGTTCAAACGGTAAAAAGAAATTTTGATGTTTATAGTGGTGAAGAATATGCGCAATTAAAACGTGAAGCCTATAGAACAGATAATGATGGTTATTTAGATGATTCAGAAATATTTACATCAACCGAATTGTCAGCTTTAGAGAGTGGTGAATTTATAGATTGGGAAAAAGAAGTTTTAAGAATGGCATCTGTACAAAATCATAACCTAAGTGTTAGCACAGGTACCGATAAAACAAAGATTTATACCAGCTTTAATTATTTAAATCAGGAAGGTGTTGTAAAAGGTACCGATTATCAAAAAATGACCATCCGTATTAATGTTGATCAAAAAGTTAATGATTGGATGACCATAGGAGCCAATACTTCATGGCAAATTTCTGAGAATAATGATCCGGGTACAAGCAGTACTTTGCAGCGTACAGTTACTTGTTCACCTTTGGGCGTAATCTATGATGAGGATGGTTCGTATAGTATTAATCCTACTGGCGTACAAGAAAGTTTTAATCCCTTATTGGATTTGGCAGAAGTGACCAATCTTAAGGAGGATAGAAATGATATTATGAATGTTTTTCTGGATGTCACTCCCTTTAATGGTTTTAAATATAGACTAAATGCCAGTCGTCGTTCATGGTACAGAAAAACAACAGGTTATAGTACAGGTGAATCTTTAGCTGGTTATTATAATGGAGGTTATGGCGAAGGTTATATTATTAATCAGGATTTAACCGAATGGCAGTTGGAGAATATTGTTACTTACAGTTTAAGAAAAGACGCAAATAATCTTGATTTTACCTTTGTGCAGAGTGTCAGTGAAAAGAATTATGATTACCTGTATAATTTCTATGAAGATACAGCCAACGATTTATTAGGAATCTACGGAATTGAAACAGCATCTTCAAGTGATACGGATATAGAAGGTTATGAAAGAGGGATTGTTTCTTTTGTGGGTCGTGTGCAGTATGACTATAACGGGAAATACTATTTAACAGCCTCTGCTCGGGCTGATGCATCAACCGTATTTGGGGATAATAATAAATGGGGATATTTTCCTGCTGCCGCTGTTGGTTGGAATGTATATCGTGAACCTTTTATTGAAGAGATTGAGATGATTAGTAATTTAAAATTACGGGCAAGTTATGGTAGTGTAGGAAATGAAGCCATTGATCCCTACCAAAGTTTAAGTACTGCTGAGTCTGCTGATTATTTCGTGGATGGGGAAATTGTTTCTGGATATACTGCTGGTAATTTTATGCCCAATCCGGATCTGAAATGGGAAACATCAACAACCTTAAATATGGCATTAGACTTTGGTCTATGGAAAAACCGCTTGTCAGGAACTGTGGAATTTTATGACACACATACAACAGATATGCTGGTTACTCAATCATTATCTTCTACATCAGGTTATTCTTATATGATGACTAATTTGGGTGAAGTGCAGAATAAGGGTTTAGAACTAAATATGAATACCGTATTGATTGATAAAGGAGATTGGATGGTAAGTACAGGCTTTTCATTTACTGCTAATAAAAATAAAATTATTAGCTTATATGGAGAAGACGAAGATGGTGATGGTAAAGAGGATGATGATACTGCGAATTCATGGTTTATAGGTAAACCTATTAATGTTTATTATCAATATAAGGCCGTTGGTATTTATCAGGAAGGAGAAGATATTGTTCACTCTCACCAACCTGATGCAGAACCTGGAGATATCAAATTATGGGACAGGTATGAGGATGATGGCGACCTGAATACCGATGACAAAGTGATTACTAAAAAGGATCCTGATTGGTATGGTTCATTTAATATGAATTTAAAATATAAAAACTTCGATTTTTCTGCAGATGTATTAACAGTACAAGGTGTAACAAAAAATAATACATATCGCTATGAATATAGCAGCGGTGGATCATTAAGAGGTGTGTTTAACGGAGTAAAACAAGATTACTGGTTGCCAGAAAATCCAACAGGTAATTTCCCTCGCCCTCGTGAATCTGACGACCCTGATAAAATGTATACTATGGGGCTACAGGATGCTTCATTTATAAGGTTGCAAAATGTTTCGCTGGGTTATACACTACCAGAATCATTAATGAAAAAATTAAGAATAGATAAACTTCGTGTGTATTGCACTGGTCATAATTTATATACTCAAACCGAGTTTGAATCCTATAGCCCAGAGAAAGATGCAGATGAATATCCGGAAATGATTTCTATTATTGGTGGTATACAAGTATCATTTTAAAATTATATGTAGGGTTTTTTCCTGTAATTCACATTAAAACAATCAAAAAGTAAAAAAATGAAAAAAATTAATATAATCATATTAGCCTTTGTATTGGTTTTTATTCATACTTCCTGCGAGGATTTTCTTAAAGAGGAGAGTTTGGATGAAATCTCAGAAGATTATTTATATACAACAGAAGATGGGCTTCAGGCGGCAGTATATGCTTTGTATAACTATATGCGTATCAATAATTTTCCCGAAGGATATTCTGATGGGTTAAAGGCAAATGCTTTTTTTATGGTGGGAACTGATTTGGGTTTGTGCAGAACTTGGCATGATCCCTATGGATCAACTTTTACAGCATCTGCCTTCCCTGATGATAAATGGACAGTGCCCTATCAGATTATTGACAGGTGTAATGTAATTATCGATAACACTGATGATATTGAAATGGATGATGATACAAGAAATGGATTGTTGGCTCAAACAAGAGTTATTCGAGGAGAATTGTATTTCGATTTAATTAGAATGTTCGATAATATTTTGCTCGATACCATTGGTACAACAACAGAGAATGCATTTGATTCAATAAGCTACGAAGTGGCAGATGAAGACGAAGTGTACGATTTAATAACCAGTGATTTGGATTTTGCTATCGAACATTTGGATTGGGATGTTGCCGACGGTATCTATGGTCAGGGTGTTGCACGTCATATCAGAGGAAAAGTGGCTATGTGGCAGTCTGATTGGAATGAAGCAGCTGAGCAATTTGATGCCATAGTAGATCATGGAACTTACCAATTAGTGGATATTGATGAGGTGTTTGGCGATGAACCTAACAATGCTGAGGCTTTGTATGTTTATCAACGCGATGAGGATACCGGTGGTGATGATGCTGACGCTGGTGGTGGTGGTACCGTGTATAGTAGCTTTTTCAATAATCGTTTGTACGAAATGAATAGCGGAGAAATAGTGCGTAGTGTGGAAAATGGAGGGCAGTCTTTAGGATGGTCATTTCCTAATGATTATCTGTATTCTTTATATGAAGATGATGATTTACGTATGGATGCGTATTATTATCCGCTGGATTTATATGTGAATAACCCGGATAAAGATAATTATGGAGATGCTCTTCCAGACGCATCGTATGATGATAATTACCGACATTATCACTGGAGTTTGAAGAAATTTCATGATTCGAATAAAGAAACAACAAACGATAAAAGTTACAAAGACCTGACTTATTATCGCTTTGCGGAAACTTTATTGCTCGGTGCTGAAGCACATTGGAGAGCTGATGGAGAAAATGCTGCAAATGCAACAGCTCTTGAGTATATAAACAGGATAAGGAGTCGAGCCGGAGTCGAGTTATTTACTTCATTTGATCAGGAAACTTACCTTGAAGAATCAGCCAGAGAACTTGCTTTTGAAAGAAATCGCTGGTTTTTGTTAAAGCGCCTGGGTTTGTTAGTGGAGCGACAAAATATGTACTACTATTATGGCTCAAACTCTGCGAATGTGGAATTGCGTCCTATGGAAGAATATATGGTTCGTTTACCCATACCGCAAAGTGAAATTGAATCGATGGGTACATTTCCACAAAATGATGGTTATTAGAATATATTATTAAATGACTGGTGTGGCGTATTTTAATGATGTAAGCATACCAGTCGTTTTACTACAAATTATTAATGTAAGTTATCATGAGAGATTTAAAAAAATGGTTGAGGTATAGCCTGTTGGGAGTCTTAGTATTTTCATATTTTGCTTGTAGCGAGGATGATACATCAGATGTTATAGAAGAGGCAGAAGTATATATAATTAAAGATAAAGCTAGTTTTAATATTGGCGCTGCCGTTAAAACAAGCTATTTAGACGAAGATGACTATACTACTGTATTAACTACACATTTTAATCAGATTACTGCTGAGTATGAAATGAAAATGTCATCTGTTTGGGAATCAGAATCTTCCTATAATTGGGATAATGCTGATGACTTGACTGAGTTTGCCGCCCAAAATGATCTAGATGTGCATGGCCATGTTTTGGTTTGGTATAATGCATTCCCAAGCTGGTTTCAGACAGCAGATTATGATTCAACAAGTTTCGAAAATTTGATTGAAGATTATATTACAACCACTGTTACTCGTTATAAAGATGATGTAATAAGCTGGGATGTGACAAATGAAATATTTAGTGATGATGGCACTCTTCGCGAAGATGATTATGTGTATACCATGTTCAATGATCCTATTGCCTTTTATGGAAGATGTTTTCAATATGCCAGAAATGCCGATGCTGATGCCAAGCTTTTTTATAATGATTACAGTATTAGTATAAATGACAATAAAAGAGAAGCTGTGATTAGTATGGTAGAACGTTTTCAGAAAGAGGGATATCCGATCGATGGCTTAGGTGATCAGTTTCATTATATGTTAACAACAAGTGAAACTTCAATTGAAGAAGGACTGACCGAGATGGCTGAAACAGGGTTGCTGATTCATATTTCAGAATTAGATATCAGGGTGAATACAAGTCAATCAGATAGCTATGTTTTTAATACCAGTCAAAAGGAGGAACAGTCGGATAAATATCAGGTGATTGTAGAAATGTATGAGGATATTCCTGATGCACAAAAGTTTGGGATCACTACCTGGGGAGTTACCGATAAATATACCTGGTTAACAAATTACTGGAGTGACCTGGAGTATCCACTTTTATTTGATAGTAGTTATAACCCTAAAGATGCATATACCGGATTTTTAAATGGTTTAGATTAATTATTACATGTTTTTTAATTGTTAATCCAATAATCTAAGAAAAGTAAATTATGAAGAAAGTAAATTATATAATAGCAGGTATGATATGCACTTTATGTGGGATATCATTGTTAACAACATCGTGTTCCGAAGGTGATTTTTCAGATGAAGCCTACGATTGGGACACCACACTGTATGAGATAGGAGAAATGAATGTTGCCTATACAGATACAAATATAGCTGCAGGCGAAACGATTACTTTTACCGATATGTCTACTCGGGTGTACGAACGTGTGTGGTATTTTCAGGGAGCTGAGCCTAGTGTTTCTACTGACTCTGTCGTTACAGTTACCTTTGAATATGGAGGCTCATATACTGCTGAGTTAGCTATTAGCTATCTGGATAATCAAAAAGATGATTTCGTGATGGACTTTACTGTTGACGGAGATACTGCTGAAGTTCATGATGGTTACGGAATTTATAGTGAAAACGAAGGTTTAGGTGTTATAACACCACCTACATTGGAAGTAAACAATGCTTACTCTATTTTGGTTACCGATGAGTCCTATGAAGGTGAAAAAGCTTTGTTATTCGAATTTACAGGTGTCGATTCCTGGGGAGCAATGGCATCCATTAAGCCTGCTGATGGTTCTGCCGATATCTCTGATTATAGTAATGGATATTATAATATTGCTATTCGTACTACTTGTGATAAAAAAATGCTTTTGCGCCTACAGAGTTCAGGAGCTAAGGGAATTGTTACCCTTGATCCGGATTTACAAACCTATGGCTTAACCAGAGATGGTAATTGGTGTAAATTGAAAATTCCAATGACTGATTTTACCGATTATGACCCTAGTCTTAACCTGTCAGCAATTTCTGATTATTTGGTTTTGAGAAGTGGGGAGGATAATGTGTCGGCAACAGATGATTGGGATTTTTATATTGATGATATCTGGCTTTCGCTTGAATAATTACTTATTTGACATATATGGATGGTTTATAAAGTAATGTTCCTTTTATTATTAGGGCATTACTTTATAACACTCTGTTCATATAAATTACTAGATTTTATGCAGAGCAAAATAAAACAAAGTGGTATCTGGCTTTTACTTTTGATTGTAACCTCTTGTTCTTTGTCAAGTAGTAATTCAAAAAATATAAAGAATGCTGATGGCGATGAGTTTGTAATCAAAAGAGGAGTTAATGTGAGTCATTGGTTGTCTCAAACAGACAGAAGAGGGAAGGAGAGAGCTGACTTTTTTACCGAAAAAGATATTCAGGTTATTTCTGATATGGGTTATGACCATATTCGTTTGCCTTTGGATGAGAAGCATTTGTGGACAGAAAAAGGACAGAAAAATAAAGATGCCTTTCAACTGGTACATCAGGCTATCAAATGGTGTGATAAGTATGGTCTGAGGATTATCGTAGATCTTCATATACTTCGTTCCCACTACTTTAATGCAGATTATAATCCACTGTGGAAGGAAACTTATGAAAAAAACAGGTTTGTAGGTTTTTGGAAAGATATTTCGCAGGAACTGAGCGCTTATCCCAATAGTTTGTTGGCGTATGAGATATTGAATGAACCCGTAGCCAATCATGCTGATGACTGGAATAAACTTATTGAACAGACTTTAAAAGCCATTAGAGAAAATGAACCTATGCGCACAGTGGTAATTGGTTCAAATAAATGGCAATCAGTTGATACTTTTAACCAGTTAAAAATTCCCAAAAATGATAAGCACTTGATTCTTAGCTTTCATTTTTATAGTCCTCATGTATTTACGCACTATAAGGCACCCTGGAGTAAAAAAGTGGGTTTTTATACCGGTGATGTTCATTATCCAGGTCATCCGATTAATGCCAATGATTTAAAAGGTTACGATTCAACTCAAATAGTTAAGCTCTTAGATGACGATACATTTTATAATAAAGAATTGTTTTTGAGTAGATTACAACAGCCGTTATCGGTGGCTAAGAAATACGGATTAAAACTTTTTTGTGGAGAATTTGGCTGTTTACCTACTACAGAATTGAAGGATAGAGTGGCTTGGTACACTGATCTTACTCAAGTATTTGAAGAAAATGATATTGCCTGGGCTAATTGGGATTACAAAGGTCAATTTGGAGTAGTTAATAAGGAAACAGGTATGCCTTGTGTAGAAATAATCGATGCTTTGTTTGGTAATAAATAGAGTAATTTATTACACGAAATATATTAAGAAAATTTATTGCTTTTAGGCTTGTTTTCAATGGGTCAATTTTCAAATAAATATTATGATAGAAATACTAAGGAATAGAATGTTTTTATTAATAATGGGATGGCTCATGCTAACTAATTTGTGTGCCCAGCAGACTATTCCAGTTTATAAAAATAAAAATGCTCCCATCGAAGAACGAATCACTGATTTGATTAGTAGGATGACGTTGCATGAGAAAGTCATGCAAATGAATCAATGGACTTATGGTAAAAATGCCAATCCAAATAATATTGAGGATAAGATGAGAGACGTGAAACCGGAAATAGGTTCTCTCTTGTATCGAAGTACCAATCCGGTCTATCGTAATGATATTCAGAAAAAAGCAATGGAGGAGTCTCGTTTGGGTATTCCCATTGTTTTTGCATTTGATGTGATTCATGGTTATCGTACTGTATTCCCTATTCCTTTGGCTCAGGCCTGTTCCTGGAATACTGATTTGGTCAAGCAAAGCTGTCAGATAGCTGCACGTGAGTCTTGGTTATCAGGTGTCGATTGGACTTTTTCGCCGATGATAGATGTGGCCTATGATTCTCGTTGGGGTCGAGTATCAGAAGGTTACGGCGAGGATACCTATGCCAATATGAAATTCGCAGTAGCGGCTGTGCAAGGATATCAGGGCAATGATTTATCCGAAAAATATACCATAGCAGCTTGTCTGAAACATTTTGTAGGTTACAGCCTGTCAGAAGGAGGAAGAGATTACCGGTATAGTGATGTCTCTGCACAAACCTTATGGGAAAAATTATTGCCACCTTTCGAAGCTGGCGTTAAAGCAGGAGCGGCTACGCTTATGAGTGGCTTTAATGATGTAACAGGTGTACCTGCAACGGCTAATCATTATACACTAACTACCATTCTTAAAGATAAATGGGGGCATGATGGCTTTGTTATTTCCGACTGGGCGTCCATAAAAAATCTTCAACATCAGGGTGTTGCTGCTAATAGAAAGGATGCTGGTTTAAAGGCTTTTAAGGCAGGCGTGGAGATGGATATGGTAGATAATATTTATATGGAAAATCTGGAGGAGTTGGTTCGTGAAAACAAGATTTCAGAAAAAGAGATTAATGAGGCTGTACGAAGAATTTTAAGATTAAAATTCAGGTTAGGACTTTTTGAGCAGCCTTTTGTAGAGGAGAAAAAGGAGAAGGATCGTTACTTGCAACAAGATGCCATTGAAATTGCAAAAGAAATAGCTGCAGAATCTATGGTGTTATTAAAAAATAAGGATCAGCTCTTACCTTTAAAAAAGGGAATAAAGAATATGGCTATCATTGGTCCTATGGTTAAGGATTCGGTTCATATTATGGGCTTTTGGGAAGGAATGGGCCGTGCGCAGGATGTGGTAAGTTTATATGAAGCGTTAGGGGATGAATTTAAAGGTGTTTCTAATCTGCATTATGCTGCAGGCTGTGATTTTGATGGCCATGATACCACCTTGTTTAAGCAAGCGAGGCAGGCAGCTCTGCAGTCGGATGTAGCAGTGGTTTTTATTGGCGAAAAACGCAGGTGGAGCGGAGAAAATGGATCGCGTTCATCCATTGCATTACCTGCTATTCAGGAACAATTGGTTGCGGAAATTCAAAAAACAGGCAAGCCCGTTGTGTTGGTCTTGTCGAGTGGCCGCCCTCTTGAACTTTTGCGGTTACATCCATTGGCCGATGCCATAATTCAGATGTGGCAACCTGGAACCGTGGGTGCAACTTCTCTGGCAGGTATTCTTTCAGGAAGGATTAACCCATCTGGAAAACTAGCCATTACTTTTCCGCAAACAACAGGTCAACTTCCTATTTTCTATAATCGTCGTCCAAGTGCAGTAATTAAAATGGGGCACTATCAGGATATTCCTGAACAACCCCTCTATGAATTTGGCTATGGCTTAAG
>JBFHKL010000155.1:0-9833 GCA_041595375.1 Saccharicrinis sp.
AGCATTTAGTGGCCTTGGTGCATGAAGGTAAAGTTCAAGAATCGGTGTTAGACGATGCTGCCAGCCGTATTCTTCGTGTGAAATTTGAATTGGGATTATTCGATGACCCTTACAAATATTGCGATGTGACTAAAGAGAACGAATTGTTGTATCACGAAGATCATCAGAAGGCTGCTTTAGATATGGCGCATAAATCTATTGTGTTGTTAAAGAATGAGGGGGATTTACTTCCATTGGCTAAAAATCAAAAGAAAATAGCGCTTATTGGTGCTTTGGCAGATGATAAAACAAGCCCCTTAGGAAGTTGGCGTATAGGTTCTGATGATGAAACTGCGGTTTCGGTGTTGGAAGGTATGAAAAAATATTCTGCAGACTTTACTTATGCAAAGGGAGCCGATGTAGTAAAAGGTGCAGTGAACTTTGTGAAAGAGTTGGATATAAATACAACAGACAAAAGTGGATTCGATGAAGCAATTAATCTGGCTAAAAAGTCGGAGATTGTTGTGATGGTACTAGGGGAACATGGATTCCATTCCGGAGAAGCCCGTAGCCGTTCTAATATTGATTTGCCAGGACTGCAACAGGAGTTGCTGGAACAAGTATACAAAGTCAATAAAAATGTAGTCTTAGTATTAACAAATGGTCGTCCTTTGGCTTTACCCTGGGCTGCAGAAAATATCCCGGCTATTGTTGAGGCATGGCAGTTAGGAACGCAAGCTGGTAATGCTATTACTGATGTGTTGTTTGGAGAATATAATCCTTCAGGTAAGTTACCCATGACTTTCCCTCGTAGTGTTGGTCAATGTCCAATATATTATAATCACTTTAACACAGGCCGACCAGTTAATGCTGCAAACAATGTGTTTTGGTCGCATTACTCTGATGTGGAAAATTCTCCACTGTATCCGTTTGGTTTTGGTTTAAGTTATGCTGATTTTGAATACAGTAACTTAACCATTGATGATGCAGATCAGAAGAACATTAAAGTGTCAGTTAAGGTAACCAATGTGAGTGATGTTACAGGAGAAGAGGTTGTGCAGCTATATATTCGCGATAGGGCTGCGGCTGTTGTTCGTCCGGTTAAGGAATTAAAAGGTTTTGAAAAAATAAACCTAAAAGCCGGAGAAGCTAAAACGGTTTCTTTTACACTTACCGATGAAGAATTGGGTTTTTATAATGGCGAAGGAACCTTTATGGTTGAAGCGGGTGAGTTTGATATAATGGTTGGAACAAGTTCTCAAGAAGGATTAACAGGAAGTTTTGTATTGAAATAATAAAAAATAGTATAAAGATTGATGAAATAGCATCCTGTATAGGGTGCTATTTTTTTTGGTTAGAAGAGGGCATAAGTAGTATAGTTTATTAGGTTACTATCGGATTTAGATCACCGTTTACCTAGTGTAGACTAATAAAACATGAAGTATATTTTGGTTATGATCCATTAATTGAGCAGCATGATTTTATTACTAACAGCCATAGAAATAAAAAATCCGGTGATTTATTAAATAATCACCGGATAATTTTAGGACGCATATTACTGTGTAATGTAATATATAATTGTTATTAAAATGAAACCTGAATTTAGAGGTGGGCTATTTCTAGTTTTTTAATTTTAATGTTTATTGTTGTTGGTGAACTTTGTGATTGAGAGCCACCCATTGATGAGCTGTTACCGCTCATTCCACCGGGTCCGCCACCCATACCGCCAGGGCCACCCATACCGCCACCCATTCCACCGGGTCCACCACCCATTCCGCTATCCATTCCACCAGGACCTCCACTCATTTCTGAGTTAGAGCCAGAACTACTGGTTTTTCCTGACTTTAGCGCAATATTTATTGTTTTTATCGAAGGTTGAACAAAAATGTCTTTAAAAGGAATCACCAGCGTGTATAACATATAGCCATCGTCGTTAAAATCAATTTCAGCAGATATGCTGTTTTCGCTGTATACAGGTATTAACTCACTTTCGCCGTCATCACTAAATCCACTTAGTTTAATGTCTGTAAGTTCGTTTAATAATTCTAATTTCATTTTACTGAATTCAGGAGGTCCTTGTTGTTGCCTATTGTTATCCTGTCCCTGTCCCTGATTATTGTTATTATCGTCCTGTTTTTGTGTAAGCTTCTTTTGTTGCATTCGATCCTTCATGGCAAGAGGATACTGAATTTTTAGTTTGTTTTTCCCCTTAGTTTTTGTTCCCAGGGAAATGGTGAGTCCCTGCATTAGAATAGCTTCCTGTGCACTCTCGCTGCTTGCCTTTAAATGAATATATAAATTTTGTTCATCATTTGATAATAGGTAAAATAGTTCTCCAGTTTTATCATACGCATATTCGGTAAGTGGGATGGCTTCAGCTTCATCAAATTCTTTAAGGTGCCAAAGGCTCGTATTCTTTTTCTTTTGAGCGTAACCCGAAGTAATCATCACGGATACTAAAAATGTGATTAATATTTTTTTGTGCATGGGTGAAAATTTTTATTGTTTTAAATAAGTTATCTGTATTATTCATAGTTCGAATCGCTCTATCAAGAGCTTTTAGTTGTATGAAAAGCTTTTTAAAAGTATAATGGTGCAGCATGGTATCAAAACAAACTATGCAAACGGATGTATTTTATAGATGAATGGACATTATTTTCAAATATTTATGTATTATTGAGTGTTGAAAATAAATATTCTACGTTGACATGTTAATTATTCGGAGCAGGAAGATCAGGCTATCTGACTTTAGTTATGGAAAAAACAATAACAGAGATGCTCTGATAGTTAAACTCTGCAGGAGAGAAGTATAGTGCTGTTGGCAGTATAAGTTCTGTAAGTAAGGATTAAAAATTTGATAATCAATATTCTGATCAAGTATCTTATGGTATATCCTTAGTATATTTGTGTGCTGTCATCATATCCTATAATAAGGAAAAGTATAAACCTTAAAATAAAATCTTATGAATCTAAAATCGAATATCAATTACCTGCTATCAAGTATTGTTTTATTATTTTTTGCAGCCTGCTCTGAATCACCGGATATTGTGATGCAGGATTTACAGCTCGAGTTTCCGAAAGGAAAACAGGTTATTACAGAAGAATTGCTGCCGGGAGAAATTGCAGATACTAAAATTGAGCATGTAGCCTATGCTGGTCCTATCTCGCAGGAACTGACCTTCTTGTCTGAGAATGCAAATATGCTTTTGTTTATCAAAGGAAAGGGAACTTTAAGTACAGATACTTTGTTGTTTGATATTGCTCCGGAAACAATTGCTATTCCAATGGCTTATCATCAGGTGACCATAGAGGTAGAAGCCGGAGATACCATTCATTTTGTACAGTTTACTAAGGTAATGTCAGCTCAGGATAGGAAAGATTTAGCATCATTTCCTGCCGAAAATAAATACGGTATTTATTTTACCCGTTTTGAGGATTGTGAGCCGTATACTGAAAAAATTAAAAGTCCTAATACTATTAGTCGTACCGTATTGCCTAAGGATATCGTACCTAGAGTGTCATTGGGTACCGTGGAAGCGCCCGGTCCTGATGCCGTTGGTGCCCATGAACATCCGATGCTCGATCAGCTTTTCCTTGGTTTAGATAATAATGATATCACTGTCCATGCCGATGATAAATCGGTTCATTTCAAAGGTTTATCTCTTTTGCATATTCCTATAGGCTCCAGCCATTCGGTGACTGTTGGGGAGAATAAAAAAATGTATTATATGTGGATGGACTTTTTCATAAGTAGTGAAGGACAGGAGTGGTTAAAAACACATCAAACTCTCGACGATTATAAAAGTAAATAACTAAGTAAACAAGGGTTTCTGTTCAATGAGACCCTTGCTTATTTTATATTGAATCGGCTCTGCTATACTGAGTATTGGAGCATGGATATATGTATTTATTGAGTTTTTCTCCAGCCTCTTTATTCCCATTTATAAACTCTTTAAAATGGTGAATGATTTCTTTCTTGGTTAGGGTAAGTTTTGTCTCCGAAGTAATATCGCTTAAATCAATAAAAAATTCATTAAAAACATTAGGAATCTCCTGAGGGATGTCGGTATTCAGATTATTTTTAGGATGATAGATGTGGTGATAATTTCCTTTTGATTTTTCAATAAAAAGGGTAGTGCCTTGAGTGGTTTCTATGACCGTTGATTTTTCACAATCTGCTATACAGGCTTTAACCATGACATTCTTATTACATCCGCTAACCTGATGAAATAAGCATTGGCGTGAGGTCATTAAAACAATGGGGTGATAAATACTGTAGTATAAATTAAAATCATGCGGTCTTTTAATTTTTCTGATGGCAATGGCATTCAGTTCGTTTGAAATAAAGGCACCGGAACAACAAAAATGCTCCTTTAATGCAATAAGCGAATAGGAGTTCACTATATTCAAGTATGGTCCAGCTATCCATTTGATATTTCTCTTGTAAGCTTCAAATGCAATGCCTGTATTGTCAGTGACCAAAGCGGCAGGTTTTGTTTGCTTAAGAAATTCAACAGCTGTATCGTATTCGTCTCCAATTAAAACAGAAGGAAACCAAGGGATCAGCTTTTTATTGGCTGTAAAGGTAGTAAGCAAAATATCAAAACTATTTTTCAAGTTGCTGGGCAGTTTAAAGTATATGCCAGCTTCGGTATGTTGACAAAGGTTTATATCGTGTAATGAGGATATGATTACCGATAGACCTGTTTTTTTTTCTGTATGATGGTTTTTTATGGTAGGAAGTGTTATTGGAGCAATGGTTTTTCTTGATTGATTCAGCTGGTGTAATAGCTTTACTTTAAGAGCTGTCAGTTCCTTAAAAGGCAGGTATACATCTCCTTTTATCCCATCCAGGTGAATATGCTCAATATAGTAATCCGTCTCGTTGATGGCCTTCAGTCTTTTTAATATTATCGCTTGGTTCAATGCTTCAGTACCATAGTCTTCAAGCAGGACAGCAGAAAATACTTCGAATGAGGTATCTTTTGTTTTAGCTGTAATTTTTAAAGGGCAATTCTTCTCCCCCGAAATATATATGCTGAGAGGTATTTTTTCAATACTAAGATTCTTAATCTTTTCTTGAACATGAGTTTTCATGTTTTCTTTTTCAGCATAAAGATTTTTCTCGGCTGTTTCTGCTTCATCATTTGAAGAATGAAGGTGTAATTGCGCTATTCTTTTTACCGAAAAATCACGGGGATTATCAATAAACATGTCCTGATGGATTTGTCCCGTCAAATATCGGCTGGTAAAATCACGGTTAAAAACCTTGTATAGGTCCTCATCATTTCCTGTTGGCTTTTTGTTGGAGAGTATATGATCAATTTCTTTGTGATAGGTGTTGACAACAGTAAAGATATAATCGTACTTTTTTATTCGTCCTTCTATTTTAAATGAATATACCCCTGCGCAGTACAGGTCTTTCAGTTGATGAAATGCTGAGTTATCTTTTAAATTGAGAGGATATTGTTTTCCTGCCTGAGTCGTGATATATCGGTCTCGGCATGGTTGGCTGCATCTTCCTCTGTTTCCGGAATTGGCCCCATGAACAGAACTGATATAACAAAGTCCAGAGAATGAAATGCAGTTAGAGCCATGTACAAAAACCTCTGTTTGCATATTCTGCGTAGCAGCTATCGATGTCAGGTGCTTGATCTCCTCAAGGTTTAACTCACGGGATAAATTGATGCGCTCAACATGCAGTTGCTTCAAAAATTTAATCTGCCCTTCGTTATGCGTAGTCATTTGTGTGGAAGCATGTATTTTGAGCGTAGGGAAATAGGATGCAAGAATATAGCATAATCCTAAATCCTGAACAATGAGTCCATCGATAGGTGTATTTACTATTTTATTGAGAAGTTTGATAAGGGCAGGAATCTCTTGTTCCAGAATAAGGATGTTTAAGGTGAGAAATACTTTGCAATCATTTTTATGTGCCAACCTGATTACTCCCTTTAATTCCTCAAGATGAAGGTTTGCTGCCCTGTTACGAGCATTAAACTTATCCAATCCACAATAAATAGCATCGGCACCTGCAATAATCGCGGCTTTTATGCTGTCAATATCTCCTCCTGGAGCCAGTAACTCAATCTTTCTTTTCACAAAACAAAGATAAGTCCATAATTGTAAAATATCACCAGGTCAAGGTATTCATCTTGAAAATAAAAATACTACAAGCTTGTGTAGCTGGATAGTATTATTTATAAGACCCATTGCTGGCGAAACAGGCTATTGGAGTGCTAAGTTATGTGTTGGTGAATACCCTTTTGTTAATTACTTAAAATATCGATTCCTGAGTTTCGGTGGTGAATTGCTCTAACAACTGAACACCCCGGTACGAATTTCCCTTGGTATTAAGTCCTGGACTCCATACTGCAATAGTATATTTCCCCGGATGAACAGCGATAATGCCACCGCCTACACCGCTTTTCCCAGGAAGTCCTACCAGAAAAGCAAACTCACCCGATTCATCATAGAAACCACAGGTTTGCATTAGCGCATTGATCCGTTTGCACTGACTATGATTTAGAATCTCTTTTTCATCAGTTACTTTGTTTCCTCCATAAGCTAAGAATAAAAAAGTTTTAGAGAGTTCTTCACAGGTCATTTCCAGAGAGCAGAGGTTAAAATAAAAATCTAACACCTCTTCAGCAGAGTTTTTAATATTACCTAATGATTTAATATAGTTGCACAGGGCAATGTTTAAATAGCCTACTGACTTTTCAGATGCGGCAATCCTGCTATTATAGTTTAGTTCTGGGTTATCAGAAATATCGCGGACGAAAGCCAAAAAATCGTCTTTGGGGTTCTTTAAATGGTCTAATAATATATCACATACCACAATTGCACCGGAATTGATAAAAGGGTTACGGGGAATGCCCTTGTCACTTTCCAATTGTACCAAAGAATTAAAAGGTGTGCCCGATGGTTCTACGTTCACACGAAGCCAGATGTCCTTGCCTAAAATTCGGTAGGCCATACATAATGAGAGTACCTTGGCAATACTCTGTATCGAAAATCTTTTATTCCAATCTCCTATGCCAAAATGATAGTTATTAATAGTTGATAAGTAAACACCAAAATATGCCGGATTTATCTTTGCGAGTTCAGGAATATAGGATGCTGGCTTTCCTTTGTCATCCATGTTTTTTACACGCTGATATACTTCCTGAATAATTTTTTGTACTCTATTGTTGGTCATAGCCTGTAACTTTAACTGATTAATTGCTGATAGAAGTTTGATTTTAAGCTGTAAGTAAATTTTTATATGCCATAATTCAAAGGATGGGTGACATGTTTTTTATATAGGGTAAATACTGCAAACTAAATAAATTTAATATTTATTTGATTAGCTAATGTTTATATTTGTTCCAAATAAATATTTTATGAGTTTAAGGAGCAAAATCATTATTGGTTTATCTATAGTTTCGATATTCGTTATAGCGGTATTGGGAAATTTTGGAGGCAGATTAATTATTCAAATCAATAGCGATTTGTATCATCAACTAAAAGCTAAACATTTACCTACTACTCCTCATGATGATTCAGATTCAGAGGTTCTTACCTATACATCAAATGATGGTTTGAAATTGGTGGCGCTTTTAGTAAAATCCGATTCTTTGCCGGCCAAAGGTACGGTCATTCTTGTTCATGGGATCAGGTCGGGTAAAGAATACTATTTGCCTGTGAGTAAACGTCTGGCAAGGAATGGTTATAATTCGGTACTTGTTGATTTAAGAGCCCATGGACAAAGTGAAGGAGATTATTGTACGTTTGGTTTTTATGAGAAGCAGGATATTTCAGTGTTGGTTGATTCGTTAAGTCATAGAAAAGATATCGGCTCTAACTTTGGAATTTGGGGAAACTCGTTGGGAGCTGCTGTTTCGCTTCAGGCCTTGTCCATTGATAAAAGAATAAAATTTGGCGTCATAGAAAGTACTTTTACCGACTTCCGAACCATTGTTCATGAATATGCTGAAAATACTATTGGTATCAATCTCTCTTTTGTCAATGATTATTCTGTTTGGTGGGCAGAGCAGCTTGGTGATTTTCTTGCTGAAGAAGTGAAGCCCATAGAAGCAGCAAAAAATATTCATCAGCCTGTTATTGTGGTGCATGGTAATGCTGATAGGAATATAGATATAAAATATGGGAAACAGAATTTTGAATGTTTGGCTAGTAACGATAAAGAGTTTATTGAAGTACCCGGAGCTGCTCATATGAATGTTTGGAAGGTTGGAGGAGAGGTCTACTTTAATAGAGTGATTGGTTTTATAAACAGAGTCTCTGTTCCTTAAAAAAATCACAGCATACCTTTTACTCAACTATACGTCCGTAGCGTATATAAAAGTACTGGTTTGGCAAAAAAAAGTTAAATGAATAGAGTATGATTGTACTAAATAGCTATGTTCAATTCTTAATCTTCAATTTCTTCACTCTCCTTTTCGCGTTTAATCATATTGTAGATGGTTGATTTACCGATATCGAGTTTTTTGGCCACCTTCAGCACGTTATGATCATATTGGCGAAGATAATGGCGTATGATTCGTTCGGTATATTCCTTTAGGGTCATTTCTTCGGCCAGAATATCTAACTCGGCATTGGATGAATTAAGGAGTATGTTTTCTTCGTCTATTTGGCGTTCGCTGGCCATAACGGCACTTAACTCAATAATAGCCTTCAGTTCACGTACATTACCCGGAAAGGCATAGCTCAAAAGTTTTTTCTTGGCACGAGAGGTAAAAGCCATTGGTTCAAGCTGGTTGTCTTCGCAAAAACTGTTTAAAAAAAACTGACTGAGGGTAATAATATCGTTTTGTCGGTCTTTTAAGGGAGGGAGATGAATAGGCAGGCCCAGTAGTCTGTAATACAGATCTTCACGAAAGTTCCCTTGTTTTACTTCTTCCATTAAATCTTTATTGGTAGCCGTAACGATGCGGGTATTAACTTTAATCACCTCATTTCCTCCCACACGGGTAATTTCTCGTTCCTGTAATACGCGTAATAGTTTTACTTGTAGGTTAATGTCCATTTCGCCAATCTCATCTAAAAAGATGGTGCCACCTTCGGCTTCTTCAAACTTACCTTTTTTGGTAAGAATAGCACCCGTAAAAGCCCCTTTCTCGTGGCCAAACAGTTCGCTCTCTATTAAGTCACGGGGAATGGCTCCCATGTTTACCGCAATAAAAGGTTTATTTTTTCTTATGGAATTGTAGTGAATAGTTTTGGCAACAAGCTCCTTACCTGTCCCTGTATCACCATATACCGATACGTTAATATTAGGTACTTTAATGGCTTTTTGTACCAGCGCAAAAACATCTTTCATCACAGGGCTATCGCCAATAATAGCATTGCCAAAATTATATTTATGGGCAATTTCAGTCTTTAATTGCGAAATTTCATCCAGTAGTTTCTTTTTATTGCGGATATTATTTACACTATTGAGCAGTCTGTCTTTAATGTTTTCGTCTTTGGTAATGTAATCGTAAGCCCCTTCCTTTAAAAGATTGACAGCTGTAGTAATACTGTCTTGACCCGAAATAATAATAACTTCTATATCAGGATTGTATTTTTTAATTTGTTTGAGTATTTCTTCTCCTGTATGATCTGGTAAGCCAAGGTCCAGAGTCACAATATCGGGGTTGTCGGGGAGATGTTTGAAAAATGTTTCGCCATCAAAATAAGTATCAATTTCAAAATCAGGA
Source organism: Saccharicrinis sp. (assembly GCA_041595375.1). Taxonomy (GTDB): domain Bacteria; phylum Bacteroidota; class Bacteroidia; order Bacteroidales; family Marinilabiliaceae; genus Saccharicrinis. Next base: position 9,684 of record JBFHKL010000155.1, read on the forward strand.
TTTAATACCAGTGATCGTTCAATAAGCTTATTAAAAACCCGGTCGTCTTCAACAATATGTATTTTCATTGACACTAATTTTTTTAACACTTAGATTTCAAATATATTTGTTTTATAGAACAAAGTCACAAGATAGGAAATTGTTTTTGGC
>JBFHKL010000156.1:0-9796 GCA_041595375.1 Saccharicrinis sp.
ACCGGAATTTACTATCAAAAATACGGCTGATGCTGTTATGGATTTTGCCGGAACAGGTTTATCTGTTATGGAAATATCGCATCGCTCCAAAGAATTTGTAGCGGTAATGGATGAAGCCATTGCATTAGTTAAGGAACTTCTTGAGGTACCTGCAGGATACCAGGTTTTATTTCTACAAGGAGGTGCAAGTACTCAATTCTGCATGGTTCCTTACAATATTCTTAAAACTAAAGCAGCCTACCTAAACACAGGTGCCTGGGCTTCAAAAGCAATTAAAGAAGCCAAATTATTTGGTGATGTTGTGGAAGTTGCTTCTTCTAAAGATAAAAACTTTTCATATATACCAAAAGGTTTTGAGGTTCCTGCTGATGCTGACTATTTGCATATTACTTCAAACAATACAATTTATGGAACTGAGATAAAGAAAGATCTTGATCTTGGCGTTCGTTTAGTGGCCGATATGTCATCTGATATTTTCTCTCGTCCTGTTGATGTTTCAAAATACGACATTATCTATGCTGGAGCACAAAAAAACCTGGCTCCTTCAGGAGTAACAGTTGTTATAGTTAAAGAAGATGCTTTAGGAAAAGTTGATCGTGCAATCCCAACCATGTTGGATTATCGTACACATATTGATAAAGAGTCGATGTTTAACACCCCTCCTGTTCTTCCTGTATATTCAGCACTTCAAACTCTAACCTGGTTAAAAAACAATGGTGGACTTATTGAGATGAACAAAAAGAATGTTGAGAAAGCATCTATTCTTTATGATGAAATCGATAGCAATAAATTTTTCAAATCGACTGTATTAAATCAAGAAGATCGTTCTATCATGAACATTTGTTTTGTAATGAACGATGAATATGCCGAGTTGGAAAAAGAATTCTTAGATCTTGCTACCTCTAAAGGTTGCATTGGTATCAAAGGACACCGTTCTGTTGGTGGATTCCGTGCTTCTACTTATAATGCACTTCCTAAAGAAAGTGTTGAAGTATTGGTTGCTGCCATGAAAGAATTTGCTGCTAAGCACTAAAATAAAATTTTAAAGAGAAATAAAAGCCGAAGCTTCCGTTGAGGCTTCGGCTTTTATCTTATAATATTACAATAATAAACACAAAATATCATACCATGACTAAAGTACTTGTTGCCACCGAAAAACCCTTTGCAAAGGTTGCTGTTGAAAAAATAGAGGCTATCGTTAAAGAAGCCGGTTTTGATTTTGCTTTACTTGAAAAATATACCGATAAAGCAGATTTACTTGCTGCGGTAAAAGACGCTACTGCTTTAATCGTTCGTTCCGATAATGTTAGTTCCGAAGTTATTGAAGCTGCCGCTGATCTTAAAATAGTTGTAAGAGCCGGAGCCGGTTACGACAACCTTGACTTAGAGGCATGTACTGCTCATAATATTGTGGCAATGAACACACCTGGCCAAAATTCAAATGCTGTTGCGGAGTTAGCTTTTGGAATGATGATTTCTATGGCTCGTAATGCCTATAACGGAACTGCTGGAACAGAATTAAGAGGAAAAAAGATTGGTATTCACGCATATGGTAATGTAGGTATTTACGTGGCTAAAATTGCTCAAGGAATTGGCATGGATGTATATGCTTTTGATCCCTTTGTTAGTGCTGATAAGATTAAAGCGGACGGAGTTACTCCTGTTGATACAGTTGAAGAACTATATTCAACTTGCCAGTATGTTTCTTTGCATATTCCTGCAACACCACAAACCACAGAATCTATTAACTTTGATTTATTATCAAAAATGCCAGCTAATGCTGTATTAGTAAATACTGCGCGTAAGGAAGTTATCCACGAAGCAGATATGATTAAATTAATGAATAAAAGGGCTGATTTCTGTTATATTTCAGATATTGCTCCTGATAACAAAATGGATTATGCTCCTTTTGGTGGAAGATTCTTCTTTACACCTAAAAAAATGGGTGCTCAAACTGCTGAAGCAAACGTTAATGCAGGAGTTGCTGCCGCTAACCAAATTGTTGATTTTATTAAAAATGGCAATACAACTTACAAAGTAAATAAGTAAACATATTTGCATCAACTAAAATATAAAGGCTGTCTTTTCTTTGAATGACAGCCTTTATTATAAATATAGCTAAGTTAACCCATTTTCAAATTGAAATAGGCATTGTTAAATGTTGGTATAATACCAATAGCCTATTCCGAAATCCCTCGGAATAATAATGATTGAGCATTTCAAGTAAAACGTAGGTAAGGCTCATTTCATTTTACAATCGTTATTATTTTACACCTATCAATGTATTTCAATCTCCTATCTAAGAAAGAACAAGCTTAACGCTCAGTTTGACTCAAATTCATTACATAATCGAGACTCAACTGTGTTTCGTTTCCTTGTAAAATATTATTGGCAATATTTTTCCGATTAATTTGAAACTTGTAATCATAATGAATATCACTCATTAAAACCATTGAATTCAGAATCAACAAAGCTTCTGTTTCATCCGTAGTGCTATACAAAGCATCGAGCATGACAGTATCAGGATGAGCTAATTTTGTAATCCCTAAAAACTCTGCTGCCCTCACTCTATTTATTCTTTCATCATCTGCTGCTGCTATCTTTTGAATGTTTGCAGCAAATATTTTCGCTTCCTGACCAAAAGAACTACAAACAATTAAAGCCCAATATCGATCCCATACGTCCCCTGATTTCAATGCCTTTTCAATACCATCTTTGGCATCGGCAAAAGGTAGAATTTGCAAATCGGCTATGGTCTTATATCTTATCAAATCGTTTTTATGTTTTACCCCAAATTGTACAGGATTATCAAAGGCGACATCCTTTAAATAAAACTCTGGATAAAAAGACAAATCACACAAATTCTCCTCTTTTTGATTGTATAAGATCCGCATCTCCTTTAAAACATCAGCATACTTATCCAAATGACTCAAATTAACGGTCTCATATTTATCTTCTTCTACGTTAAAAAGCATTTCTGGATCTTTCGCTTCAAAAAAAGCCGACTGAACCTTATTTAACTTCCCTTGCTCATACAAATCTTTCCACTCAATATAAGCTTGCTGTTTATAGCGGTAATTATTCATTAAGCCATCGTAATTAAAGGGCTGATAAGAACGAATATACTTATACTTCCCTTTTCGAATAGCCCGTACCATATCGTATTTCTCATCAAATCTATCGGCATAACTATATGTTGTATTCCTATTATTCACCTCTGAAGCCTTAATCCCCTTACCCAGGAAGGCTTTACCATCCATTTCATCAGGAAGCTCTATTCCTGCCAATCTCAATACAGTAGGAGCCAGATCAACAAAACTTACAAAACCATCCACCTTCGATCCCTTTTCAAAAGCAACCAAATGCTTATATTTTTCAGGAACATAAACGACCATCGGAACATGTACTCCGGTTTCGTATAAATAGCCTTTACTACCCGGCAGCACCCCTCCATGATCACCATAATAAAAAATAAAGGTATTCTCCAACAGACCATCAGCATCCAAATCTTTGATTACCTGACCAACCTGAGCATCCATCTGCGATATTTTATCACGATAACGGGCGTTAGTGTACTTAAACAAAGGAGTATTAGGATGATTAGGCTGAACCTTTACCTCCTCCATCGGATAATTGGTTTTTACGTTTTCAACATCTTCCGTTGGAAAATGAACACGCGATTCGTGGGTAACTCCAAAATTCTGAATATAAAAGAAAGGTTGTCCTTCTGCCCTGTTTCTCCAATGTGCTTTTTTACTCGAATCATTCCAAACACTATCTGACATAAAAATATTATAATCTTCTTTATAGTTATTGGTCGTATAATAACCTGCCTGCTTTAAATAATAAGGATACATATTTAAGTCAGCTGGCATGGGTACTTTTAGTTGGCGTCGGTGATAATGGGAAGCCAGGCGAGGACCGTAACAGCCCGAAATAATGGTAGAACGAGCAGCACTGCAAACCGCTGCATTGGAAAAAGCATGGGTAAAAGTCAATCCCTGATCTGCCAGAGCTTCAATATTAGGGGTTGCAACACCTCCCTCATCATACATCTTCATGTAATGCACGCCATTATCTTCTGAAGTCAACCAAACAATATTCGGATGTTCTGCAGGTTCTTTTCCATCACAGGCATTAACAACTAGAGCCATTACTATAATTGCTAGAAACAAAATAGATTGCTGAAATTTAATCATTATAAAGTTATTTTATTCTAAAATAGAGTGTATTCAAATATATCAAGCAACTACTTTTTACATTAGCAAATACTCTTCAATATTCATTAATATTCGGTCAATTTTAAGAAAATAGCACCCTTTTTTAGGCTAGAGAGGGGGTGTAAATAAAAACGCCGGAATAAAAATTTATTACGGCGTTTTTCAAATATCTAATTTACGATGCTTAGGCTATTATCTGTCCTTCTTGCATGTCTTCAGAGCAGGGCATTTTGCACTCAGCTGATAACGTAGTGGCAATAATTAGCAAATTATAAAACCGATACAGATACTTATTTGCAAAATGACAAGCTCGTTCAATTGTGGCCAAATAAATCGAAAGTTAACCCACATCTTTTTGAGGCAGGCTACGTATTTATTTCTCTACCTTAAAAGAATACATCTTCTTTTTAAATGAAGAATCTTCAACCTTTAACATATCCACATTATAATCCTTATTCTTAAGCAAAGTTTTATTGCCTATAATTATATAAAAAGGCTTCCCCTCCTCTATCAAATGCTCTATTTCGTTATATGATACACTTTGAACCTGACCATTACTATAGAACTGGCTCGAATAACTTTTTGTACCCAGATAATACAAAGGAGTATTCTTATTATCCAATGTCTGGATAATATATTTATCGGTATTTGCGTACTTTGCAAAATTATTATTTATCAATCCTCCTATCATAGCTAATGTAGCCAATACAGGAAGAATTAAACTAATAATTAAATTGGTCTTTTTTCTTTTAATATCATTCCAATAATGAACTACCAGTAAAGCAATAGCTGGCATTACCGGAAGCACATAAGTATGAATTAAACTTTTAGAGACAGAAAAAAACAAAGGAGTAAAAAGCAACCATGCAGTTAAAAAGAAAACCCATTTATCTTTGATGGCTTCTTTTCTATTTTTCCACAATTTACCAATCACAACTTGAATCCATGGCAATGCCATTCCTAATAAAAACAACCAGATAATACCAATAGGCTGCTGTTTAGGAAATCCATATTTATCACCTTTCCACGATGAATCGAAGAATCTTTTAAAATGCTCTCCTACGATAAAATAATCAATAAACCCTTTACTGTGTTGTTCAGCTAATATATACCAGGGCACAGCTATTAAAGCCATTAAAGCAATTCCTACTAACCAGGGAATACGCGTAAAAAGCTTTTTCCACTCGCCAAACCACAACACCCAAACAAAAATAGGGGGTGCTGTTAAAATAATAACAATAGGTCCCTTAGCTAATAAGCCTAAACCTGCGCCTACAAAAAGCAGATAACCCCATATATTTTTCTTTTCGGAAATTATCTGTTTCCAAAAAGAAATCATAATCAATGTAATGGCCAATAACAAACTCGTATCGGTTGATACAACACCGGCATGCAATAAAAATTGAGGCATAGTAAACAATACAAAGGCACTTAAAAACAAACTCTGTCCTTTATCTTTCACTACTTTACCAACAATATACACTATGACTAAACACAGTAAAAAAGCCGGAAAACGAACTGCAAATTCATTCACCCCAAAAATCTTCATACTGAAAGCAGATAACCAGGTATTTAATGGTGGTTTAGCCCAAAAAGGTACACCATAATCAATTTGAGGGGTGATCCAGTTGTTGGTCTCATACATTAAACGGGCAATTTCAGCATAACGAGCTTCTGTCTTATCCATCAAGGGTAAAATGGCATTCAGCAAAAGCCGTAGCGTAAGTATTCCGAACAAACTATTTCTAAAAAACTTTTTATCGTCCAACATAAGTGAAAATTTATGCATTATATTTTCTATTAATACGGTATAAATCAATCCATAACTTTATAGAATAGGAAAACTTAACTTTTGAATCATCCTTATCTATCCATTGTTTAAGAGGAATTTCTCTGGCAATCTTCCTCATTTTTTTCCCCTCGTATAAATGCTTTATCCTGAAAAATAATTCTACATCAAATAGCCATTTTGAAATAAATGAATCCTTAAATATATTCTGGGCTAAATCACGTTTAAAAACCTTACAGCCACATTGCGTATCATACACTTCTATCTTTAAAATCAAGGATATAACGGTAGCTATTCCCCTACCTATCAAATGACGGTATAATTTACGGCTGATCTGATTGTCAATTTTCTGAATTCTGGAGGCAAAAGCAAATACTATATCTTTTTGTATTCGCTTACTAACCTTGATACACTCCTGTAATGACGTCGCCAGATCTGAATCAAGAAATGCTATTTTGTCAAACTGAAGATTATTCTCATAGCAATAGTTAACTCCCCCCTGAACGGCAGCAGCCTTACCTCCATTGTTTACCATTAAATGAATAAAAACCCTGTCAGGTGCTGTCTGCTGGATTTCTTTTAACAACTCAACGGTATGATCTGTTGTGCCATCATCTGAAAAAACTATTTTACACAGTTTTGTCTCCTTTAAAAATTTTATGAAATCTTTCTTAGGAAGTCGTTTGTACTCATTATAACAAGGCACTACAATCGCTACATTATCATCCATAGTTCATTCTCTATCCATATCTCCTTAAGAAAAAATCCACAAAAGGTATATTTTAATTAAGCACAGATCTCTTGTTTGTTTACTAATTTAAAATTGATCCAAAAGTACAAAATGATTTCATAATTTATAATGCTTTTTTACCTCAATAGGCTTCAAGACAAATAACATTTACTCAAAGAGAGATAAAAAATGAATGCTGATGAATTCACTCATATGAAATCAGTTCAAAAGCACTTCTATAAGCCTGAATTTCATTTACATAATCTAAAAACTTACTATAAAAAGGATGCTGTCCAATGGTTGCACTATCGCCTATAATAACCAGTTTTTTACGAGCTCGCGTAATGGCCACATTCATACGGCGAGTATCGGCTAAAAAACCTATCTCTCCTTTGTCATTACTTCTAACCAGACTGATATACACAATATCACGTTCTTGCCCCTGAAATGAGTCGATGGTATTGACTGTTATCTTTGGTTGTATGTGCTTAAAGCTTTTTTCTACACCATTAAATATTTCTTGCAATTGGATTACCTGTGCTTTATAGGGTGAAATAATTCCTACTGTAGGATTCATATCCTCTGAAAGACTATCGGCCAAGCTAATATATTGCATAAAATGCTTTAACATTAAATCGCATTCTTCGGGATTATAGGAGCTTTTGGTTTCGGTATCTACCCTTTCAAAGAAACCACATCCTGCCGTATCTATAAATTCCAAAGCCGTATCTTCATCAAACAACTTCCACCCTTGCACGTTTTCATTGGCCTTCAGCCTATTATGATAAAAAACACTACTCGAAAAATTCATAATATCAGTATGCATACGATATTGTTCGTTAAGCATAACATCGGCTTTATTTCTTTTTATAGCTTTTTCAAATAGTGTTTCATCAAAACCAGCCCTGGCTGCTTCGTAACATTTTATGGTGGGTGGCAACTGGCAATGATCACCAGCAAAAACCACTCTTTGTGCTTTGGTAATAGGAATCCAAGTGGCCGGTTCCAGCCCCTGAGCTGCTTCATCTATAAAGACAGTAGAAAAACGACGGTCTCTGATATGATAATTAGCAGCACCCACCATAGTACTGGCTATTACTTGAGCATTTGATAAAATATCATTAATGATATAGTATTCAAGATGTTCAGCTTCTTTCTTTAATTTCGATGATTCCTGAAGTAATAACCTTCGTTGCTCACGTTCCTCGTAACCAAAATTACGTTTATATTTCAAGGCAGTACGATAATATTCATCTGCCTGTTTTTTAACCGCTTTTAAATCCTTATAATTATTATGATGCGATATCCTGGCATCCAGGGTTTTACTTAACAACTCATCAGTTACACGTGCTGGATGTCCTATTCGCACCACTTCCAATCCCTTTTCTCCTAGTTTCTCAGCCAACAGATCAATAGCTGCATTACTGGGTGCACATACCAATATTTGTTTTTCCGATTGTAAACTATGATAAATACTTTCAACCAGAGTAGTGGTTTTTCCTGTTCCCGGGGGTCCATGCACAATTGCAATATCACATGCCCTGTTAATTAAATTTAATGCTTTGTTTTGATTAACATTTAGCTGCGGTAAAAAAAACTCCGGCCGATCGCTCACTGCCGGCTCAAGCGTATCAAGTAATATATGCTTAAGTTGATCAAGTCTTTCATCCTGAGGCTGAAGAACAATCCTGAGTGCCCTTTCCATTTCCAGATAGGCATTTTCATCAAAGAGTAATTGAACACCAACATTACCATCCCTTAACCATTCGGGTTCATCGTCTCCATGAATGGTAATTATCATTTCATTCTCTTTCGACTGGTTCACTACCCCATTGATGGTATGCTTATGTTCATTATTTTTACCTGCATTTGAAAATAGAGCAACCAACTTACCCGACTGAAAGAGGTGTGATTCTTTATGTTCCTTAGGTCGTGATATTTTCACCAATAAGCGCTCTCCTGCATCATAGCGTGTTCGTTCAATATTCACAGGATACCAGCAAACGCCTTCTTTCCGACGGTCATTTATAGACGTACCGGCCATTTTCCTTTTATATTGATTTAAATCTTCTTCTTTTTCTTGTTGCAGTAGACTTAATACTTTCTCTAGTTCTTTATTGACAACACTCATCTTAAAACTTAATTTATCGTGCGAAGATAAAGAATCTTATTGGAGGAGTGTTAGCTGTATACCCAGAACAAATTAACGAAAGCCTGGAATGAAATCAATAAACTCCTTTAAAATCTCATAAAACACTCATATTAAACCAATAACTGCCGCTGAGTTTTATATATTGGCAAATAACTACACAATTAAAACAATGTTAAATTTTATATAAGCTTTTTTAGTACTTTTGCGCCAACAAAAAAAATACAAACAAAGTAATGTTTTGAATTGTGATAAATAGAACAATCACGTCATATAACTTTACAATTACTAATTTTGAAAACTAACAATGCAATATACTAAAGTAACATTTACTATATCACCTATTACCGATTTCATTAGAGATATTTTAGTTGCAGAACTGGCTCAGTTCGATTATGACAGTTTTGAGGAGACACCCTCTGGTCTGCAGGCATATATTCCAACAGAGAGTTTCAATACCGACGACATTAATAATCTACAAATCATTAACAATACAGATTTTAGCATTAGTTTCGAACAAGAAATCATGCCCGACCAAAACTGGAACGAAATCTGGGAAACTAATTTCTTCAAACCTATTATTATCGATAACAGATGTATCGTATGCAGTCCTTTTCATACCGATATACCACAAACTGAGTATAAAATAGTGATTGAACCTAAAATGGCCTTTGGTACCGGTCATCATGAAACAACAGGTTTAATGATAAAGCACATCCTGGAAATGGACTTTAATAATAAAAAAGTTTTGGATATGGGATGTGGAACAGGAATCCTTGGAATTTTGTGTGCACAAAAAGAAGCCTCAGAAGTATTGGGCATTGATATTGAAGAATGGGCTTTTAACAATGCCAATGATAACATAAAACTTAACCAGATCAATCAAATGTCTGTTTTATGTGGAGATG
>JBFHKL010000157.1:0-9746 GCA_041595375.1 Saccharicrinis sp.
TCATCCTGATGGCCCGTAAGTTCTGTGCCCATTGACTGCAGTATGATGATCGCCGATGTCATTTGTAATCCTTGTATCAGTATCGAAAATAAAAATACCTTCCAAGCGGCAGGACTAAGATGAGTACTGAATATTCTGAGATAAATATAGTATCCTATAGCAATGAAAGGAATCAGGAAAATAAAATAATTTAAAAAAGGCGATATCCATATTAACATATGATGAACCATCTTGATGCCTTCTTCGGGATTTTTAACTTGGCTTAAATCATACTCTACATAATAAACCAAAAAGCAAATATATACCACAATCACAGCTAAACCACTCAAGCGGTCAGCAAAAATGGTTCCGATCAGTCTTTTTACCGAAGTTTTATAATATTTATTAATCAAAAAAACCTTGTACCCATCACCACCTATTCCTCCGGGTAAAAACAAATTATAAAACATGCCCAACCAATATAATTTCATGTTGGTAATAGAACTTATTTTTACAGGAACATATTTGTAAAATGTATTTAAACGGAAAGCACTAATGACCTGGGATATGGCATAGAACAATACCGACAGTATTAGTAACCACACATTAATGCCAACGATGGCGTTAAGTGTTTGCTGGAAATCTATTTTCGAAAAGACATAATAAAGTGCCGCAGTCGACAATACAATTTTGGCTAATAGCTTGATAGCCTTTGCATGTTTTTTAAAGAATTGCAAAACTGTTGGATTAAAATTTAAACGACAAATGTACCATTTTTTATAGCGAACTCTATACCCGACTTCTTGATTTTGTTCTTCGATTTGTAAAGAGGTCTACAAATTAGCTGTTTGAAGGCATTTGTGAGGGGTTTAATGTTTTATTTTAAGAGCATTTCTGCTAGTTCTTCTTCGTAAAAGAAATTGTCGCTATCAAATGCCGGTTGCAAATCGTCGATCCATTGGGCTTGCGGGTCATATTTGGCAAAGAAAGGCTTGGCTACCCAATCGCTGTTTCTGCCTTGTATAAATTCCATTGTAATAATTTTTTCGCCTTTAATTTGGCTAAGTCCTACGATTCGAATTTTACCGGAGGTACATGACATGCTGGGTCCTCTGACAGTACGTGCAATGCCACTGACCTGAATATAGGCTTTCCTGAAAATCCGCCATGCCTCAACCAAAGGAATGCCAAAATAATCATGTGATCCGGTATCGCGGGCTATAAACATGTAGTATGGAACCATACCTAATATTACCTGCTTTTTCCACATCTTGGCCCAGGTATCGCCATGTGCATTAATGTGTTTTAATATAGGGGATTGGGTTCTGATAATGGCTCCGGTATTTCGGATTTGTTGTATGGCTTTTTTAATAGCAGGGGTATTTAGCTCTCTGGGATGATTAAAGTGAGCCATAAAAGAAAGATTTTTGCCAGCTCTAGTGATTTTTTCAAAGATGGCAATCATCTCATTAGCATCTTCATCGGTGAGATAACGATATGGCCAGAAGCTTAATGATTTAGATCCGATGCGTATGGTTTGAAGGTGATCGATGTTTGCATCCAGTATTTTGCTTATATAAGCATCGAATATGCTTGCTTTCATTACCATAGGATCACCTCCGGTAAATAATATATCGGTGATTTCTTTGTGTTGTTGCAGGTATGCTATGAGCAATTCAGAATCCTTCATGGAGAACTTTATTTCTTTCATATTGGTGAACTGTGGCCACCTGAAACAAAAAGTACAATAAGCATGACAGGTTTGACCTTGTGAAGGAAAAAACAATATGGTTTCATCGTACTTATGCTGTAATCCTAATAATTTTTGCCCATTTAGTTCCGGTATGTTGTATTCCATTTGACCGGCAGGATGTGGATTTAGATTTTTGCGTATGGCATTGGCTTCTTTACGAATTATTTCTTTACTACTTCCTGACTTTAAAAGCCTAGCCATATAATCGAAGTCTTTTTGAGGAAGCATTCCCTTTTGGGGGAAGTTTAAGATAAACATGGGGTCGTTGTGAAAATCATTCCAGTCGATCAATTCATCTACTACATAATTATTTGTTTTAAAAGGGAGTATATGCCCAACCACCTCTATATTCAAGATGTCCTGTTCCGATAATTTGTTAATCTGCGGAATACTTTTAAAATTGTGTAACGTGTAGGTGTGATACTTCATTTTTCTTACCCCTCTTTTCTTAGCATCTCATATCTTTTTAAACACTAATCATAGTCTGGGTTAGAGCAAGAAATATCATTCTTTCAAATAGAAAGAAATCTTGCTGCACCCAGTATAGAATGATATTATCCCAATATAAAAATGACAGTATATGTTATTAAGATACGAAGAATTAGCCATTTTTACAAGTGATGAAAATAAAGTTGTATCGTTATCTAAGGTGCCGATGAATAGTGTTGTCTTTTTATTAAAAACAGGCTAAAATGCTAATAACTTATCTGATTAATTCATTTCGGTTGGTATCTAATTTTAAAAAGATAAATAACAAAGTAGTAAAGCCCCATAGCGAAGATCCTCCATAACTAAAAAAAGGTAAGGGGATTCCAATGACAGGAGCCAGACCAATAGTCATACCTATGTTAATGGTGAAGTGGAAGAAGAATATAGATGCTACACAGTAGCCATAAATACGGCTAAAAGCAGAATGCTGCTTCTCGGCCAGAATAATTAAGCGCAACATTAAAAATACAAATAGCGCTACTACTACAGAGGTTCCTATGTAGCCCCACTCTTCGCCAACGGTACAAAAAATAAAATCGGTGCTCTGCTCAGGTACAAAGTCAAATTTGGTTTGCGTGCCCTGCAGGTAGCCCTTTCCATGTATACCTCCTGATCCAATGGCAATTTTAGATTGATTTACATTATAGCCAGCACCCAAAGGATCATCTTTAAAACCAAGTAATACATTTATCCTGTTTCTCTGGTAGTCTGATAATACCTTTTCAACAAAATAATCAGTGGAGAAGGTAAATGCTATTGCACCCCACATAAATAATAGAATGGGTAATATGGGTTTTATCCTTTTGCTAAAGCCTTTAATACTCAGGTAAACGGTAACTACAATTACGCCTGTTACAGCAGCTAGTTCCCAGTTGTAGGTCTTGTTGATAAGATATAAGATCAAAAGTGCCATTGCAAATCCACCTATGCCTGCTGATAGGGCGATACCTGTAAGTTTTTTATTTGTTTTAAGAAGAATAAAAGAAAATGTGGCCGTAACAATTAAGGCTAAAATAATGACATTGGCATAGATTAAGGTAAGTACCGATACAGTGGCTCCAATAAGTGCCAGGATAAGTACATTTCCTGATAAGCCTTCGCGGTAAAAAGGAAGTACCAATATAAAAAACACGAGCGCAGATCCGGTATCGTTTTGTAATAATATACAGATAACCGGTAATAACCAGATTACCATAGTACGAAGTAAATGGATTCGTTTTTTAAAGGAGAAATCGTGTCGGCTCATTAGTCTGGATAGAGTTAAAGCGGTGGCCACCTTCGCCAGTTCTACAGGCTGAAACCTTAGAGGCCCTATTTCGAACCATGATTTGGCTCCATTAATTTCCTTGCCAAAGATTATGACTGAGAACAATAAAAAAATGGAAAATCCATATAAAAAATAGGAGAATGCAACGTAGAACTTGCTGTCAGTCATAAAGATAATCCAAATGATCAATAATGATGCAGCTATCCACATCAGCTGTTTGGAGTATTCTTTGCCTGGATCGAAAAATACAGGATTTTCGGGATTGTAATTGGCGGCATAAATATTAAACCAGCCAAAAATAACCATTGCCAGATAGGTTGCTATGGTTATCCAGTCTATATTTTTTAGGTTATTATTATTTTGAGCCATGAATTAAATCTCCTTCTAACATTCTTTTTTCAATCCATTGACGTGATGGATCAATGGTTCTTTTTAAATATTTTTCCACCATAAGGCTGGCTATTGGGGCAGCCCAGGTTGCTCCAAAACCTCCATTTTCAACATAAACAGCGATGGCTATCTTTGGGTTGTCTTTGGGGGCAAAGGCCACAAAAACAGAATGGTCTTCGCCGTGGGGATTTTGTGCCGTTCCTGTTTTACCACAGATATTGATATCTGGTATTTGAGCTATACGGGCTGTACTTCCTTCTTTACCCCAAATCGCCATTTCCATTCCGTCTAAAATAGGGGTGAAATGTGTGGTATCGATACCCGTATTATGTAAGATTGAAAATTTAGATGGAATAGTATCGTTCTCAATGGTTTTTATGATGTGTGGTGTGTAAAACTTACCTCTGTTAGCTATTGCCGCAGTCATATTCGCCATTTGAATAGGTGTGGTAAGCAGCTCTCCCTGCCCAATAGCCAATGAAATAACCGTTAACGATGACCAGCTTTTGTTGTATATCTTGTCGTAGGTTTTACTGTTAGGAACAAAACCTCTTATTTCGTTGTCAAAATCAACACCTAATTTATACCCAAAACCAAAACGTACCAGATAATCTTTCCATAAATCAAAGCCTTCCTGAATCGTATTGTATTTTGGATTATCTAAAATGTTTCTGAATACATGACAATAGTAGGCATTACAAGAGCTGGCTATTGAATGTCTTAAATCCAAGGGGCTGTAATGGTTATGGCATCCCAGATGAAAACTTCCGACAGAATAACCCATATGGCATTCAAATTTGGATTGGGGTGTAATAACTCCTTCTTGTAAACCAATGAGTGCATTTAGGGGTTTAAAGGTAGATCCCGGTGGGTACCAGGCCATAATGGGACGGTTAAATAATGTTTTAAGTGTGTCGGTGCTTAGTTTTGAAAAGTTACCTGCCCGTTTTTTACCAATAAATAAAGAGGGGTCATAGGTAGGACTTGAAACCATCGAGAGTATCTGGCCTGTTTGGGGTTCAATGGCTACAATGGCGCCAATCTTGTTGGCCATCAGTTCTTCTCCGTATTTTTGGAGATCAATATCTATGGTGAGTGAGATGTCTTTCCCGGCCTCTGCAGGGATATCAAATTCTCCATCTCTAAAAGCACCCTTGGCTCTGCCGTGCACGTCTACCAGTACATAGGTGTGTCCTTTCTTTCCTCGTAGCGCTTTCTCGTATGTCGATTCAATTCCGTTAATGCCGTGGTAGTCTCCGGTTATGTAATAGTCATCTCTTTTTATGTCCTGAGAGTTTACTTCGCCAATATACCCAAGAATATGTGCAGCATGAGGATATTCATATTTGCGTAAGGTTCTTCGTTGAACAAAAAAACCATCAAACTTATAAAGTTTCTCTTGTAAATAACCATACTGCTCGGCCGAAAGTTGTTTGTAAAAAATCGATGGTTTGATGGATGATATCTTTCTGTTTTGTAGCTTGTTCCTCATGTCGTTAAATAAGGATCTAAGCTCGGAGGGTGTAATGTTGAGTGCGGAACAGAATGAAACGGTATCCATTTCTTTTAGTTCTCGGGGTATAACCATTAAGTCGTAGTTGGCCTGATTGGAAACAATCAATTTACCGTTTCTGTCATAAACCAATCCTCGTGCTGGGTAATTAATGATTTCTCTTCGGGTATTACTTTCTGCCGAAAATTTATACGAGGGGTCATATACTTGCAGGATAAACAGCTTAATAATAAACAGCAGTCCTACAAAGATAAAAAATAGTGCAACAACTAATGTACGTCGGTTAATGTTTTCCACTTAATCCCTGTTTTATATTCTTTGTCGTTTTTGATAATTAAATAGAAGAGTAACTCCCATAATGATCAATGTAAATATTGAACTAAATATTGATTTTGCCATGATGCCTAATACGTTATTCATCGAAAATGACTCAACAATAAAGTAAAAGGTATGATGGATAAATATTAAAATAGCTGCATACTTAAAAAACCAAGGAAATCCGTAAAAGGCAGGCAGAGGCAATGAGCCGGGTTCGTAACCATCGCGGGGTGAAATCCGCTTTAAAATAAAAGGTCGGATAAATGCTAGTAACAGAACGGCGGACATATGCATGCCCGGGGTGTTTGAGAACATATCAACGCTTAAGCCCAATAGCGCAGCAAGTAATAAGAGCAACCAGCCGGGAGTTTCAAAGGGTAAGGTGAGTATAAATAATACATATAAATAGGGATTGAGATATCCCGATAATTCTATTTTGTTCAGGATAATAACCTGAAGAAATACAAAAAAGAAAAAATTAAATATATAACGTGGAATAAGACTGATCATTGTATGCTTTCCTCCTCTAGCTTTAATTGTTCTTTTTGAAAAACGTTTTCAACCACTTCAACATAACCTATGTTAGCAAAATCAACACTTAACTTAACTTTAATTTTAAAAAAACTCTCACCTTCAGGGTGTAGGATTTCATCCACGGTTCCAATCAAAATGCCCTCAGGAAAGGTTGATGAGTAACCACTTGTGACCACCTGCTCTCCCAGTTTTACCTCGGCATGTTCAGGTATTTCATCCAAAATAACATAATGAGGAGACTTGTTGTTCCAGCTTATGGAACCAAAAAAGCCTGTATCCTTTAGCTTAGCAGATACCTTTAAGCGAGGATTGAGTATGGATAGCGCTGTGCTGTAATGATCGTTACATTTAATGACAATTCCTATCACCCCTCGATTTGAGAGAATACCCATATCAGTTTTGATGCCGTCTTTTTTTCCTTTGTTTAAGGTGATGTAGTTAAAATGCTTGCGAATAGTATTGTTCACTACTCTGCAAGAACGGTATTTGTAATGTTTGTCTGTGGTACTGTCTCCAACAAGTGTAAAATAGTCTTTTGCCTGTGTGTAGGAATCAGGCATCTGACTTCTTAAAAAGGCATTTTCATCGGCCAGTTCTTTATTTACCTTATTCAAAGAAAAGTATTGTTCAATATTGTTAATGGAAGAATATATTCCTCCCGAAAATTGAGATGATGAGCTTAAATAGATAGCTCGTTGATCTTGATTATACGAAACAATTAAAATAAAGGCGATGATTTCAAGGATTATAAAAAGAAAGCCAAAGTGATGCCTTATTAAAAACTGTATAAAATTGCTCATTCAGTTGTGCTGTTTGTTGCGGTTTTAGTCAGATTAATATTTTTAGTAAGATAGTTTATCCCACCAGATACCTTATACTTTATGAATTCGCGTAAAGTTAGTTTTTTAGTCTTTAATTTTTTGTAAGAAAGCCGATTTTTGAAAGAAAATATTGATTTGAGCAAATCAAAGTATGCTTAGGGTAGAAAATATGCTGGATAAATTCATTTTTTTACTATTCACTATGTAATGGATAGCTATTATACAATAAAAAACGCAATTATCTAATGAATAGATAATTGCGTTTGTTTGGGGTGAAAGACCGGTCTCGAACCGGCGACCTCCGGAACCACAATCCGGCGCTCTAACCAACTGAGCTACAATCACCATTTTTGCTAAAAAGCGATGCAAAGATAATATTAAAAGAACTACATTTGCAAGACTTTTCTGTAAAATTATTAGAAAAGATGTGGAGAAAATGTCTTTCTCCTTGTAATTGAAATATTTATAAAGTATAAAAGCATGCGTTTTTTTTTGCAAGATGAAATTAGTGAACAGGTTGATCATATTATTCGGAGTTTTAATAAACTGATGGATGGTGATGTTTCAGAACAAATGGAACAAAAGGGCTTGACCTATAAAGTTAATTATGGAACAAGTATTCTGTTACTTAGGCAACAGGCTCAAAAATACAAAGGAAATAATGAGTTAGCTAATCGTTTGTGGTATAGGGAGATTAGAGAGGCTATGATTATGGCCACCTTAATAGCTGAGCCTGATGCTGGCTTTGAAGCAACTTTGAAGGAATGGTTGAAAGTGTTGCCGACCAATGAAATGGCTGAACAGACGGGTGCCAATCTTCTATGGAGGCTTTCTGATGTCTTTGGGTTCGCAAATGAGCTGCTGGATCAGGATGATGCTAAAATACAAGCGCTGGCTTGGGTGGGCTTGGCTTGCTACCTGCAAAGAAGTAATTCTTTACAACAAGAGCAGGTGGATAAATTGTTATCAAGAATAGGTATAACAAAAGATTCCGAAGGTCTGTTTTTGATGCGCTGCAAGGGGAGGTTTTTGCGCCAGTTATGTCGTCAGTCTCATGAGGCTTTGCAACAAGTTGAAGAAGTAATTGTGGGATTAAAAGAAAATAATATTGCTTTGTGGTTAGTTGAGGAGGTGAGTACTGAAATTGATTTCCTTAAAAATAAGGATTAAAGTGTCGGTTACATTAGCAATGAAAATCACAGTTTTTTAGATTCTTATTTGCTATGTTTGAAATATGAATTTAAAAATGATTATGGTTTTATGTTAGAACAATATTTTAATAAGTTCCGACAGAATATTGTTGGTTATAATTCAACCATTGAAACACCTATGGGCAAAAAACCACTTATTTATGCCGATTGGATTGCCAGCGGAAGACTCTATGGACCTATTGAAGATCTCCTGAAAAATAAAATTGGCCCTATGGTGGCTAATACTCATTCTGAATCGAGTGATACAGGAATGATCATGACCAATATTTATAAGCAATCGCATCGGATAATTAAAAATCATGTTCATGCGTCGGACGATGATATTATTATCACTGCCGGTACTGGCATGACCTCTGTTGTGAATAAATTGCAAAGAATACTTGGTATGCGTGTGCCAGAGCAGGCGCAGCGGTATTATCATATTCCTCCAGAGCATAAACCTGTTGTTTTTATAACGCATATGGAGCATCATTCTAATCATACCTCTTGGCTCGAGTCAAATGCTGATGTGGTTGTACTGGAGCCGTCGGATGATTTATTGGTTAATCCGGAGTCGTTAAAAAAAGAGATTGTAAAATATAAAAATCGTATCCTGAAAATAGGCTCTTTTTCAGCGTGTTCAAATGTAACGGGAATTGAAACTCCTTATCGGCAATTGGCTCAGATAATGCATCAGCATGGAGGTTTTTGTTTTATTGACTTTGCGGCCTCTGCTCCCTATGTGGATATTGATATGCATCCTCAAAATCCGGAGGAAAGTCTGGATGCTATTTATTTCTCGCCGCATAAATTTTTAGGAGGACCGGGTAGTTGTGGAGTTATGGTTTTTAATCATGCCATCTATCATAATCATGCTCCTGATAATTCAGGAGGAGGTACAGTCGATTGGACAAATCGCTGGGGTAAATATCGCTATGTTGATGATATTGAAGCTCGTGAAGATGGCGGTACTCCGGGTTTTTTGCAGTCTATTAAGGCCGCGTTGTGTATAAGGTTGAAAGAGGAGATGGGCAGTGATAAAATAAGAACCAGAGAAAAGGAGCAGGTCTCAAGGATTCTCAGTGAATTTAGGAAAATACCCGGGATGCATATTCTGGCAGATAATATGGATGAGCGTTTGGGAGCCATTTCGTTTTATCTCGATGGAGTTCACTTTAATCTGGTTGTTCGTTTATTGAACGACTTCTTTGGTATACAGGTCAGGGGCGGCTGTTCTTGTGCGGGGACCTATGGCCATTATCTGCTTCATGTTGATTACTATACTTCCAATACCATCACCAGTAAGATCAATAGAGGTGACTTGTCAGGAAAACCGGGTTGGGTGAGATTGTCAATTCATCCAACAACAACCAATCAGGAGATAGATTATATTATTGATGCGGTAAGCCAGGTTGCCAAAAATGTTGACAACTGGCGTAAGGATTATGATTATAATGCCTTTAAAAATGAATATTACCATAAGGGAATAAAA
>JBFHKL010000158.1:0-9689 GCA_041595375.1 Saccharicrinis sp.
GCAGGTAATGCTGCTAAGGAATGTGACCGTATCTATACTACCCCGCTATTTATATAATTTATGATAGTGTACTTCAACAATGAAGCTACAGTACTTTCGCGTGTAGTCAATTTGCACAAATTGCTTCATCAAAAAACTATAGCCTCTCAAAAAGGCATTGCTGTAGCTGTAAACAATAAAGTAGTAAAACGTAGCGACTGGGAAAATTACCTGCTTAATGAGAATGACAAGGTGCTCGTCATAGGAGCTACCAGAGGAGGATAACCATTCACTCTCTGAATAAGGATATATCCACTCTATTTCTTTAACCCCTAATACATTTTAAACATGAATATCACTCCGATTGAGTTCCCTAACTCAAAAAAGATTTTTGTGCAAGGTCATATACATGATATAAAAGTGGCCATGCGTGAAGTTCAATTAACTGACAGCAAAGACAAAGCAGGCAATACAATTAAAAATAAACCAATTACCATTTATGACACCTCTGGTCCCTATTCTGATTCCGCGGCACAAATAGACATAAGAAAAGGATTACCAAAACTACGACAAAACTGGATAGTAGAAAAAGGTGATGTGATAGAACTCGATGGCTTATCCTCTGAATATGGTAAAAAAAGACTTTCAGACAACAACCTTAAGCATTTAAGATTTGAACATGTTTGCCAAAAACCTTTAAAAGCCAAAGCAAACACAGTAGTTACCCAATATTATTATGCCACACAAGGCAAGATCACTCCTGAAATGGAATATGTTGCTATTCGTGAAAATCAACGAATAGACATCCTCAATAAAAGTGCACACAATGGTAAGTTATCTGCCCAAAAAACAAGTTATATAACTCCAGAATTTGTTCGTAATGAGATAGCTCAGGGAAGAGCAATGCTCCCTTGTAATATCAACCACCCCGAATGCGAGCCTATGATTATTGGCAAAAATTTTTTAGTAAAAATAAATGCCAACATAGGTAATTCTCCTTCTACATCCAGCATAGGTGAGGAAGTTGAAAAAGCCATTTGGGCCATCCGTTGGGGTGCTGATACCATAATGGATTTATCAACCGGAGCCAATATACACGAAACACGCGAATGGATCATTCGTAATTCACCAGTACCTGTAGGAACTGTTCCTTTGTACCAAGCTCTTGAAAAAGTAAATGGAATAGCGGAAGATTTATCTTGGGAAATATATAAAGACACGCTAATAGAGCAATGTGAACAAGGGGTCGACTACTTTACCATCCATGCCGGCCTACTCTGGAAACATATACCAAAAACAATCCACCGGATCACCGGAATTGTTTCCCGTGGAGGAGCTATTATGGCCAAGTGGATTATTAAACATCAGCGAGAGAATTTTTTATATACCCATTTTGATGAAATATGCGAAATACTTGCTGCCTATGATGTTGGTATATCTTTGGGCGATGGTTTACGACCGGGATCTATAGCTGACGCCAATGATCATGCTCAAATTGGGGAACTTAAGGTGTTGGGTGAGCTTACCCAAAAAGCCCGAAAACATTATGTTCAGGTAATTATTGAAGGCCCGGGACACGTGCCAATGCATTTAATCAAAGAGAATATGGATTTACAAACCAAATATTGTGGCGAAACTCCGTTTTATACTTTAGGTCCATTGGTCACTGATATAGCGCCTGGTTACGATCATATATCTTCAGCCATTGGTGGTGCTTTAATTGCCAGCTATGGCACCTCAATGCTTTGTTATGTAACCCCCAAAGAACATCTGGGCTTACCCGATAAAAACGATGTGAAAGAAGGAGTTATCACCTTTAAATTAGCCGCACATGCTGCTGATCTGGCCAAAGGCTTTCCCGGTGCTCAACATCGTGATCTAGCGATGAGTAATGCACGGTTTGAGTTTCGCTGGCTCGATCAATTTGCTCTTGCTCTTGATAGTGAAAAATCAATGGCTTTTCACGATGAAACCCTGCCTGATGAGGGCTATAAATCGTCGCATTTTTGCTCCATGTGTGGAGATAAATTTTGTTCTATGCAGGCAAATAAAGACGTAAGAGAACTGGCTGAAAAAGCCAAAGAATTTGAGAATTCTGGCGATGAGATATACTCCTAAATATGAAACTATATTTAATCTCATATCCTCATTTTTTTGCTGACGAAGTAAAATCGGTTACTCTTTTAATGGAGCAATACGACTTTACTTTTCATCTACGTAAACCTCATGCTCAGGATTTTGAATACGAAAACTATTTAAAACATTTGCCTTTACAATATCATTCAAGAGTGGTTTTACATAGTGCCTGGCATTTACAAAACCAATTTAATGTAAAAGGAGTACATTTCCCCTCCTATGACAGAGGCGAAACAAAGAAATATCCAAAACATGGTACCCAAAGCACATCCTGCCATAGTCTTCAAGAAATCAAGCAGCATGATGGCGAATTTAATTATATGTTTTTGAGTCCGATATTTAACAGTATATCAAAGAAGGGTTATAAAAGCACTTTCAACATATTCGAAGTTCAACAACATCTAAAAAATGCTCGTCATTCCGACATTATTGCTTTAGGAGGAATAAGTGCATTAACCTATCCTATGCTGGAGAATTGTATGTTCGATGGATTGGCAGTCCTGGGTGCAGTCTGGACGCTTAATCCATCAAAAAAAATCAATTATACACAAAACCTAAAGAGCATATACCAATGCATACACCCAGATTATATTGCTTAAGTATTGCAGGACATGACCCCTGTGGTGGTGCGGGCATATTGGCAGACATCAAAACATTTGAGCAAAATAAAACCTATGGCTTTGGTGTGATTACAGCTATTACATATCAGGATGAAGAAGCTTGTTACGGGGTAAAATGGTTAAGCTACAAGTCAATAGAACAACAAATCAAACCCCTGTACAAATATCCTGTAAGAGCAGTTAAAATAGGATTAATACAAAATTCAGAAACACTTGAACTAGTAATTGATACAATTACTTATTATTTCCCAAGGGCAAAAATCATTTGGGATCCCGTCCTCAGTGCTACAAAAGGATTTGAATTTCACAATCACCTAAGAGTAGACGAATCATTAATTGATAAAATTGATTTAATAACGCCCAACACAATGGAATATAGACAATTGGGACTAAAAAAATTTCCTCATGCAAATATTCTCCTGAAAGGAGGTCATAAACTTAACAATAAGGGCAATGATAGTTTAATAACAAACAACTTGGTTAAAAATATCCCAGGTGAACCCATGGGATATGAAGCAAATAAGCACGGCACTGGCTGTGTACTATCAACTGCTATTGCAGCACACCTGGCCCAAGGTAAAAACATGGAAGAGGCGTGCCAAAAAGGCAAACGTTATGTTGAACAATTTATGCAATCAAATAACTCAAAATTAGGATATCACGCATGATGACAATTTCAGATTTACAATATATCACTCAAGATAATGACATATACTCACACGCAGAGCAAGCCAAAATAATGTATTCGCGAGGCATTAAATGGGTGCAAATACGAATGAAAGATGCTACTGCTCAAGAAATAAAAGCAGAAAGCTTAAAGGCTTTAGCCTATGCAAAGTTGTATAACACAAAATTGATTATCAATGATCACATTGACATTGCTCAAGAAATAAAAGCAAGTGGTGTTCATTTGGGTTTAAATGACACTCCGGTTTCTGTTGCCCGAAAAATACTTGGCAATAAATTTATTATTGGGGCAACTGCCAATACTTTTAACGACATAAAATTTCAAAAAGAACAAGGCGCCAACTATATTGGCTTGGGGCCCTTCAGATACACTACTACGAAAAAGCAACTCAGCCCTATCATTGGACTTGAAGGCTATAAAAAAATAATGCAACAAGTACGAAAAGAAAACATAAACCTGCCAATTATAGCCGTAGGAGGCATTTGTATTGAAGATATTGAACAAATAAAAAAGACAGGAACCAATGGAGTGGCTATTTCAGGAGATCTGTTACACAAATTCATGCTCATAATGAGTAATCAAAGATAAAACGGCCTACAGAGTGAATATTTCACTCAGACCAATAAATTCTAAAATCTCTTAAAAATGAAAAATCTCATTATTGCCGATACACAATTTCATTCCAGACTATTTATCGGCACTGGTAAATTCAGTTCTAATGAACAAATGCAAAAAGCCATTGTGGCCTCGGGTTCTGAATTAGTGACAGTAGCACTTAGGCGTATAAATATGAATGAACAGGAAGATGATTTACTCAAGCATCTGAACATATCTCAGGTTCAAATTTTACCCAACACCAGTGGTGTTAGAACGGCCAAAGAGGCTATTTTTGCAGCAGAATTAGCACGAGAAGCACTAGAAACCAACTGGTTAAAACTAGAGATTCATCCGGATCCAAAATATCTTTTACCCGATGGTGAGGAAACTCTTAAAGCTGCCAAAGAACTAGTAAAAAAGGGATTTAAAATACTGCCTTATGTACAAGCCGACCCTATTTTATGCAGAAAGCTTGAAGACGCAGGTACTTCTGCTGTAATGCCCTTGGGGGCTCCCATTGGAACCAATAAAGGTTTACTAACCCTGGAATTTTTGAAGATCATTATTGAACAGAGTCAGATCCCTGTCGTAGTAGATGCAGGTCTGGGAACACCATCGCATGCATCCTGGGCCATGGAAACAGGTGCAGATGCAGTTTTAGTAAATACCGCTATTGCCGTATCCAAAGATCCAATAACCATGGCTAAGGCCTTTAATATGGCCGTTCAGGCAGGACGAATGGCCTATACTGCAAAGCTGGCAGCAACAGGACAAACAGCTCAGGCCAGCAGTCCTTTAACCGCATTTTTAGAAGAACTATAAAAACCTTACCTCATGAATAACCACAACACTTTTTACAACGAAATAAAACATTATAGTTGGCAAGAAGTAGCTAAACAGATACAGTCAAAGAACCAGTTCGATGTTGAAACAGCCCTGAACAAAGAAGTATTATCGCTTTCAGACTTTCAAGCTTTAATTTCACCTGCTGCCCAATCTTATCTCGAAATCATGGCAGAAAAAAGCATGTATCTAACACGAGAACGCTTTGGGAACACAATACAAATGTATATTCCAATATATCTATCCAACTATTGCAGCAATGCCTGCGTTTACTGTGGATTTAATCACACTAATGAGATAAATCGTACAGTTCTTACTCTGGAACAGGTAAGATTAGAGGCAAAATACATCAAATCGCTTGGCTTTGAGCATGTATTACTGGTTACCGGAGAAGATAACAGACATTGCGACTTAACCTATATTACGCTTGTTATAAAAGAACTAAAGCGTCACTTTGCGCTGGTTTCGGCAGAAATTCAACCACTTCATACAACAGAATATACTACCCTAATTGAAGCAGGATTAAACACCGTTTATGTATATCAGGAAACTTATAACCAGAGTAATTATAAAACATATCATCCAAAGGGGCGAAAGTCAAACTACCAATACCGTCTTGAAACACCTGACAGATTAGGAAATGCAAATATTCATAAGATAGGAATTGGCTGTTTACTTGGATTAGAAGACTGGCGTGTCGATTCTTTTTTCACAGCAGTCCATTTACAATATCTTGAGCGTAAATATTGGCAATCGAAATATTCAATATCATTCCCTCGTTTAAGGCCTAATGCGGGTAGTTTTCAGCCTAATTCTGTGACTACCGAAAAAGATCTTGTCCAGTTAATATGTGCCTATCGTTTATTTAATCAACAAGTTGAGTTGTCGTTATCAACAAGAGAAAGCCCGACATTCAGAGACCACATGCTTAAATTAGGTGTAACAGCCTATAGTGCAGGTTCAAAGACTAATCCGGGGGGTTATTTTTGCAATAAAGAATCTCTTGAACAATTTTCGGTACATGATAACCGAAGTTCAAACGAAGTAGCACAAATCATTAAAGATGCAGGCTTTGAAGTGGTATGGAAAGATTGGGACACCATTATGCAATAAAAAAGGCTATGCTTAGTAATTTTAAAAGATATGAACGCCAGATTTTGCTAAAAGAAATCGGCACTGAAGGACAAGAGAAGATTCTGAAAGCAAAGGTATTGGTGGTTGGAGCAGGCGGATTAGGATGCCCTGTTTTGCAATATCTGGTTGCCGCAGGCGTAGGGACCATAGGTGTGGTAGACGATGATGTGGTTTGTTTATCGAATTTACAACGCCAAGTATTATTTAAGGAGGAGCAGCTAGGATGTAATAAAGCTAAAGCAGCCAAACAAAACCTAAGCTCCTTAAATGCAAATTGTAAAATAGCCGTTTACAACACCAAACTGACAAAAAAAAATGCCTTTGCTTTAATCAATCCTTATGATATCATTATTGGTTGCACCGACAACTTTGAATCGCGAATAATTATTGATACCATAACCAAGCAACTATCAAAACCTTTTATTCATGGATCCTTAAGTGAATTTGAAGGTCAGGTAACCGTATTCAACTATAAAAATGGCGCTTCCTATAAAGAATTATTTAACGAACCTGACGACCATCACGAGTTTTCGAAGGGAATATTAGGTGCTATTCCTGGAATCATCGGAGGAATACAGGCTGTTGAATGCTTAAAGATAATTACGAACACTGGAGATATTTTAAGTGGCAAATTAATGATCTATAATGGATTAAATGCATCATTTAACACGATAACCTATTGACATTGATAAACTTAAAATACATTACATCCTTTCATCCCACATGAAGCATTCTGGGAAAGTTATCTCAGGTTTTTCGTCGAAGATACCAAAGACTGCTGCTCCGCTGCCCGTCATAGAAGCATATACCGCTCCATGATTATAGAGTTGTTCTTTGATAAATTGAATAGGCTGATGATTGGGAAATACGGAATACTCAAAATCATTCACAATTTCACCCTTCCATTCCTCAATAGGCATCTCTAATTTCTCCTTCAAAGAGCAATCGGGCATTTTAGGTCTAATTCCCCTATAAGCTTCGGGCGTTGAGATGTGAATATCAGGTTTCACCAAAACCAAATACTTACCCTTTAAATTAATAGTATAAGGATGCAACACATCGCCAATACCACTTGCCAGGCAGGGCGAATTATGAATAAAAAACGCACAGTCAGCACCAAGCTTTACTGCATATTTAATCAGTTTGTCCTGACTAATATTTAATTTAAAAAGTTGATTTAAGGTAGTTAAAGTAAAGGCAGCATCAGCAGATCCTCCTCCCAAACCTGCGCCAAAGGGGATTACCTTATGTAGATGCATTTTTACTGGTGGAATATCATAATCCTCTCGAAGTAACATCAATGCCTGAATACACAAGTTATCTTCATCTTTTCCATCTATTTTTATGCCACTACTACTCCACAAACAGCTTTGATCACTATTTCTATTTTCAATGATTTCGAGTACATCGTACAATTTTGTGGGATAAAAAAGCGTTTCAATATTATGGTAACCGTCTTTTCGTTTCTCGGTAACATACAAACCAATATTTATTTTAGCATTTGGAAAACAGATCATTACAAAAGTGATTATTTTAAATTAAACCCGACAGACTTCTTCAAGTCTCTTATCAAAAAAATATAAACTTTATGCATCGGTCAATTTATCTCTTGCATAAAAACAAACTATAATATTTTTAATTGAACAAAGATAAAAAGTATCAGGTATTGAGAATCAGCTATCAGGTAATTTTAATAAAAACATTTTGACGATTGATATGGCTGAGTAAATGTAGTTGATTAACTTTGTCTCCCCTTTGGGAAAAAACAATCATCAGGTTATGGCAGAAAGAAGAAAATATACAAGTAAAAAAACACCAAGTGTAGATTTAGAAATAGGCAAGATGCCACCGCAGGTTCTCGAGCTAGAAGAGGCCGTTTTAGGGGCATTAATGTTAGAAAAAGAAGCCTTTACTGCTGTTGGAGAATTACTAAAACCTGAATGTTTTTATAAGGAAGCACATCAGAAGATTTATGCAGCCATCCAAAACCTGTATAGCAAAGACTTACCCGTAGATATGCTTACGGTGACAGAAGAACTAAGAGGAGCAGGTCATTTGGAAGAAATAGGCGGCGCTTTTTTCATTACACAATTGACCGGAAGAGTGGCTTCGGCTGCTCATATAGAATATCACGCCCGTATCATCTGGCAAAAATATTTACAAAGAGAAGTAATCCGTATTAGCTCTGAAATACAAACTAAAGCCTATGATGAAGGAATTGATGTAGATGATTTATTGGATGAATCAGAAAGCTCATTCTTTAAGCTCAGTCAGGGCAATATGAAGAAGGATGTTACCCAAATTAATCCGGTGATTGAAGAGGCCATAGAGATGATTAAAGAAGCCTCTAAACGAAGTGATGGTTTGAGTGGTGTACCTTCCGGTTTTACAGAGCTGGATAGAATTACTTCAGGCTGGCAAAAAACAGATATGATTGTAATAGCGGCCCGTCCTGCAATGGGAAAAACAGCCTTTGTTCTTTCCATGGCACGTAATATGGCCCTGCAATTTGGACAAGCTGTCGCCGTATTTTCTCTGGAGATGGGTAACGTACAGCTGGTTAATCGTTTAATCGTTTCTGAAACGGAACTTCCTGCCGAGAAAATTAAAAAAGGAAACCTGGCCAGTTATGAGTGGGAACAGCTCGACCATAAAATACAAAACTTGATTGACGCCCCCATTTTTGTAGATGACTCACCTGGCTTATCAATATTTGAATTAAGAGCAAAATGTAGACGCTTAAAAAAACAGCATGATATACAGGTGGTGATTATCGACTACCTTCAGCTGATGAATGCCAATGGAATGAACCCCGGCTCCCGTCAGGAAGAGGTAAGTATGATTTCTCGTTCCTTAAAAGGACTGGCCAAAGAATTGAATATCCCTATCATAGCGCTGTCTCAGTTAAATCGTGGTGTAGAAGGTCGTGCTGGAGCCGAAGGTAAACGACCACAACTTTCTGACCTGAGAGAATCTGGAGCCATTGAGCAGGATGCCGATATGGTTTGTTTTATTCACCGACCAGAATACTACAAAATAACGGAAGATGAACATGGCAATTCGCTGATTGGTATGGGTGAAATTATTATAGCCAAACATCGTAACGGAGCAACAGGCGATGTTCGCTTACGCTTCCGTGGTGAATTAGCTCGTTTCGAAAACCCGGACACCGGTGTATTTGGAGATGATTTAGGAACCGACCCCGGCGGACAGGCAGTTACTTATGGTTCAAAAATGAATGAACCTGCAGGTGGAGATAACTTTGGGCAAGCTCCCAATGGAGGAAATGGCTTTGGTTTACCTGACTTTCCGGATACGCCTCCTTATCCTCACGAAAGAGATATGCCGTTTTAACAAAAATGGCATATACATGCCTAGTAACACTATACAAGATCCTTTCGTTTATTTAATTTAAATTTCTATTGTAATTATTTATGTTATATAAAATGAATAGGACTTTTAGTGTATTTATTATATTTATTCTCCTGCTTCCAGCTACTTATGCTGACGCATTATATGCTCAAGGAAATATTCTTTCTAATCCTTATTACATAAAGGCTTTAGAATATTTAAACATTCAAAATGATACCAGCCAAAAATACATAACACTCCTAAAAAAAAGAACTAATTTAAACTGCAACGATAAGAGTGAACTTAAGTATTTAGAAGTTTTATCCACAGTCCAATCAAGC
>JBFHKL010000159.1:0-9677 GCA_041595375.1 Saccharicrinis sp.
ACATTCTCGTTTATTTTGGTCTTGATGGTACATACTATCCTATGTGCTCAAAGCCAAAAAGAACTTACATTGGAAGACGTTATCTCCGGAGGAAAGAATTATACTCAGTTTATGCCACAATATAAGAGTTATTCCTTTTTGGGGGATAGTGAGTTGTTGACATTAAATCAAGGAGATACGCTGTTTTTATCGGGTGTTGAGAGTAGTTTGAAAGTTATTGTTTCGCTAACAGAACTTAATACTTTATTAAAGGAAAGGAATATAAAGGAAGCAACTAGTTTAAAGGGAATTAAATGGATTAATAATGATCTTATATGGTTGCCGGTAACGAATTATATTGTAGTTTTTAATGTTACAGAAAAGAGTATTGAATATATTATTGAATATCCTGCTCAAGCTCAATTTTTAAGTTTTAGTCCTAAGGCAAAAGCTGTAAGCTATGTGTTGAATAATGATTTATATTTAGCCAAGGCTAATGAAGAATCAATATTAATTGAAACGGCAGGTAAGGAAGGAGTTGTGCTTGGTCAGTCGGTTCATCGCAATGAGTTTGGTATTGATGGAGGTATTTTTTGGTCGCCCAAAGGCAATGCTCTTGCCTTTTATCGGATGGATGAATCGATGGTTACTGATTATCCTTTGGTAAATATTAATGAAAGAGTAGCCACATGTGAAAATATTAAGTATCCAATGGCTGGCATGAAGAGTCATGAGGTTACTATAGGGGTATTTGATCTGAATTCAGGAACGCTGAAATATTTGCAAACAGGCTTGCCTAAAGAAAAGTATCTGACTAATGTTTCCTGGTCAACTGAAGAAAATATGGTATTGGTTGCAGAACTTAACAGAGAACAGGATCATATGGTTTTTAATGCCTATCATGCTCAAAACGGTGATTTAATAAAAACAATATTCGAAGAAAAAAGCGACACCTGGGTGGAACCAGAGAATCCTGCCGAGTTCTTACCAGGAAGTAATAACAAGTTTATTTGGCAAAGTGAGCGTGACGGGTTTAACCATATTTATCTCTACGATGTTGAAAAAGGAATGTTAAAACAGGTCACTAAAGGAGAGTGGGTAGTGACTAAAACGCTTGGTTTTGATAAAAAAGGAGCTTACTTGTTTTTTGAAGGGACTAAGGATGATGCTATGAACAGGCACCTTTATAAGGTGTCAATGAGTAATGGAAAGATATATAAATTATCTCATCAGGATGGATATCATGCTTTTTTATTGAGTAAATCACATAAGCTGGCAATTGATATGTATTCAAACCTGAGTACTCCACGTGAAATTCAATTGCTGAATTTAAATAACCAGAAAACCAGTAAACTATTTTCTGCTCCTGATCCCTTTGAAGATTATCATTTTGGTGAGGTTAAGCTGGGAAGTATAAAAGCTGCCGATGGGCATACCGATTTGAATTATAGGTTAATTTTACCTGCAGATTTTGATCCTGCTAAAAAATATCCTGTTGTTGTTTATGTCTATGGCGGACCACACGCTCAATTAGTTCGTAACTCTTGGTTGGGTGGTGCCAGATATTGGCAATTATATATGGCTCAGCAAGGTTATATTTGCTTTACAATGGACAATAGAGGAACGCCTTACAGAGGATGTGAGTTTGAAAAGGTAATTCACAGAGAATTAGGTGAGCATGAAGCTGCCGACCAGTTTGAAGGTGTAAAATTCCTGAAATCATTACCCTATGTAGATGAAAATAGAATGGGTGTTCATGGTTGGAGTTTTGGTGGTTTTATGACTATTAACCTCATGGAAAAATATCCAGAGATATTTAAAGTAGGAGTCGCCGGAGGACCTGTTACCGATTGGAAGTACTATGAAATTATGTATGGCGAACGGTATATGGATACCCCACAAGAGAACTCTGATGGTTACCAAAAGACTAACCTGAATCTTCGCGTTGAAAATATTCAGGGCCGCTTATTGGTCATTCATGGTGCTATAGATCCTACTGTTGTTTGGCAACATAGTATGGTTCTTATCGAGCAATCTATTAAAAAGCGTAAGCAGATAGACTATTTTGTTTATCCAAGACATGAACATAATGTTTTAGGACCAGACAGAGTTCATCTAATGGAAAAAGTAACACAATATTTTAAGGACTTTTTATAGAATAATTTGAGATAGTCTCATTCATAAAAGAAACGGGCGATTTATTCAATGGGTATCGATAAGTGTATCCGATATCTATTAAATAAATGAAGCTAATAAACCTTCTGTTCACGTATAAACATGCATATCCTTATACGTGAGCAGAAGGTTTTATTTATAATAGCCGAAATTGTTTTGGAGATGCAGGCTTTAGTTATTTATAAACATCAACATATGGTTGAGGAATGTCGAACTGATTAAAATGTCCTACATCTTCTCCACTAAGTCTGTAATTAAAATTAACCCCTCCGGGTGGTATTCTGGGAAAATAAGCCAGCTGAATCTGAATTGTATTAAAAACCAGATGGTCATTTCTGATTCTTATCCCTCCTCCAATAGAGTAATAGGGCTTTGTGCTTAATAGTTGATCTTTGTGGGTAATCCATCCCATATCATAAAAACTAAAGATAGCCAGTTTAAACCCGTTTATCTCGGTGGGCGTAAAAAATACATTTTCTGTTTTAAGGACAAGTTTTTGAGTACCCCATAATTCTTTACTACTGTAGGCCGATAATGCAGAGTTTGATTCATTCATATAAATATAATCATCGTATTGCATATGCATTCCGCGCACGTAATTTACCGACACGAAGTTTCTTAACAGATTATTTCCTATGGGTCTTAGGTTTGAAATATACCGGCCTAATAAATTTGTAATGGTTCTTTCGGGCTGTGACTGATAAAAAAAAGAATTGATATCTCCACTTAAATAAACGTATCCTTTATTGGGTATAATAGCCCTCCCAATGGAAAAATGAGCACCAGTATATATTCTTGATTTGATATCATTGTAGTTATAGCCTACTGAAAGAGAGGCCAGAAAGCCATAGGGCACATCTTCAATTCTACCATAATTATAAATAAGGGTGTTTTTGTAATAGTTTCTTTTTGAAAAAGAGACGCTCCCAAATAAATAGGTGTTGGGAATAAACCATGGCTTATTTTCACTGGTGTCGGGTAAATTATAATACTCATTGTACATTAGTTGCCCCATTATGCCAATATTGGAGCGGTCAAAGTAATTAGGAGCATTGATTAGAAAAGATCTGCCAATCCAAAAATCCGGTGAGAGATAATCGTAGTTATTATTTAAAAAATTAATGGAATCACTTTTAGAGGATTCTACCTTGAAATTTTTTTGTAAACTCAAACCGCCTGCATATTTTATATCCGGAGTAAGGAATGTTTTTTGTGCGCCTAATTCTATAAAATTATGATTGCTATTATCTGTAATCGAGCTGGAGAAGGTGATAAATGATCCATAAATATTATTCCAAGTTAATTCCTCACTATATCCAAAACTTCTATTCTTAGTAGGTGTTGTAGTAATAGAATGACCTAATTCTACTCCATATCCAAATATGTTTTTACTGTATATTTTTACTTTCGCCTCATTGGTCGATAGAGATAGCTCGCCTCCATAAGGGTAGCTGTCTTGAGTAATCACTAAAATATCGACCAACGAAGTGTCTTTGCTGGCGGGTTCAATAATAATCATCGCATCGGTAATGAAACTTAACGATCTGATTATCCGTTCACTGTCTTTTATGTTTTGGATATTTACAAATTCTCCATTCTTGAAAGTAAGGTTATTGTTAATGATACTTTTTTTGGTCTCAAAACGCAGTTTGGTTAGTGTTTTTTCTAATTTATTGGTGGTGAAATCAATAGTATCAAGTATATTTTTTGCAAACGGCGAAACTTGTTTAACCTTAATGTAGCGAAT
This sequence comes from Saccharicrinis sp., assembly GCA_041595375.1. Classification (GTDB taxonomy): domain Bacteria; phylum Bacteroidota; class Bacteroidia; order Bacteroidales; family Marinilabiliaceae; genus Saccharicrinis. Next base: position 3,902 of record JBFHKL010000159.1, read on the forward strand.
GATTTTTTGGTTATATTTCTCGTATTCATCGTCCGTTTTAAGCAGTAGTTCGTTGGCCGAAATATTAGAATCTTTCGATACAACTAACCACTCGTATAATTTTTTGTATATGTAGCTATGCTCCGAATTTTCCTGCAGTAGGGTATGAATAGATTTATTGGTAGCGACCTTTAGAGTGTCATTTTTCTTTGTTTCCTGGGCATAGCAGTTGGCAAAAAGTAAACTAACACAACAACAAAATGTTATGCAAAAAGCCGTTTTTGAGCTACTTTTTATAATATTTACTATGTGTATAATTAATCGTTTCAAAGTATATCAAATATACCTATTCTTGTCTTAATACAAAAAGAAGAAAACAATAGGAATTATTATTCCCACGCCTATTAAAATAGCACCTCGGAATTTGATACCGTTTTTTCCTTTTAAAATAATAATACCGGAAATGGTGATCAATATTAATGCAAAGGCAAATATATCTGAGAAATATTTCCAGAGTTTACCGGGATTGTAGTGCAAGAAATTAATGGAAGAAAATAAGGGGCGTTTTTTTATCTGTTCATGAGTAAGGATTTGTGTTGATGCTGACCAAGATAAAACCGAGCCGCTTCTTAAAAAAATCCTGATACTTTGTTTATCCGGATAATAATGCTTTTTATACTCATCTATGGTATTTGAAAGGCTAAGTAAGGAATTAACAAGAGCCTGAGATTTAATTTCTTCATCGTTAGCGAGTGCATATTTATATTCAAATCTCTTGATAATATAGTTAGGATTCCAATCGTGCTTGTGATTTAAAGCAATACCTGATAAGGCATAAATAAGGATCATACCAGTAAAAATATAACCTAAATCACGGTGTATGATTTTATTTAATTTTCGAAATTTCATTTTTCGCAAAGAGTGGTATTAATCAGCTCTGTATGTCTAGGTGGATAACTTATAATTGTTTGTAACTTTCGCATAAAAGAGTGTAGCTTTTACTTTTTTCTTCTGATTCACACTCTTCGTGATGATCATTGGTTTCCTGAGTAAAAACATTGAATACACCGGTAACAGTAATAAGCTCGCCTTCGAGACTTGTTGTAAATTGGCTTATGTTTTCACCGGCTTCAACGCGAATAAAAGTGGAATCGTTTTCACCTTTCAAAAATAATTTTTTACCACTTTTCTTACAGGTATGCACAACTAGTCCGGTTAAATCTATTTTCTTCTCCATGTAATTTTCTGGCCTAGCTAACACTTGATCCACAGAAAGATCATTTATTTCAGCTAAGTCTGCACTAGCTTTGCTTTGGCAACAAGAAGCACTTGAACATGAGCTGCTGCAACTGCTTTCAGTTTGTTTTTTATCTGTTTGGTTGCTTGCACATCCAGCAAGTAAAATGGCTATAATGGCATTATATAATAAATTTTTCATCACGAATGGGTTACGAATGTATGTTTGTGTTTCTTTTCAGCTTGCTAATATACTTATTCGGTAAATCATTTTTGTTCAGGCTGTCGTATTTTATTCCTGGTATACTGAAATTATTTCATAACTTATTGTGTTTTAATGAAATAATGGCATCAAAAAGGCATTAAAAATGCCAAGTTGACATAAATTTATAGTTGGCAAAGAATTTGACTGTGTATCAAAGAATCTAAAAAAACTAAATCATGAACTTTAAAGAATATACCATAAAATCGCAAGAGGCTATTCAGCAAGCTTTAACTATTGCTTCAGGGAATACCCAACAAGCTATTGAGCCCGGACATATTTTGAAAGGAATCATAGAAGTAGAAGAAAATATTGTTTCCTTTTTGTTTAGTAAACTGGGTGTACGAAATATTGATCAGCCATTAAATGCTATTATAGATTCATATCCTAAGGTTTCCGGAGGAGAACCATATTTGTCACGTTCTTCCAATGAAGTTTTACAAAAGGCAAAGTCTTATTTAAAGGACTTTGATGATCAGTATGTTTCGATTGAGCATTTATTGCTGGGTATTTTAAAGGTAAAGGATCCGGTGTCGAATATGCTTACGGATGCAGGACTTACAGAGAAGGATTTGATAGCGGCCATAAAGGAACTAAGGAAGGGTGCTAAGGTAGATTCACAAACTGCCGAAGATAATTTTAATGCGCTGAATCGTTTTGCTATTAATTTGAACGAACAGGCTCGTTCAGGAAAATTGGATCCTGTTATTGGGCGTGATGAAGAGATTAGGCGTGTGCTTCAGATATTATCTCGTAGAACGAAGAATAATCCTATTTTAATTGGAGAGCCAGGTGTTGGAAAAACAGCTATTGGTGAAGGTTTGGCTATTCGAATTGTGAATGGTGATGTGCCTGATAACTTGAAGTCTAAATTAATATATTCTTTAGATATGGGTGCGCTTGTGGCAGGGGCCAAATATAAAGGTGAATTTGAAGAGCGATTGAAAGCTGTTGTGAAAGAGGTGGTTGGAAGTGACGGAGATATTATTTTATTTATCGATGAGATACATACCTTGGTAGGTGCTGGCAAAAGTGAAGGTGCTATGGATGCTGCCAATATATTAAAACCAGCTTTGGCCAGAGGAGAATTGCGCGCTGTTGGTGCAACTACACTAAACGAATATCAAAAGTATTTTGAAAAGGACAAGGCTTTGGAGCGTAGGTTTCAAATAGTTAGAGTTGATGAGCCGGATGTGTTGAGTGCTATCTCTATTTTGCGTGGACTAAAAGAGCGTTATGAAACTCACCATAAGGTAAGGATTAAGGATGATGCTATTATTGCAGCAGTCAATTTGTCTAATAAATATATCTCAGACAGATTTTTGCCCGATAAAGCAATTGATTTAATAGATGAAGCAGCTTCGAAATTGCGCTTGGAGATGAATTCAGTTCCTGAAGATATTGATGAATTAGATAGGAAAGTGAAACAGCTGGAGATAGAACGAGAAGCTATTAAACGAGAAGGTGATAGTCTTAAATTAAAACAATTGAGTCAGCAAATATCTGAGTTAAAAGATCAACGTTCAACCCTAAGGGCTCGATGGCAGGAGGAAAAGAGTTTGGTAGATCAAATTCAGCATCAAAAGTCGAATATTGAGCAGTTTAAATTTGAAGCTGAGCGAGCTGAAAGAGAAGGTTTATTTGATCAGGTTGCTGAATTGCGCTATGGAAAAATTAAAGTAGCACAAGAGGAAATAGAAAAATTAAAAAGTAAACTGCAGAGTAAGCAAGCTGCCAATCCTTTGATTAAAGAGGAGGTTGATTCAGAAGATGTAGCAGGGGTAGTTAGTCGTTGGACAGGTATACCTATTACTAAAATGATGCGTAATGAAAAAGATAAATTACTTTCATTGGAGGAAGAGTTGCATCAGCGTGTGGTGGGCCAACAGGAGGCCATTGAGGCTGTATCGGATGCCATACGAAGGAGTAGGGCAGGGTTGCAGGATGAAAAACGCCCGGTTGGTTCTTTTATATTCCTAGGCATGTCGGGTGTGGGTAAAACAGAGTTGGCTAAAGCCTTGGCTGCCTTCTTGTTTGATGATGAAAATAAGATGACGCGTATAGATATGTCAGAGTTTCAGGAAAGACATTCGGTGTCCAGACTGATTGGTGCACCTCCGGGGTATGTTGGGTACGATGAGGGCGGTCAATTGACTGAAGCAGTTAGACGTAAGCCTTATTCGGTGGTCTTGCTGGATGAAATAGAAAAAGCGCATCCCGATGTATTTAATGTGTTGTTACAGGTGTTGGATGATGGAAGGCTTACTGATAATAAGGGACGCTTGGTTGATTTTAAAAATACCATCATTATTATGACTTCCAATGCTGGTTCGCATATTATTCAGCAAAATTTTGAGGGAGCTCAGGAAAAAGATATAGAAGCTATAGCTGAAAAAACAAAGACTGAGGTATTTCATTTGCTAAGAGAGTCCATACGTCCTGAATTCCTAAATAGAATTGATGATATAATTATGTTTACCCCATTGTCGGCCTCTGATATTAAAGAGATTGTTCTTATGCAAATTAATTCGATTAAAAAGAATTTAAAAAGTAAAGAAATAGATATTGAAATTACAGACAATGCATTAAGCTTTATTGCTAAAACAGGTTTTGACCCTTTGTTTGGTGCTCGGCCTATAAAAAGAGTGATTCAAAAAAACATACTAAATGAATTGTCGAAAAGGATTTTAGCTGAGGAAATTAAGAAAGATGAAATCATTAAAATTGATAGTGATGGCAAGGTTTTGCTGTATGGAAATTAACGATGAATGAAAAAACAGAAAGGTGATTTTCTTTGTTGAAAATCACCTTTCTTAAGTTATATCTAACGTATAATTATTTATACACCACTTGCTCCATAGTTTGGAAGAACCCTTGCACTTGGATCATCAACGTCGCAGTTCTCCCATTCTTTATTGGGCATCCAGAAATCCTTAATCACTCCGGCTCTGCCAGGGAAATGTTTCTCAAAGATATCACGATACATTAACGACTCTTTGGTAAAAGGGGTGAATGTTGGATATTTTTCACCTGCTTTAGCTAAATCTTCGTTAGAATACATCTTCTCGGCGTAAGCTTTTAAGTAATCTACAGAACTGTGTCCAACAGCATCCGAGAATGCAGCTTTATCACGATGTAGGATTTCCTTAGGTAAATAATCACCTTCAAAAGCAGCACGTAATAAGTATTTACCTTCACCGTAAGTATTCATTTTTTTTGCTGGATCAATGCTCATGATATAATCTACAAAGTCCAAATCACCAAAGGGAACCCTAGCCTCAAGCCCGCAAGATGAAATACATCTGTCGGCTCTTAGTACATCGTACATATGAATTTCTCTGATTCGCTTTTCGGCTTCCTGCTGGAAAGCTTCAGGTGATGGAGCAAAATCGGTATATTTATATCCCAGAATTTCATCGGCAATTTCTCCAGTCATTAATACCTTCACATCCGTATTTTCTCTAATATATTTACAGATCAGGTACATTCCCATCGAGGCTCTAATGGTAGTGATATCCCAGGTTTCGATATTATAGATTAAGGAGCTTAACGTTTCGAAAATTTGCTCTCGGGTAAATAAAACTTCGGTATGCTCTGCTCCTAAATAGTCGGCTACTATTCTTGCGTATTTGGTATCAATAGGATCATCTTCAATACCTACAGCAAATGTTTTAATAGACTTGTCGAGCATTTTTGCAGCAACGGCACAAACCAAACTGGAGTCTAATCCTCCACTGCAAAGGAAGCCAACGGGCACATCGGCCTGTAGTCTTTTTTCAATGGCTGTGGTAAGTTTTTCGTTGATATTTTTAAATATCTCATCTAAATTATGATGCACAACTTTTTCTACCTTAGAAATATCTTTGTAGCACACGAATTTTTCACCATCATAATAATGTCCCACAGGGAATTGTTTGATGTCCTTACAAAGAAGGTGTAATGTTTTCATTTCGCTGGCAAACATGATTTCTCCAGAGGCAGAATAACCATAAAATAAGGGGCGAATTCCGATAGGATCACGTGCTGCAAAATACTTTTTAGCCACAGAATCATAGATGACAAATACAAATTCGGCATCTAAAGATTTTGCTGTTTCCTCTATACCTTTATCTAAAAACAAAGGAATGATTACTTCGCAATCACTGGTTGATTTGAAATTGAAAGTGTTTTCGTATTTTTTTCGCAGTTGCAGAAAGTTATATACCTCCCCATTGCATACTAAATTAATATTTTTGTAGCCTAATGGTTGATTACCATGGCTTGAAACATCCATGATACTTAATCTATGAAAGCCCATCC
>JBFHKL010000160.1:0-9649 GCA_041595375.1 Saccharicrinis sp.
CCCGGACAAACATTATTATCTGCATTAGGTAGTAATAAAATCTTCCTTCCTTCAGCCTGTGGGGGTGGTGGAACATGTGGTATGTGTCGTTGTCAGGTAAACGATGGTGCAGGTTCTATTCTTCCAACTGAGACAGGATTTTTTTCCCGTAAAGAACAAGCCAGTAAATGGCGCCTGGCTTGTCAGGTTAAGGTAAAAGAAGACCTGAAGATGGATATTCCTCAGGAAATTTTGGGGATTAAAAAATGGGAGTGCGAGGTGGTTTCCAATGATAATGTGGCCACTTACATTAAAGAATTTGTTGTTAGATTACCTGAGGGTGAAATTCTGGATTTTAGATCGGGAGGTTATATTCAAATTGATGTGCCTAAAATCACTGTTGATTTTAAGGATATGATTATTGGGGATAAATACCGTGATGAATATGAAAAATACGGCATATTTGACCTTAAAATGGTAAACCCAGAAGCTACTTACAGGGCTTATTCTATGGCTAACCACCCTGCCGAAGGGAACATTGTAATGCTTAACATTCGTATTGCAACTCCTCCTTTTGATAGAGTAAATGGTGGTTTTATGAAAGTTAATCCAGGTATTTGTTCTTCTTTTATCTTCTCTCGTAAACCGGGTGATAAGGTGACCATTTCGGGCCCTTATGGAGAATTCTTTATTAAAGATACCGAACGTGAGATGATGTTTATTGGTGGGGGGGCCGGTATGGCGCCAATGCGTTCGCATATCTTCCATATGTTCCATACCGTTAAAACAGGTCGTAAGGCTACGTTCTGGTATGGTGCTCGTTCTAAAAAAGAAATATTCTATCAGGATCAGTTTGAGGCTATTGAAAAGAAATTTCCAAACTTTAAGTTTAAGATTGCTTTAAGTGATCCTCAACCTGAAGATAACTGGGAAGGTTCAACTGGCTTTATTCATCAGGTTATTCATGATGAGTATTTAATTAATCATGAAGAACCCGAAGATATAGAATATTACCTTTGTGGACCTCCTATGATGAACAGTGCTATTAATAAAATGCTTTACGATTTAGGTGTACCTGATGAGATGATTGCATTTGATGACTTTGGATCGTAGTTTCTGTATTAAGACCAAAATATAAAGACATAAGACTTGTTCTTGTCTAATAAAAAGACTCCTTCGGGGGTCTTTTTTCGTTTGTGCTTTTTTGAAAAGGTAAAAGGACTATAAGGAACAAGGAACAAGGTAAAAGGAAAGAAAGAAGAAAAGCTAAAAAAGCGTAGCGCCTGGTGCAAAGAGCTTTTAGCTTTGAGCACAAGGGCAGCGCTAAACCTTTATTTATACTCCATACAAATCATCTTTATACGGATTTTAAGCACCAGGCCAATCAATCCTGAAATTAAAGAGGGAGCTTGTTGATTTAGGATGAGTAGGATAAAAATTTTATTAACCTTCATTTCGTAAAGTTTGATAATGAATTCATAAAGTTTCTGAACTTTTTAATTTGATTAAGTGTTACCATATGGTATTAATAATTTTTAAATAAACTTTATGAAACAAACTTTACTATTTGTGGTTTTTTGCTTGCTTGCTTTCGTTAGCGTATCGGCACAAACATTAACAAACGATTCCGAAGTAACCTTATCAACAGATGCAATTTATAGCTCATATAGAGCCATAAGTTGGGGTGATATAACAGGTGCTGATAAACTTGATGTTGTAGGGGAAACCTCTTCTCCTGATTCTAAATACGTTGGTGTGATAAGTGATTTAACAGGAACTGCGGTTTTTACTTCACAGGATCATATAGATCAGGAAGATCATAATTTTTATGGATCATCCCTTGGAGATTTAGATAATGATGGTGATTTGGATTTTATTACGGCAGGTCCTAACGGTGCAACTACAAGTCCAAACAATGTTTATTATTGGGATTCTACAGCATCTCAATACGAAAAAGTGGGCTCTGCCTATTCAATTGGGGGAACAGCTTTTTATGGTGGATCTGTAGTAATCGGTGATTTTACCAATGATTCAAAAAATGATGTTGCATGGATTGGAACAAGTGCTGTTTATTTGGGTGTTAACTCAACTACAACTGCCGATGATATTACATTTAGTTCTATAAGTTCAGTAGCCTCTATCAATACCCCGCAATTTGGCAATACAGCATCAGACACAGGCGATTTTAATGGGGATGGCAATTTAGATATTATTATTACAGACAACTTGTATAATTCTGGTGATTATGGTGGGTATTACCAATTGCTTTTGGGTAATGGAGATGGTACATTTACTGTTTCGATTGTAGATTTTGGTACTGACAATAAAAGAGGATATTCCGTTGCTTCTGGCGATGTGAATAATGACGGTTATAGTGATTTTGTGTTAAATCGTTCAAATTTTTCAAGCTATTCATCAGAGATTATACTTTACACAAGAAACGATGCCAATACAGGATTTGATGAAACTACTGTTTATACCTCAGATTCACAGTTCTGCAGGGATGTAACTCTAGAGGATGTAGATAAAGATTCCTATCCCGATTTGCTCTTTCAGTCTGATGGAGGAAGCTATATAACCATTTACTTAAACAATGGAGATGGTACCTTTAATGAAACTGCTGACTTAAGCTTTTACACAGGAAGTAAAAGTCAACTTTTGTTGTATGATATAGATGATACAGGATACAATGAAATTGTTACTATAGCCAATTCTAAAGTTTCTTATTTTAAGGTAGGTTATCAACCAGATGCACCAACGGCCAATGATCAGACATATACCTATGACGGAACTGAAAAGTCGGCTTCTGCAACTGCTCCCGAGAATTCAACATTAACCTGGTATACTACTGAATCAGGAAGTACTACAACTACTGCGCCAACGGCTACTGATGTAGGAATATATACAGCTTATGCCGCTGCAATAGACGATGAATCCGGTTTTGAAAGTGAAAGAACCTTAGTTACATTAACCATTACCGAAGATCAGGCGACAGCTATAAATGAGCTCACTACAGAATCTATCTCTGTTTATCCTAATCCGGCCACATCAACATTAAATATTGAAGGCAGCACGGGCATTGCTTATGTGTATAACCTGGCAGGTACCATGGTATTGACTCAGGATTTAAGCCAAAGCACCAGTATGGATATTTCTGATTTAACCAATGGTGTTTATCTGGTAAAGGTAGATGGAGAAATAATTAAAGTGGTGAAGAAATAAATTGGAGAATGGAAAAAGGAAGCCTGTAGAAGCGAAGAAAAAATAATGAATTGATGATTTTTTTGCACACAGATTTACTTGGATATATAACAAAGGTTTGGCATTTTGCCAGACCTTTGTGCATTTGTATAATCTTGTTTCTTGAGGCTTGTTATTTTGTATTTGCCTGTTAGGTCTCTTTCTTGTCTATGGAAACCTTGAGCTAAGGTTTAAAGAATGATTCTTTTGTTTGTTGGTATTGGTCTGTAAATATTCAGCTTTTTCTGTAATTAGGGTGAATAATCTACCTATATAAAGCATCGTTATGGGAGGCTTTTTGTTTTAATAGTTTCAATTTAGAGATAGATGGTTATTTATTTCATACAATAATCTTAGTGGTTTTAATTTACCCAATTATTTGGAAGATAATGCTTATAAATGGAGAGATTTAGACAGTACTATTTACAGTAACGGAACAAGTATCTCTGATTTGTCCAATGCTTATATTGTATTAGTGCCCTACACCTTAACCAATGATGATGTAGAAGTGGTAGATGGTGTAATTGTTAGTTGCGATTATAATTATGCCGGTACTCAAATAATGATTTCCGGTGAATTAGACGGACAAACCATTGTTGGCTTAGGTGAATCTCTCTTTAGTGACCAAGTAATAGCCAGTATCGATTTAAGCACTTGCACTTCTTTAGCTACTATTGGCAAAAAGACATTCTATAATGTTGGCCAAATGTTTGACTTTGATTTTAGCGCTCTAGCGAGTTTGAATTTTATTGGCGATTATGCTTTCGGTTATAGTGATATAAGCAGTATTGACCTATCAGCTTGTACTGAATTAGATAGTATAGGAGAATATGCTTTTTTTTATAATGAATTCTCTGAGATTGATTTAAGTAACTGTAGCAACTTAATTAAAATAGGAGCATACGCTTTTTATAATGACAATAGCCTTGCTTACCTAACTCTTCCCAATGTCGATGTCGATGGTTATACATTTGAATATTGGGTTGATAATTATGGCGGTGTTTATGATGTAGGAATTTTCATAAGCGATAACACCAAAAGCTTAGACGCACTATTGAGCTTAAATTATTACGAGCTTAGCTTTACGGTTACCGATGGTAGCAATGCCATAGCAGGTGCCACCGTAAGTTTGGATGGTTACGGTGATGCCACTACCGATGCCGCTGGCAAAGTTATGTTCTCTAATGTTATCTTAACTTCCGCTTTAGCCTATGATGTTACTGGTACTGGATATGTCAATACTACAGGCACGATAACTGCTTCGTTAGCAAACGAAAGTTTCCAAGTGTCAGAGTCGGTCAGTCTTTCAGAGAATATTTTTTCAGGAATCTCAGATGCTGACATTGAAACACTAACTGTTTACCCCAACCCTGCCACAACAACATTAAACGTTAGCGGCAGTAAAGGCATTGCTTATTTGTACAACCTTACCGGAACCATAGTGTTAAGCCAAGATTTAAGTCAAAGCACAAGTGTCAATATTTCAGGCTTGAGCAATGGCATGTATTTATTAAAAGTAGATGGAGGAGTAATTAAAGTAGTTAAAAAGTAGAAGAAAGTTGGGTGAAGGAAATTTTAAAGTGTTAAGGAATTGCTTCCAAAACTTGTTAATTTTCTCCGAAACAACACTCTGTTTTTGGAGTTAAATACATACAAGTATTTTGGTAAAGATAAGTGCATATCAAAGGCCTGGCATTTCTTTGCTGGGCCTTTATCATTTGAATAATCAGAGCACACCTTAAGCTTGCACCCTAGCTATATTATTTAACTTATAAGTTTGTTTTTTTTTCAAGAAGTGTGCTGGGTATTGATATAGGATGCCCAAATTTACCCTTTAATAATTTCGATTAGTCAGCCTAATAATCAAACCTATAAAAAAAAGAAGTGCTTTTTAGTCATTTTTTCTGCGATTAAGCTTCTATTTCTTTTCTTTTTATATTTTTATGTCTGAACTTTAAGCCCTGTAATATTTGATTCTATGCCTAAGAAAAGACTGGTTCGTAATTTGTTTTTGATTATTGGAGGTTTTGTTTTGCTTCTGATTATCCTTGCTGAAATATTTAAAAACGATATTGTTAAAATGGCACTTACTAAAGGAGCCAATACCTTTGATGTGCCCCTGGCTGTGGGTGAGGTTGACTTTAGTTTATTGTACCATTTTCCTTTAGCCACCATTGAATTCAATCATCTGGTGATGTTAAATAAATACCCAGAAGAGTTGTTGGTTCAGGAACAGGTCGATACCGTAGCCAGCATTTCAAAATTGTATGCAGCGGTTGATATTGTAGAGCTCATTAGAGGTAATATATTGGTTAAGAAAATAGAGATTGAAAATGCAAATGTTAAATACCTGGTTGATTCTTTGGGTGCGAGTAATTTTGATTTCTTGCTTAAGGCTCCTGAAAAAGATAGCTTAAACATAGAAGAAACAGATACAACTGTTGTGCAAGGGGTTTATGTTTTAGAGGAGTTAACCTTGTCGAATATCGATATGGTGTATGTGGATGATTATATGGATTTTGCAGGCCATTTACTTATACCTGAATTAACGGTGAATGGTGAATTCACGTCTGAAGGATATGCGGCAGAAACCGACGGTGAATTAGTTATCCAATCGGTTCATTATGAGGATTTTTATTTAGAAGAATTAAAGCATAGTTCTCTTACTTTTAATGTAACTGCATTAAACGATACGATTAGGGTCGATGAGATGCAGTTAAATGCAGCTGGATCGGTTATTGATGCTAGCGGCTTAATCGTGCAGGGCGATAGTATTTATGCGGATATCAATTTCTCAGGAAAAGAAATAGATATAGCTAAGCATGTAGCCTTATTGCCTCAAAAAATATTGAAGGAATATAAGCTCAATAAGATAGGTGGAATTCTTGCTCTTTCAGGAACAAGCAAGGGTTATATTACTCCAAACTCAGTTCCTCAATTTAATATCGATGCGAGTATAAAAGATGGACTTGTGTACTACGACGTTTATCCCGAAGTTAATAATGTTTCTTTATCGGTAAACGTCAGTAGTGGATATGCTACAGGTTTAGACGCAGCTACTGTTAATGTAAAGCAATTTCATGCACAAACCGCACAAAGTAATATTGACCTATCGGCAATGATCCAAAACTTTGAAAAGTTGCAGTATGATTTGGTGTTAGATGTAAAAACAAATCTGAGTGAATTGAAACCTTTTGTTCCGGATTCTTTGGTGAAAAGCATGAGCGGCATTGTCAAGGCTAAACTGAGTACTTCGGGAATTTTGCCTGATTCAATTACGGAAGAATTTACTGAATATGCTTTAAATCGTACCCAGCTTGATATTGCTTTGAATGATTTACATGTGGAGAAGGATTCTATTCCTGCTATTCGAGGATTGTCGGGTGATTTTAGCTATCGACCCGGAAAGTTAAACGTGCATGATTTTAAGGTGGTTATTCCCGATTATAAGATTAATATTATTGATGGATATGTTCAGTCTTCCTATAAGGGTAAGTTGAGCGATTACAAGCATCTGTTTATCACCTTGGATAGTGTATTTGTAGCTATGCCGCAATCCTCTCTTTCAGCAGCAGGTACCATTAAAGGTCTCGAGAAAGTACAGTATAACTTGCAAAGTTCTGTGGTGTTGGGCTTGGATGAGGTGAAAGAAATGATACCCGATTCGTTGGTTCATTTTATGGCAGGAAAAATAGTGGCTCATGCAAAATCAGCAGGAGATTTCCATATCGATTCAGTGGCTGATCAGGCCATGTCCTTGTTGTTTGAAAAGAGCAGCTTTGGCGTGGATTTAAGTGGGGTTACTCTCGAAATGCCCGATACCCTTATGAATGTGACCTCCTTGACAGGCAATGTAAGCTATTGTGCCGATACCCTTTGGGTGAATAATATGACAGGAAATTATCTGGGACTGGATTTTGGGGCCGATTCTACATCAATAGCCAATATTTATACAGCAGCCATACAAAATAATGAGAAGCAGCTCTTTGTGCATGGTAACTTTTCGGCAGGAGATCTCGATTATGCATGGGTAGAATCTTTTATGGTAGATACGGTCCCTATGTCGGAAGAGGAAAGACTGGCTGCACTAAAAAAAGCCCAGGACGAAGAGCCTTATGTGCAAAAATATACAACCAAGGTGAATGGTAAAGCAAAACTAAAAAGCTTTAAGTATGGAGAAGTTTTTGTGCAAAATATCGACACCAAATTTTTAGCTAAGCTGGAAGAGGAGTATTTTGTGGCAGATGAGCTGTATTGTAACATTTTTGATGGTGATGTTAATGCATCTGTAAAATACGAGATGAATGTGAAAGACGAAAAAAGCAAGTTAAAGAATAGCTTTGTGGATGTCATGTACTTTAAAGCCGATGCGAAACAACTTGATATGTCGAGGTTGATGGACGAATTGGAAGTTTATATAGATCAGGAAGACTTTAAAAAGGATAATGTTTTAGGTAGATTAACAGCCCTCGTAGACGGAAAAATAGTGCTGAAAGAGTACGAGCCAGTTTATGAAGAGATGATGTTAAAAGGAGATGTAAAACTTGAAAATGGCGCATTGGTTAATGTGCAGCCGGTTATGGATATTGAGGAAATTAGTTTGATTAAATTGAAGAATATGGATAAGTTGTATTTTAGCACCTTAGAAAGTAGTTTCTTTCTTTTTAAGAATAAAATGTATTTTCCTCGAACTGATATTAAGTCTTCTTCATTTGATGCTATGTTTTTTGGCATGTACAGCTTTGGAGAAGATTATGCATACCACTTGAAAATGTATTTAAATCAGTTGTTATCCAAAAGAGATAACGATGCGCTAAACAAGGCATCAAAGGATAATGGTTTTAGTGAGGAAGATGTGAAAGATGGAAAGCGTCCCGTTTATGTGGTATCTAAAAGTATTGAGGGCAAATCAAAAGCTGGTTTAGATAATCGAAAAGATCGTGTTCGTATGGATGCCAAAGTTAATTTGCAAAAGCAAATGGTAGATATGAATTTTCATCCTAAATTAGTTAAATATAGTACAGAAGATTAATATGGGTAATCGAAAAATTTGGTTTGGAGTATTTTGTATTGCTTTTGCTTGCTTAGTTGGTGGATGTAATAAAAAGTCACAAAAGCGATATAAAGAAATAGAATTTAAAGTTGAACAAAAGAGTGAAGATGTGGTTTTTGGTAACGATACTGCTTCTCATACCATATTCCTATATGCTAGCTATAATTGCAAGTTTTGCAGGTACTTATTTAAAAAAACTTTTCCAGGACTGAAAGAAAAGTATTTGGATAAAGGATTGATTAAAGTAGTGATTAAATGGGTGGATTTTGCGGAAGATCCCTTAACTTTATATGCATTAAAGGCTGGCAGTTGCATTTATAGATATGGTAGTTACGATAAGTTTCATGAGTTGCTGTTAACCAATCCTTCTGTTATTGCATCCGATGATTTTAGAGCTTTAGTAGATGATATTATGGCTGAAAATTATGAAATTGCACAATGTGTGCTTGCTGATAATAATTACTCGTATCTAAAAAGTAATGTTCAAGAATTTAGAGATAATAACTTGCATGGAACACCTTGTATGGTGATAAATAATCATGCTTATGGAGGTTATTTTCCTTTTAAGATTTTAGATGAGATAGTAAAGCGAGAATTTAAATTTTAAACCTTAATCAAAATAAGATGAAGACTAAATTATTTACATTAATGATGCTATGTATGGTGGCTTTTGTTGCCTGCGAAGAGGATGAGGTATCAGAAACTTGTGAAAACCCTGGTGTGTCATGTCCTGATGAAACTGAAGAACTCGATTTAACAGCTTGTTGTACTGATGAAGATTGTTACTGGACTTACAATGGAGCAGATTACGATTGTGATGGAAGTGATTGTGATGATGTTCTAGATGAAATTCTAGATGATGCTTGTCCAGATGAGGTTTCTACTGCAGGAACAAGCATGAAATCAACAGAAAAAACAAAGGAAGAACTAAAAGCCGAATTAATGTTTGTAACAGAAAAGCTTATGGCAGAAGCACGGGCTGCATGTTCGGGCTGTTAGTAGTTTTGAAAATAAATAAAAGCTGCCTGATTTCAGGTGGCTTTTTGTGTGCTTTACTTGTAATAAGGGCATAAAAAAGGCCGTCCGTTATTGACAGCCTTCTGAAAATTTTGCTAAAATTATTCTGCAGCTAATTCTTCAACAGCAGTTTCCACTGCTAATGAATCAGGAGTTTCAACAGCTAATGAATCAGGAGTTTCTACTGCTAATGAATCAGCAGCAACAGTTTCTTCAGATGCACAACAAGGTTTTGCTTCTTCGCTTACTTCTTCTTTTGCAGTTGCATTTCCAGCACAGCTTGTTGCCAATAATCCCAGGAACAAGGCAGATAATAATAAATTTTTCATTCTTTTGAGGTTTAAATAATTAGTATTTATA
>JBFHKL010000161.1:0-9620 GCA_041595375.1 Saccharicrinis sp.
ACACAATCCGTCCTTTTAAATCAGATTTACAAACAAAATCACCTATAAATGTGGCCATTACGATTGTGGATTATTTTTTGTAAAAATATAATTTTTTTAAACCACTATCAACCACTTCATACCACTTTATTACACTTTGTTAATAAGTTTTTATTTTAAGCCTAATAAACAGTGATAAATTAATGAATATCAATTGCCTTAAACAAAGGGCTACATACCAATTTGTAACTTTTTCGAAGCAAAAATAAGAATTACAAAACAGAACCAGAAGTCTTCTTTAAAGAATCAAACATATACTCTTCTTTGGAGAAATTGCGATCCCGAAACTTTGATCCACAAACAGCAAATCAATCAATATCTATGATCAAATATTACGTATTCAGCCTAACTAGGAAATAAGAAACACACACCTCAACAAACAGTTTATTGATGATATAGGCAACAATGCAAATTAATTCACCATATAAAAGATTTGAGTCGGTCATAAAACCCTGGCAATCGGATAGATATTAAACAGAACTACAGCCAGCTAAAAACTAATCATTTTGTCCATAAGAAAAACAAAACGAAGGCCAACGACAAGAAGGATTTAGCATCTCATTATTCCAATATTTTATTTCATAAATCATTTTTATTGAGAATAAACCATGTGAAATCCTATTTTTTTCCTAAAATTGAACCCAAATACAAAATTGAGGATGGAAGAAAGCATGAATAAACCCGTTATTAAACTGGATGTAGAACAAATCTTTCAGGATAAAAATCCGGGATTATACCGATTATTGCCGGGCTTTGTTTTTACATATTTAAAAAAAATCATTCATCAGGACAGTTTAAATGAGATTCTGGTAAATTATCCAAACAGCTACAATATTGACTTTGGTGAAAAGTGCAAATCCCTATTTGGGGTAAGCAGCTATACCGAAGGGTTAGATCAAATACCAAAAGAAGGACGCTATTTATTTGTAGCCAACCATCCTTTAGGGGGTTTAGATGGAATTATTTTTATGACTGAAGTTGGCCGGGTATTCAATAATATCAAGTTTCCAGTAAACGACATCCTGTTGCAAATAGGCCGTTTTAATGATATTTTTGTTCCCATCAATAAACATGGTGGACAAGCTAAAAAAGCAGCTCGCTTAATAGACGATGCTTTTGCTTCGGATGCTCAGGTATTGTATTTTCCCGCAGGATTAGTTTCCCGTAAGCAGGGAAAAATCATTCGGGATTTGGAATGGAAACAGGCTTTTGTAAAAAAAGCCATCAAACACCATCGTGATATTATTCCGGTATTTATTGAAGGAAACAACTCTCAATTTTTCTACAACCTAGCAAAATTCAGAAAGAAACTAGGGATCAAAGCAAATATTGAAATGCTTTATCTTGTTAACGAAATGTTTAAGTTTAAGAACCAAAAAATTAAGCTTACATTTGGCCAGCCCATTTCATGGAAGAAAATAAAAAACGAGGAAACTCCCACATATTGGGCAGAAAAAATAAAAAAAACAGTCTACAGCTTACCAAAATTAATTTAATTTTGTAGCTGCATTTTAGCTATAGTTTACATGAATTCTATAAAACCCATTATCGCACCAGTAGAAAAACATATACTGGAAGCAGAGTTAACAAAGGAAAGATTTGTTCGTAACACCAACAAGGGCGGCAACAAGATTTATGATTTTGTTGGCAACGAAGCACCCAACCTTATGCAAGAAGTTGGTCGTTTACGTGAAGAATCCTTTCGTCAAGCAGGAGGAGGCACAGGTAAAGAAGCTGATATTGATGACTACGACTTAGCTGAAGTTCCATACCGTCAATTAATTGTTTGGGATCCTGAAGAAAAAGAAATACTTGGAGGTTATCGTTACATCATGGGAAATACTATTCCTCGTGACAAAGATGGAAATGTAACCTTAGCCACTTCACGTCTCTTTCACTTTTCAAGAAAGTTTTTGGATGAATACCTGCCATATACAATTGAATTAGGAAGATCATTTGTTCAGCCTCAATACCAATCAAGCAAACAAGGCGCCAAGAGTCTTTTTGCACTGGATAACCTATGGGACGGTCTCGGCTCATTAGTTGTTAACCATCCTAAAATGAAATACTTTTTTGGGAAGGTGACCATGTACACCCATTTTAATCAGGAAGCCAGAGATTTAATCCTTAGCTTTATGAATAAATACTTTAGCGACCCGGATAAATTATTATATCCATTGGATGAATTTAAGGTGAAAATAGGATTAAGCCCCGAAAAGCTGAAGTCTATATTTAGAGGCCCCTCATTTGTTGAGGATTACAAAGTACTAAACCGAAAAGTAAGGGAACTTGGAGAGTCAATACCTCCATTGGTGAATGCTTACATGAGCCTGTCTCCTTCTATGCGCTCCTTTGGCACAGCCGTTAACGACAGGTTTGGCGATGTGGAAGAAACAGGTATAATTATTACAATCAGCGAATTTAACAAGGCCAAAACAGAACGTCACGTTGAATCATATAATCCAAACGACATTCATAATTAAAAGTTAAAAATAATATCTCATTACAAAGGCGTTTTTGATCTGATTCAAAAACGCCTTTTATTTTTTATATTCAAACCACACCAACAGAGTTTTTGCCTCTGGTTTCAAAACACTTAGATAAGTGCTAAAAATAATTACAAAGAAGTAAATGTTTCATTAAAAATAATTATTTTTCTAAAGCTTAATTTAATCGTTCGCTTTTTACTGTAATTAAACATGATTTATGAAGCCAGTCCTTTCGTCTTTTGTGCTCTTGTTATTTTGCACCATCCTTTCTGCCCAGCAAAAAAAAAGTATTGAAGCACTAAACATATCAAAACCGCTTCAGATTGATGGATTACTGATTGAAGAAGCATACCAACACGTACAACCAGCAAAGGATTTTTTAGAATTACAACCGCATAACGGCAAACCCGCCCCGCACCCTAGCGAAGTTTACTTTTTTTACGATCAATATGCGATTTATATTGGGGCAATATTGTACGACAACCAGCCCGATAGCATTTTCAACTATTTAACAAGCCGTGATAATAAGGACATGGCAGATTATTTTGGCGTGTATTTTGACCCTTACAATGAGGGACAGCTGGCCTATGGATTTTTCATTACGGCAGCCGGAGTACAATCTGACATTAAAGCCATAAAAACTAACACTGATGAGGAAGACGATAACTGGGATGCCGTTTGGCAAAGCAAAACGCGTATTACAGAAAATGGTTGGACCATAGAAATGAGAATCCCTTATTCCAACTTAAGGTTCCCAGACAAAGACCTGCACACCTGGGGACTGAATATTTACAGAAACATCAGACGAAACAACTCCATTAGCACATGGAATTTTGTAGACCGCAAAACATCAGGCTTTATTCATCAACAAGGTGAAATAACGGGCCTAAAAAACATTCATCCTCCACTAAGATTATCATTCTCACCTTATATATCTGTATATGCAGAGACAACAGGGGACAACTCTGGGGTAAAATACCTTTACCGTGGCGGAATGGACATTAAGTATGGCCTTAGCAAAAGCTTTACACTAGACATGATGTTAATTCCTGATTTTGGACAAATTCAGTCTGACGATCAGCAATTAAACCTATCAGCTTATGAACTCTATTACGATGAACAAAGACAGTTTTTCAACGAAGGGACGGAGTTGTTTCAACGTGCAGATATTTTTTATTCCCGACGTATTGGCGCCGCACCAATATTTTCAGATGAAGCAGAAGAGAATCTGGATGAGAATGAAATAGTAGACTTCAACCCCAGCTCCACACGGCTGGCCAATGCCACCAAGCTCTCAGGAAGAACAAAGAAAGGTTGGGGCTTTGGATTTTTAAACGCCATGTCACTACCTTCTTATGCAGAAATTAAAGACACCTTATCAGGCAAAACAAGGGAATTTGAAGTTCAGCCTTTTACCAACTATAACGTAGTGGTCATTGACAAATCAATGAAGAACAACTCCTACTTTAGCCTTATCAACACCCATATGCAAATGTCGAATAATCCTTATAAAGCGAATGTTACAGCTGTTGATTTTCAATTCAGAGACAATAAAAAACGCTTTGCTTTAAGCGGGAACGGAGGGTATAGCTATAAAGATGAGGAAGATAACAACACTAAAACCGGTACTTTTGCAGATATTGAACTAGAAAAAAACAATGGAAGTCTGACCTATGGCATAGAACAAGTATACTACTCTGAAAACTACAACCCTAACGATATGGGCTATCTGCAAACCAACAACCGGTTAAGCTCGGAGGCTTATATTGAATATAATATACTGGAACCCTTTTGGATATGCAGAGAATGGTATGCTGGAGCGAACTGGGAATATGAAAGAATTGTGAACCCCAATGACAAAATTGGCAGCGAAAGCTACATATGGACATTCTTCAGATTTACAAACAACAGTACCCTCAGCATAAATACTGGTATCGAATCTGACCAGAACGACTATGACGAGGCAAGGATTTCGGGTAGATATTACCATCAGCCTTATCATGTTTTTTATAATATTTCATATGATTCCGATTTTAGAAAAAAAATAAGTTTTGGCGCTTATGCAGGAGGATATAACCATCCTGAAACTGAGGAGTACGGAAAATGGATGGGTTTTGATCTGGACACCCGAATTGGTCAAAAATTCAAATTCGAATACGATCTGGATATCAACATTGACTATAACGATTATGGCTATGCCGACAGTAGCGACGACTCAACTCCTGTAATTTATTTTGGAAAAAGAAATGTAACAGAAATTGAAAATGAAATTGAAATGGACTATATCCTTACCAATAAGCTAGCTCTTACCTTTGATGCGCGGCACTATTGGTCGGGAGTTGAATACAAAAGCTTTTATCTATTAGAGAAAAATGGTAGTTTAACATATGAAGACTCATACAATAAGAATCAAGATACCAACTACAATGTTTTCAATATCGATATGATGTTAACGTGGCATTTTGCTCCCGGATCAGAAATGAATCTGGCATGGAAAAATATAATTTTTGAAGAAAGCGATCAAATAAACAAGAGTCTTAGCAATAACATAAAAAATATTTTTAATGCACAAGCAACAAACACCTATTCACTGAAAATACTCTATTACATCGATTACCAAACCATGAAACGATTATTTTAATCTCTCAGGCATTTACAAAACACCCTTGCTAGCTCTTTGAATAACCATAACGCACACCTTAACTTCAACCCATACATTTTGTACAAACCAACTAACTACAAATACAATAAAGTATCAAGATACTTAAAGACACATCTGAACAATTCAAATTCTTTATAAGCTCATTTTACAACACTTTTACTATGTTATTCATTAATCACTATGACTTCAGTATAAAAAGTTTTTCCAACTAAAGTAAATGATTAACTTTATCAGGTAAGTATTACAAAATCAAACATCTTTTTTATAAAACAAAAAAACTAAACCAAATGAAAAAAATATTATTACCAACCCTGTTTCTGGGACTATTAATAGTAAGCTGTGGTGAAAAAAAAGCAAAAGAAAATAGCTCTAAAAGCGCAACTACTGAAATACCAACTGTAGCTCCCAATCCAGAAAACTCTGAGACAATCGTTGATTCCACTACTCTGGTTATTGAAAATGCCCAAAAAGAAATTGGAGAATCATCTAAAAATCTAGATAACCTACTAAACGATTTGAACTAAAACCTAAATATTATGCCTATCATCATTCGACAATTCACAACTCTTCTGTTAGCTATCTTCCTCGTTTCGGGGATGGCTGTTGCACAGCAAACATTCAAAGAAAAAGAAAAAACGCAAAAACAGCTCCAACAAGAAAAAGGAAAAGCCAAGCAAACTCCTGACATAATAAAGGAGAAAGCAGAAAAAGAAAAAAAACAACTCCCTGAAAAAACTGAGGATAAACTAAAAAAGAAAAAAGATGAACTAAATACCGATGCTGAAAAACTAAAAAAAGAAGGTCAAGCCTATGGCAATGAAAAAAAAGAATACGTACAAAAAGAGTTAGGTCAGGATCGCGCCCAAGAAGTTGAACGCTACAGAGAAGAACGAAAAAAAGAGCTTAACGAAGCAATGACTCATGGTGCTGATAAAATAAAAGAGGCCAAAGAGAAAGTTAGACTCTCGAAAGAAAAGCTTGAAAATGATAAATCATCCTTGTCTGAAGCTGAATACATAAGACGAAAAGAAAAAATTGAAAAAGTAGAGAAGGGGATTCTGGATTTAGAGAAAAAAATAAAACGAGGCGAAGCTCTAAGTTCAAAATAATAAGAATAAGCAAGGTAACTCTTAATGCATTATCTTGCTTAAGTTATTTTAAAAAAACACCTACAAAACTTTTTTCATTTACATTTTCCAAGGCTGCGTTGAACAAATGCCCATGCAAAAACTTATCATCTCAAAAATAACTGTTAATTAAAATCTCCCACATAAAAGACATGAATGAATTTGATTTAATCATAATTGGCTCAGGCCCTGCAGGATTCTCCTCTGCAATGAGAGCATTTGATTTTGGACTCCATATTTGCATTGTAGAAGGAGCTCACCTGGGGGGAGCAGGCATTATGAACGGCGCCCTTACCTCAAAAACCATGTACGAACTAAGCATGGACTACGCCGTAGCTGCAAGAACAGACCGTGGCTTTAGAGCAGGTAGCCTGAGTGTTGATTTTGGCATGGTTATTAAAACGGTAATCGATGCAGCCAAAGAAAAACAATACCAAATGCTGAGTCAAATAGAAACCTTTTCAACAGGAAGATCAAAACGAGGATCCTTATCCTATATTAAAGGCTGGGCTAAATTTATTGATCCGCATACCATTTCAGTAACAAACCAGGGCACAAGCAAGTTACTGAAAGCTAAAAAATTTATTATTGCTACGGGAGCAAAGCCCAGAAAGGCACCTGGTCTGGATATTGATCATGAAAGAATTATTGATTCTGAAGACATTTTAAAACTAAAGAAATTCCCAGAACGCATGCTTATCATAGGTTCAGGAATTATTGGTTGTGAATTTGCCACTATCTTTAGCAACTTTAAGCAAACAGAGGTTCACCTGCTCGACAGAGCTAACAAAGTATTACCCTACGAAGATGATGACATAAGTAGTTTTGTGTCAAAAAATTTAGAAAATAACGGAGTCATCATTCACCATACAGCACATCTCAGAACTATAAAAAAACACCCTGACCACTTGGAGATCATTTTAGATTACGAAGCAGGAAACAGCAAAGTTATTGAAGTAGACGTAGCCTTAGTGGCCATAGGTAGAGTAGCCAACACTAAAAACCTTGGTCTGGAAGCTATAGGTATTGAAACAACAGAAAGAGGAACCCTTGAAATTGCGGATTACTGCACCCTAAGAGAAGATAATCATCATAGTCATATTTATGCAGCAGGCGATGTAACCGGACAAACACAACTATACAGTGTTGCCGAATTTCAGGGCCGACTGGCTGCCGAACAAATCGCAGACACCCCCTGCTACCCTCTGGACTACTCACATATGTCGACCCTTATGTTTTTTAAACCGGAACTGGCTTCTGTGGGTCTCAATGAGAAACAATTACGCGCAAAAAAAATACCGCATAAAGTAGCCCACTACTCTAACCAGTTAGTAAACAGGGCCATTGCCATGCGAAGCACTAATGGCTTTGTGAAAATAATCGTAAGTGACGACGAGGAACCTCGCATATTAGGCATGCGTGCAGGTGGACCTCAGGCCTCTGCATATATTGTTTCCGTAGCCCATTTAATTAATCAGGGAAACAGTCTTCTGGAAGTATTAAAAATATTTTACCCTCACCCCAGTCTGGCTGAAGGGATCCAGGAGTGCTTACGCACACTAAGTGGAAAATCAATTTACAAACCTGAGGCATTTCCCGACTTAATCAACTTTAGTGAATGGCACCCTGATAAAAATACAGATTAAGATATGAAGAAAATTCATTTTCGATGGGTAATAGTTATCTTGATAGTTTTTCTGATTTATATTTTCACTCCTGGCTATATAAAAGTTGCTCTAGTCCATTTCCTTCCCGGCATTGAAGACTATCATATATTTGAAAACAGAGAGATTAAAGTAGCCAAGCCAATCCCTTGGCATATAGCAAAGGATTACATGCAGGATGATTTAACTCCCATCGAACGTGACACACTTGAACACTATCAATCTGTTGCCTATTTGATTATTCAGGACGATTCTCTGATATATGAGGAATATTGGGAAGGCTATAGTCAACACACGCTCTCTAACTCATTTTCTGCAGCCAAAAGCGTAGTTGGATTGCTAATAGGGGCTGCTATACAGGATGGATTTATTAAAAATGTTAATCAAGCTGTAGCAGATTTTATTCCCGAATACAGAAACTGTCACAACAATACACTTACCATCAAGGATCTGCTTACCATGAGTTCTGGTTTAAATTGGAAGGAAAGCTACCGCAACCCTTTTTCACTAACTACACAGGCCTATTATGGCGATAATATCAACCAACTAGTTCTGGACTTAACTGTGATTGAAAAACCTGGTAAAAAATTTAAATATTTAAGCGGAAACACCCAGCTGTTAGCTATTCTTCTTAAAAATGCCACTGGAAAAACATTATCGGAATATGCCTCCGAAAAATTATGGCAAGCTCTGGGAGCAGAAAATACGGCTTTGTGGAGCCTTGACAAAAAAGAAGGTGACGAAAAGGCTTATTGTTGCCTAAACAGCAATGCCAGAGATTTTGCCCGAATAGCTAAGGTGATTCTCAACAAAGGAAAAATAAATGGTATACAAATTATTCCTGAACAATACATTGAAGAAAGCATCACGGCAGCTAGTTATTTAAAACACTACAAAAGCAATGAGCCTGTTGATTTTTATGGGTATCAGTGGTGGATTGTCAAGCACAATGGTCAATTAATTCCTTATGCAAGAGGCATTTTAGGCCAGTACATATTTGTTCTTAGAGAGCAAAATGCCATTGTGGTTCGCTTAGGTCATAAACGTAGCCCTAACAAGATCAATCATCATCCCAGCGAAATATACACATATTTAACTGCGGCAAAAAGGGTTCTTAAAGCCAGAAACAGGTAGGCAATCCATAAAAAAACAGCAATCAAAACACAGAAGACAGAAGTAACACCATTTTGAAATTAAAATGAGCCTTATAAAAACATTCGTATCTCCGAAAAAAAAGGGACAAAAACAAATGACTCTATAATACCAATTATACTTTTCAAAAAATTACACAATCGGGCTAACTACTTCCTGCATTTTGATTACTGCTATATTTCTCTCCTTCTTAAATCAGATATTGATTCAATCAACTCTGCCTAAAAGGATTAATAAGCTCTGGTGTTTCTATTCTCAATAAAGTTTATAAATGATGTATTTACTACTTTATTACCTCCTGCAGTTGGATATCTACCTGTAAAATACCAATCTCCATTATCATTAGGACAAGCCTTATGTAGATTTTCAACCGTCTGATAGACAATATCTACTTCGGCATCGATATTATCAGGGGTCAGCATCTCTGCTATTTTTGCAGATACTTCTTCCACAGCAAAAGGCTTATATATTTCTCTAACATAATTCA
>JBFHKL010000162.1:0-9560 GCA_041595375.1 Saccharicrinis sp.
AGAATATGGATGATCTGGTTACCTAGATACGTAAACCGGGATAACCCCTGCTTAAAACCCCTTTATTATTGCTTGCTGATTAGGTTTTCATACTCTGTATTGGCTGATTTCACCAGTAAAATGGGAATTCCCACTAAATTGATTTGTTTTTCTGTTTGGGTGATCAGTTTATCTAGGTAAGAAACAGGGTTAAGACCGGGGTAAACCCTGCTTAAAACCCCTTTACCATTGCTTACTGATTAGGTTTTATTCTTTGTGTTGGTTGATTTTAGAAGTGAAATTGGGTAAGTATAAAACGCGAAAACTTCTAAAATAAGGAAACCCTTCTTGCTGAAACTAGTAGCGACATTTAGTAATAGCTGAATTTAACCAGTTAAGTAACTAGTTCTTCGATTTTATAACTGGTTCAACTGGCTTAACAACTAGTTCCAATATCTGGATAACTAGTTTATTGGTTAAACCAGATAATAATCCTTTGAAATGTATAACCTTTTTTTACGTTGCGCCGCAAAGAGTATTTTTAGTGCAGATACATTACTAGAGAGAGGAGATACTAGCTCATAGCAAACAGATGTACCTAAAGTAAACGTGGATTATTTCACAAAAACCAACTTGACAAGTTTGACAGGATGATACTTATGTGATATTTATTAGCTTTGGTACTGTTAAACTTTTTTTCAAAAATCACATCCGATTACCTATTGATTTGTATTTACTGGGCGACGGTAAACTTGCGTACTTTAAAATATTTACAAAATGATTACAAGAGAAGAATACTTGAAAGCATTGGATATTGTTGAAGAATACCACAAGCAATTAAATATCCAAAATGTTAGACAAGTTCGGGAAAAGCTAAGTTCTGAGCTACAAAGAAACGATTTTGTAGAATATATAGGCGGTTCAAAAAGTGCCTACCTAACAAAAGGGAATAAATACCGCTTAACAGGTACACCATTTAGAAATAGAATATGTGTAACAAACGACAAGGGGAAATGGATGAATACCAAACAATGCTATTTTAAAATGCCTTAATTGTGGCGAATACAAAAATAGAATTGTATAAATTCGCAGTGCAATAAAAGAAGAAGAAATGACCGAACAACAAGGACAATTAAAACAACAACTCTGGAACATTGCCAACACTCTTAGGGGCAAGATGGATGCCGATGATTTTAGAGATTATATATTAGGCTTCATTTTTTACAAGTACCTAAGTACTAAAATGGAACTTTATGCCAATGAAATTCTAGAACCAGATGGCATCACTTTTGGAGAAGTAGAAGGCCACGCCCAGGAAGCAGAGCTGATAGCAGCATTGAAAGATGCAGCATTAGACAAACTCGGTTACTTTTTATTACCATCAGAATTGTTTAGCCAGTTAGCCAAAAGAGGAAACTCAGGAGGCAAACACCAATTTATTTTGAGTGATTTAGCCAAAGTGTTAGCGCACATTGAGCAAAGCACCATGGGATCGGAAAGTGAAGAAGATTTTGGTAACTTGTTCGAAGACTTGGATTTGACCAGTTCGAAATTGGGTAAATCGGAAAACGATAAAAACGAACTGATCGTAAAAGTGTTATCGCATTTAAACGAGATTGATTTCGATATAGAAAATACCGATAGCGATGTATTGGGCGATGCCTACGAATACCTTATTGGTGAATTTGCCAGCGGAGCAGGTAAAAAGGCAGGTGAGTTTTATACCCCACAACAAGTATCTAATGTGCTTGCACAATTGGTAACGGTTGGTAAAGACCAACTGAAATCGGTTTACGATCCTACTTGTGGTTCAGGTTCCTTGTTGTTGCGCGTAGCCAAGCAAGTAAAAGCAGTTAGTGGGTTTTATGGACAGGAAATGAACCCAACTACATATAACTTGTGTCGCATGAACATGATTATGCACGATGTGCATTACAAACATTTCGACATTAAAAATGAGGATACCCTAGAGCGACCACAACATATCGACCAACGTTTTGAGGCCATTGTAGCCAATCCGCCATTTTCGGCTAAGTGGAGTGCAAGCCCTTTGTTTATGAGCGATGATCGTTTTTCGCCTTACGGAAAACTAGCACCAAGCTCTAAGGCCGATTTTGCCTTTGTGCAGCACATGGTGCATCAGTTAGACGATAAGGGAACTATGGCTATAGTACTGCCACATGGCGTATTGTTTAGAGGAGCAGCCGAAGGACACATTCGTAAATACCTGATAGAAGAGCGCAACTATCTGGATGCTGTAATCGGTTTGCCTGCCAATATCTTTTACGGAACCAGCATTCCTACCTGTATTTTGGTGCTGAAAAAGGAAAGAACAAATAAAGATAACATCTTGTTTATTGATGCCAGTCAACATTTCGAGAAAGTAAAAACGCAGAATTACTTGCGTGAGGAAGACATCAATAAAATAATTGATACTTACAAAAACTACACTTGTCATCCTGAACTCGTTTCAGGATCTCAAGCCAACATAGAAAAGTACAGCCACGTAGCATCCCTTAGCGAAGTAGCCGAAAACGACTACAACCTGAACATTCCGCGGTATGTTGACACCTTTGAAGAAGAAGAGGCAATTGATTTAGCAGAGGTGGCCGATCAATTGGTAGCCAATGATTTAGAAATGAAAGAAACCGATAATGTAATTGCTGGTTTCTGTAAGGAATTGGGTATTAAATCGCCATTTTGATTTGGATAATGGCCGATAAATATCAAAATAAATATAGGATTGAATCACACAGATTATCCCATTGGGATTATTCGAATAATGCTGCCTATTTTATCACCATTTGCACCCAAAATAGAATTTGCAATTTAGGCAGAATTGAAAACAACAAAATGATTTTATCAGATTATGGGAAAATAATTGAAACTGAATGGCTTAAATCATTTGAAATACGCAAGGAATTATTTTTGGATGAATATATTATAATGCCAAACCATTTACATGCCATTATTATATTGAATAATACGGATGGGAATTTGCATAATATGGATGGGAATAATGAATATCCCGTACAGACGCACGGCCGTGCGTCTCTGCGTGTTCGTGCGTCTCTGCGTGTGCCATCGCCATCCCAAACGCCATCCCCATCGAAAATGCCCATACGATTACCAAAATCAATATCATCATTTATCGGGGGATTCAAATCTGCAATAAATTCAAAAATTGATGATTATATCGATGAAAATAATTTGGACATACCTAAATACAATCGCACTAATCATTTTTTTCAACCCAATTATCACGATCACATTATCCGAAACGATAATGCATACCAAAAAATAAAAAATTACATTATCAATAATCCTGTAAAATGGAACGACGATAAATTTTTCAAATAATGAATGCAACAACAACATCTATAGAAAAACAGAGCTCGTCATTACTAGGCACGAAGCAATCTCAACAACTCGCCTGCCCTGAGCAAGGTCGAAGGGTTCCCAAATTACGATTCAAGGAGTTTGATGGTGAATTGACTAATTGCAAGCTTGATGACATTGTTACTTTTAAATCTGGTGGTACTCCTTCTAAAGAGAAAGATACATATTGGAATGGTAATATTCCTTGGATTAGTGCTGCATCTATGTCGGGCAAGTATTACTCTAAATC
This sequence comes from Saccharicrinis sp., assembly GCA_041595375.1. Lineage (GTDB taxonomy): Bacteria > Bacteroidota > Bacteroidia > Bacteroidales > Marinilabiliaceae > Saccharicrinis. Next base: position 3,608 of record JBFHKL010000162.1, read on the forward strand.
GGAGAGAACAATTACTGAAGAGGGTTTGGAAAATGGTTCTAAATTAGCTCTGAAAGGAAGTTTACTGTTATTAGTAAGAGGAAGTATGCTCTTTAATAAAATTCCAATAGGAATAGCCGAAAGAGATGTTGCTTTTAATCAAGATTTAAAAAGTCTTATCCCAAATGAGAAATCATATAATGAATTCCTATACCAATGGTTCTCAGCAAAGCAAAACTATCTTCTTCATAAAGTAACTGGTACAGGTATCGGAGCTGGAAAACTAGATACTGATGATTTAAAGTCATCGAAACTTGTTTTACCCACCCTCCCCGAACAACAAAAAATAGCCTCCTTTTTATCTGCGGTAGATGAAAAAATACAGCAGCTCAGCAAAAAGAAGGCTTTGTTGGAGGACTACAAAAAAGGCGTGATGCAACAGCTCTTCTCACAAAAACTTAGGTTTAAAGATGAGAATGGAATGGATTATCCGGAGTGGGAGGAAAAGAAATTTGGTGATTTGTATTCCTTTTATTCAACTAATTCACTATCACGAGATAAATTAAACTATGAATCTGGGACTGTTTATAATATTCACTACGGAGATATTCATACCAAATTTAAAACCGCATTCAACTTAACAGAGGAGTATATTCCTTTTGTAAATGATGACGTTGATCTTTCAAAAATCAAATTAGATTCATATTGTAAAAATGGTGATATAGTTATGGTAGATGCCTCTGAAGATTATGCAGATATTGGAAAGTCGATAGAAATAATCGATTTGAATGATAAAAAAGTTTTAGCAGGACTCCATACTTTTCTAGCTCGCCCAACAACATCAGAAACGGCAATTGGTTTTTTTAGCTTTTTGCTTAAATCTTGGAGCATGAGAAAACAAATTATGGTCATTGCTCAAGGATCAAAGGTTTTGAGTCTATCAACTGGTAGAGTTGGAAAATTGAAACTAAGATTGCCTTGTCTTGAAGAACAACAAAAAATCGCTACTTACTTATCGAGTATCGATACTAAAATAGAAAGTGTGGCTTCGGCACGCTCAGCCACCGAGCAATTTAAAAAAGGGCTGTTGCAGCAAATGTTCGTTTAAAGAATTATTAGTTAGGAATTATTAATTATGAGTTAGGAATTAGGAGTTATTAATTATGAATTATAATTCAAGACTCATAACTATTTTTCACCATAGCATATGAATAGTAATTGTATTGCGCGCATATTTCTTGAGAACAGATGATATGCGCGCGTTTTTTTTAGGTAGCGCACGTTTTTTTAACCTATTTTTCCAAAGTGCAGGTTCATTATACCTAAAATGCCATTTAAAAACCTATTTCTACAAAACTGAAGAAACCCATTTTTCCAATAATAAGCACAATATTACCTACTTTTCCATAATGCTACCCATTTTTCCATTATATTTGGTATAGATGTTTTTCACCACTATTGGAATAATCATTTTTCACCATAACATATGAATAATAATTGTTTTTCACTTAAAATAACTGTTTTTCATGGAAGGCAAGCGCCAGAAGAAGCCACCTTGGTTGGTTATGGTGCTATTATAGAAGCTTTGCAATTGGCAATGCCTTTTCCAGAACAGTTAGCACTTATAAGCGATAAAAGACGAAGCTATAGTGAGCAAAACTGGAAAGTGTTTTCTTCAAGAACAGCTTTTGATGATAGTTTGTACAAACATTTAGTATTTGCATTAAAATACGAAGGGGTCAATTTATTGTTCTTTAAAAAGCTATTTGATAAGCTATCTGAAAAAGATATGATGTCATTATTGCAATTAGAACCCACAGGCCAGTATAGCCGTAAAATTTGGTTTCTATATGAATGGCTTTTACAAAAGCAACTTGATATTAAGGATTTAAGCATTAAAAATTTTGTGCCTTTATTGGATGATAAAATGCAATATGCTATTGAGGGAACGCGCTCTTCGAGGCATCGCATTGTAAATAACCTTCCAGGAACCCTAGATTTTTGTCCATTGTTATTTAAAACTGAAAAACTAGAAGCACATATTAATGCGAATGTATCTGGTAAAAAAAATGCATTCCTAAGCAGTATCCATAAAGATGTTTTACAAAGGGCATCGTCTTTCTTACTATTAAAAGATTCTAAAGCATCGTTTACCATCGAGGGCGAAAGTCCTAAAAGTAAACGTGCAGCAAGATGGGGACAGGCCATAGGCCAAGCAGGAACCAAAGATTTAAGCAAAGAAGAGCTCATACGCCTGCAACAAATAGTTATCGAAAATGCTCGATTCATTAACATGGGATTTCGTGAAAAGGGAGGCTTTATTGGCGAACACGATCGATCGTCGGGAGAGCCACTACCAGAGCATATTTCGGCAAAATGGGAAGACTTGGACAAATTGCTTACAGGTTTATTACATACGAATGATAAGCTATTAAACTCTGATCTTGATGCTGTGTTAATGGCAACAATTGTTGCTTTTGGCTTTATATTTATACACCCATTCGAAGATGGAAATGGAAGAATTCACCGTTACTTAATTCATCATGTTCTCGCTAAAAAGAAATTCTCACAACAAGGGATGATTTTCCCTGTTTCTTCATCAATACTTGATCATTTAGATGATTATCGTGAAGTATTGGAGAATTTCTCGCATCCCTTATTGGATTTTATCGATTGGGAAGAAACGACAGATCATAATGTGAAAGTATTGAATGATACTTTCGATTATTATAGATATTTTGATGCGACAAAGCAAGCAGAATTTCTTTATGACTGTGTGCACGATACCATTGAGAACATTATTCCTAATGAAGTAACTTACCTGACTAATTATGATGAGTTCAAGCGGTATTTAGATGATGAATTTGAAATGCCAGACAATTTAGTGGCATTATTGGTTCGTTTTTTAGATCAAAATGCAGGTAAATTTTCGAAAAGAGCCGTAGAAAAAGAATTTGCATCGCTTAGCGATACCGAAGTAGAAGAGATAGAACGAACTTACAAATCTATTTTTGAGTTATGAGTTGTGAATTAATAATTATGAGTTATGAGTGAGAGTATTGTGAAAACGAAAAGTTTTGCTTTTGCTGTTCGTACGGTGAAACTATATAAATTTTTGAGTACCCAGCATAAAGAGTTTGTATTAAGTAAACAATTATTACGCTCTGGCACCTCGGTAGGAGCTAATGTGCGAGAATCTCAAAATGCACAAAGTAAAGCAGATTTTGTACACAAGTTAGCAATTGCTCAAAAGGAATGTGATGAATCATTATATTGGTTAGAATTATTGAAAGAAACAGATTATTTGAATACAGATGAATTTGAAAGTTTACATTTTGATGCCAACGAACTTTTAAAGATAATTAGAAGTATTATTTTGACTACAAAACAAAAAGGATATTAGAGTTGAATTTTGAGTTATGAATTATTAGTTATGAGTTAAAATTCATAACTAATAATTCATAATCAATAACTATTAAAAGATGAGCCACCAATCAGAAGCTATATTAGAAAATAAGCTAATCCAACAATTAGTTGATTTAGAGTATCAGTCTGTTAAAGTAACGGATGGTGGTGCACTTGTAGCAAATTTAAAGAGTCAATTAGAAGCTTTTAATAAAGCTACTTATACCGATAAAGAGTTCGACGGCATACTTAATCATTTGGCCAAAGGCAATGTGTTCGAAAAAGCCAAAACGCTTAGAGATCGTTTTAGCTTCACCCAAGACAATGGCGAAATAGCCTATGTTCGATTTTTCGATTCAGAAAATTGGAACAAGAACCTCTTTCAAGTTACCAATCAAGTAACGCAAGAAGGCTCCTTTAAAAACCGCTACGATGTTACTTTATTGGTGAATGGTTTGCCACTGGTTCAAATAGAACTCAAACGCCGAGGTTTAGAAATAAAAGAAGCCTTTAATCAGATTAATCGTTACCAAAAGCATTCTTTTTGGAGCAATCATGGTTTGTTTCAATATGTGCAGTTGTTTGTAATTAGCAATGGCGGCAACACCAAATATTTAGCCAACAACAAATTACAATCGGTAAAGCAAACCTTCTTTTGGGCCGATGCTAGCAACAAAAATATAACTGAACTAAGCGAGTTTACGACTGCATTCTTAAATCCCGATCATTTGGCTAAGATGATTGCCAATTACATTGTGATCAACGAAACGCATAAGGTTTTAATGGTGCTTAGGCCTTATCAATATTACGCTACCGAAGCCTTAATTAAACAGGTGAAAACCAATACCGATAATGCCTACATCTGGCACACCACAGGTTCGGGTAAAACCTTAACATCCTTTAAAACCAGTCAGATTTTAATGGATTTGCCCGAGGTGTATAAGGTAGTTTTTGTAGTCGATCGTAAAGATTTGGATTATCAAACCATGCAAGAGTTCAATTCTTTTAAGGATGGAAGTGTTGATTCTACCGATAACACGAGCAGTTTGGTGAATCAGTTTTTGGGAAAGTTTAAAGATAAAAAGGGCGTACGTAAGCAGTCAGATTTAATCATTACCACCATACAAAAACTAAACAATGCCATTTCGGATCGTTATGTTAAGCAATTGGAACATCTGAAAAAGGAGCGTTTTGTTTTCATATTCGACGAATGTCACCGTTCTCAGTTTGGCGAAACCCACGAGAGAATAACCAAGTTCTTTGCCAATAGTCAACTGTTTGGTTTTACAGGTACACCTATTTTTGCCGAGAATGCCTCTAAAAACGATAAGGGCAAGCGAACCACCAAAGATTTGTTTGGCAATTGCTTGCACAAATATGTGATTACCGATGCCATACGCGACGAAAATGTCTTAAAATTTGGCATCGAGTATTACAGCGTTTTCAAGCACAAAAACAAACCGCAGTTCGACCAAATGGTTGAAGATATCGATAAGAAAGAAGTCTTTGAAGATTCTAAATATCTGGAAAGTGTAGCCAATTATATTATTGCCAATCACAACAGGAAAACCTTTAGTAAAGATTACTCGGCTATTTTTGCAGTAAGCGATATAAAGGCAGCCATTGCCTATTACGAGCTTTTCCAACAAAAAAAAGCAGCAGGAGAGCACGATTTACGCATTGCCACCATTTTTACTTTCGGTGCCAACGAGGATGATGAAAATGCTCAGGATTATTTGCCTGGCGATGAATTCGCTCAAGCCGCCGATGCACAGGCAGAATATCGATCGAGCCACACAAGAGATAAGCTAGAAACATTTGTTGGTGATTACAACAAGATGTATGGACAGAACTATACAACAAAAGACAGTAAGCTTTTCGAAGGCTATTTTAAAGACATCAGTAAGCGTTTTAAGGACAGAGAGAAAACCACGTTTAATGACGAAAAAGACAGACTAGATATCGTTATTGTAGTGGGCATGATGTTAACGGGTTTTGATGCGAAAAAGGTAAACACCTTGTATGTCGACAAAAATTTAAAGCAGCATGGCCTAATACAGGCTTTCTCGCGTACCAATAGAATTTTAGGGGAACAGAAATCGCAAGGAAACATATTGTGCTTCCGTAACCTTAAAAAAGCAACGGATGAAGCCATAACCTTGTTTTCCAATAAGGACGCTATAGAGGTTGTAACGATGCCGGATTATGAGGCCATTGCCGAAAAATTCGATGAGGCATTAAAAAACTTAAGGAAAATTGCACCGACCTTTGAAAGCGTTGATGATTTAAGAAGCGAAGAGGATGAAGCTGCTTTTGTCCAAGCTTTTAGAAGACTTATGCGAAACATGAATGTTTTACAATCTTACACTGATTTTGATTGGGAAGATCTACCGATAGGGGAGCAGGAGTATGAAGATTATAAAAGCAAGTACCTTGATCTATATGAAAAGGTAAAACGGGATAGTGCAAAAGAAAAAACATCTATTCTAGATGATATAGATTTTGAGTTGGAACTCATCCACCGTGATAGAGTCAATGTCGCCTATATTTTAAAATTGTTGGCCAAACT
>JBFHKL010000163.1:0-9534 GCA_041595375.1 Saccharicrinis sp.
AACTTATGAAGAATTATAAACTACTCAACAATATTTTTGGATGGGTATCATTCTTGGTTGCAGCGGTAACCTATACTTTAACCATAGAACCCACAGCAAGTTTTTGGGATTGTGGTGAATTTATTTCTACTTCCTACAAATTGTTGGTAGGTCATCCACCAGGAGCACCGTTTTTCATGATATTGGGTAGATTCTTCTCTTTATTTGCTACTGAACCGGGGTCTGTAGCTAAGATGATTAATATTTTAAGTGCTTTAGCCAGTGCTTTCACTATCATGTTTTTATTTTGGACCATTACGCATCTGGCTCGAAAAATTTTCATGAATGAGAAAGGTGAAGAATGGCGTTCATGGGCTGTGCTTGGCGCAGGCTTGGTTGGTGCATTGGCTTATACCTTTTCCGATACATTTTGGTTTTCGGCTGTAGAAGGTGAGGTTTATGCTATGTCTTCTTTGTTTACGGCAATGGTCTTTTGGGCTATCTTAAAATGGGAAAACGTAGCCGATGAGCCTTATTCAAATAGGTGGCTAATTTTAATTGCCTATTTAATGGGGCTTTCCATTGGGGTTCACCTGCTAAACCTATTGGCTATCCCTGCTATTGTTTTGGTTTATTATTTCAAAAAATTCGAGGTCACCCGAAAAGGATTACTCTCTGCATTGGCCATTTCAGGCGTGTTGCTGATGGGTATACTTTATGGTATCATTCCTTATATAGTAAAAATTGCCAGCTGGTTTGAGTTATTGTTTGTCAATAATTTAGGTTTCCCCTTTAATACTGGATTGGCTGTTTATTTTATCCTTTTAATAGGAGGTGTTATTTTTGGTATATGGTATACCTATAAGCACAATAAAGTTATTGCAAACACTATTATCCTTGGGGTAACGGTTATTTTAATCGGATATTCATCCTTTGCCATGATTGTTATCCGATCATATGCTAATCCTACCATGGACCAGAACTCTCCCGAAGATGTGTTTGCTATGATGGGATATCTCAATAGGGAGCAATATGGTAATCGTCCTTTATTTATTGGGGAGTATTATAATTCGGAAATTGATATGAAAGCTTCAACAGAAAGAGAAGGCGATCCTATCAGAATCAAAAAAGATGGAGAATATGTAACGGTTGACTATAAGCCAGAGTATGTTTTTAACGATAAAACGACAACGATCTTCCCACGTATGTATAGTCGTGAACCTCGTCATATTCAAGAATATAAAAACTGGGCAGGGATTTCGAAGGGTAAAAAAGTTCGCGTTCAGGACGAAGAAAGTGGTGAAATGAAAACAGTAACATTACCTACTTTTGGCGATAACCTGACTTTCTTTTTCCGTTATCAGATACAGTATATGTATTTCAGGTATTTTATGTGGAACTTTGCCGGTCGTCAGAACGATATACAAGGGAATGGCGAAGTGCATAAGGGAAACTGGATTAGCGGCATCTCATTTATTGATAATGCCAGGCTGGGAGATCAGTCTAAACTGCCGGATACGTACAAAAATAACAAGGCCAGGAATAAATACTATATGCTTCCATTAATATTGGGCTTGTTAGGTTTATTGTTCCAGTATAATGCCGGACGTAAAGGGAAAGAAGGTTTTTGGATTGTTATGTTATTGTTCTTTTTAACAGGATTGGCCATAGTACTGTATCTAAACCAGACTCCTTTACAGCCTCGAGAACGGGATTATGCATATGCCGGATCGTTTTATGCATTCTCCATTTGGATAGGACTTGGCGTATTGGCTGTGGTGGATGCATTTAAAAGATTCTTGCCAGGTAAGGCCTCGGCTATTGCTGCTACCTTGCTTACGCTGGGAGCCGTTCCAATGAATATGTTAGCCCAGAACTGGGACGATCATAATCGCTCTAATCGTTTTGTGGCACGTGATCTGGCATTTAATTATCTGGATACCTGCGATGAAGATGCTATCATCTTTACCAATGGCGATAACGATACTTTCCCATTATGGTATGCTCAAGAAGTGGAAGGATATCGTTTAGATGTTCGTGTTTGTAACCTGAGTTATTTACAAACAGACTGGTATATCGATCAAATGAAGCGCAAAGCCTATGATAGCGATCCATTGCCATTCTCCCTTGAACATGATCAGTATGTTACGGGTTCACGCGATATGGCCTATATGGTTGATTTGAAAAAAGACAGATTGGATTTAAAAACAGCCATTAACTTTTTAGCTAGCGATAATCCTAAAACCAAGCAAATACCCGGTTATCAGGGATATCATGAATTTTTACCAGCACGCAGGTTTAGTGTGCCTGTTGATAGTCTGAAGGTGATACAAACTGGCGTAGTGAGTAAAGATGATGCTGCTTTAATAGAACCACAGATGAATATCAATATCAATAAGAACCGGATATTGAAAAACGAAATTATGATTCTTGATTTGCTGGCGAATAATGATTGGAACAGGCCTATTTATTTTGCTGTTACCGTTGGAAAAGATAATTATGCTAGTCTGGAAGATTATTTCCAACTCGAAGGTTTTGCCTATAAAATAGTGCCTATCAAAACGCATAATTCTGATGGTCAAACAGGAAGAGTAGGGGTAGATAAGATGTATGATAATTTCAAAAATAAATTCCGATGGGGAGGTTTTGATGATCCAAGTGTTTATTTAGATGAAAATCATCAGCGTATGGCTATGAATATCCGTAATAATATGTCTCGTTTGGCATCTTCGTTAATAGATGAGGGTAAGATGGATAAAGCAGTAGATATTTTAGATATGGCTCTTACCAAGCTTCCTCTGGATAAAGTTCCACACAACTATTTCTCTATTTTTATTGCCGACGGATATTACAAAGCAGGCAGAACGGATAAGGGTGATGAGGTCTTAAGGCAATTTGGAGCGCAAAGCATGCAGGAAATTAATTTCTTCTCAAGCTTGCCGCCGGCCAAAAGAAACAGCGTAAGTGGAGAGCTAAGTAACAGTATGTTGTTATATGGTGAAATAGTAAAGACAGCCAGTCAGTATAAGAGAGAAAAATTAAAAGAAGAGTTAAGTTTAATATTAACAGAGCTGCCTTTAGGTACCATACCGGAAAATATCCTTTCCATTTATTTAGCTGAAGGGTATTACCAAAAAGGAGAAAATAATGTTGCTGATCAGTTAATAGAACGCATGTATCAGACAGCTAATCAGATTATACAATATTATTCCAGTCTTTCGGCAGAGCAGAAAAATGAATTTGACTATCAATTCAGACAAAGCTTGATGTATAAATTGGAAATACAACGGATACTGGATAAATATAAGCGTACAGATCTGGAAAAAAAACTAACGGATAACGGGAATAACCAGTCCTTTAATTTTTCAAATAATTAAATGATCCGTCTTCCTTTAGCTGTACAAAATTTATTTAAAGGGGTCACCTGGCAGGAACAAACATCTCATGATGAGGTGTTTGTTACCTTTGATGATGGTCCTATACCGGAGGTTACACCATGGGTGCTTGATGAAGCAGATAAATGGAATGCCAAACTTACCTTTTTTTGTGTAGGGGAAAATGCCTATAAACATCCTGAAATACTGCAGGAGGTTATAAGGCGGGGGCATGCAATAGGTAATCATACCTATAATCATTTACGAGGGTGGAAAACCAAACAAGAGGATTATTTTAATAATATCCGAAAGGCTGCTGAATTGATCGACTCTGCTCTTTTTCGTCCTCCACATGGTCAGTTATATCCTTCGTACATACAAAAGCTGAGTGATGAAGGCTATAAAACAATTATGTGGAGTATTTTAAGTTGCGATTATAATAAGCGATTAAGTGGGGAAAAAGTTTTTAATAATGTAAAAAAACATTTGGCACCTGGAGCCATTATTGTATTCCACGATTCGCTTAAAGCGGAAAAGAATATGAAATATGCTTTTCCTAAAACATTGGAATTGATTGCCAGTAAAAACCTTAAAGCAAAAATACTTCAATAAAGAAACGGAATTTATCAAGTACTTCTTTTTGTAATTATTGCGCAGAACATCTTACATTTGAATAGTGAAAAAATAGATTTTTTTATGAATAATAATGCTATGAAAATACTTCTTTTAGGCTCTGGCGGCAGAGAGCATGCCTTGGCCTGGAAACTTAAACAAAGCCCTAAATTATCAGAATTGTTTATTGCTCCGGGTAATGCCGGAACTGCCAGTCTGGGTACCAATATAGAACTTGACCCTAATGATTTTGCCGCGGTAAAAAAAGCGACCATCGATAAGCATATTGATATGGTGGTGGTTGGCCCAGAGGAACCTTTGGTAAGAGGGATTAAGGATTTCTTTTTAAATGATCCGGCTTTAGCTGCTGTGCCTGTTATTGGCCCAGGTAAAAGAGGAGCTCGTTTGGAAGGAAGTAAAGAATATGCTAAAAACTTTATGGCCACTTATGGTATTCCTACCGCTAAATATAAGTCAATCACTCCTGAAAATCTGAAGGAAGGATTGGCATTTTTAGAGGAATTAAAGGCACCTTATGTATTGAAAGCCGATGGCTTGGCTGCAGGTAAAGGGGTGTTGATTCTCGATAATCTGGATGAAGCTAAGAAAGAGCTGAAAACCATGTTGGAGGGTAAGTTTGGTGATGCCAGTAAAAAAGTGGTGATAGAAGAATTTTTAAGTGGCATTGAACTTTCTTTATTTGTGTTAACCGATGGTTCGGCTTATGTAGTACTGCCCACAGCAAAAGATTACAAGAGAATAGGAGAGGGTGATACGGGTCTGAATACCGGTGGAATGGGCGCTGTAAGTCCGGTTCCTTTTGCCGATAAAAAGTTTATGAAAAAGGTTCATAAGAAAATTGTTTTTCCTACCATACAAGGACTTGTATCCGAAGAGATCCCTTACAAAGGATTTATCTTTATAGGATTAATCAAAGTTGGAGAGGAGCCTTATGTGATTGAATATAATGTACGAATGGGTGATCCCGAAACAGAAGTGGTTATTCCTCGTATTAAAAATGATTTGTTGGAGCTGTTTATTGCCACAGGTGCCAAACAACTAAAGAATCATGTCATTGAAATTGATGAGCAAACGGTAACTACCGTAATGATGGTGTCAGGAGGTTATCCAGAAGCCTACGTAAATGGAAAGGAAATGACTGGACTGGATAAAGTAAGCGATGGAATTGCCTTTCATGCCGGAACAAAATTACAAGGAGATAAGGTATTGACCAATGGCGGTCGTGTGATTGCGCTGAGTTCATATGGTGAAAATATCCAGGATGCTTTGAGAAAAAGTTATAAAAATGCCGAAGCTATTGAATACGAAGGAAAGTATTTTAGAAAGGATATTGGCTTCGACTTGTAAGTTGTTTATATACAAGCAATAACTTAACTGCTAAAGCTTTTATGAAATAGTTAATATGTTAGTAAAGCTGATACATACAAATAAACCAGGAGCATATGGATTGATGCTCTTGGTTTTAATCGTCCTATGGATAGTACCAATGATCATTTCACCGGTCATTATTTCAGAACGCGCATCAATGATGCCTCTGTGGAATATATTTTCCTTTATAGATGGTTATTCCTGGATAGCCTTATTGCTAGGTTTTGTATCAGCTATCATTATTATTCTTAGTCTTACCCGATTTAATTCAAAGTATGCACTGTTAAGTAAACAATCGGTATTGCCGGGATTTATCTACATTCTTCTGACAGGTATTTTTCCAAATCATCAAATTTTTAATCCTATCTGGTTAGTAGCTATATTGTTTGTCATTAGTCTCGACTATTTGTTTTCGGCGTATAACATGCGTAAAACAATGAAAGATTGCTTTATAGCGTCCTTTATTCTTTCGTTAGCATCTTTGTTCTCGTATCAAACACTCTTATTAATTCCTTTATTGTTCGTGAGTATGATATTGCTCAGACTATTAACTTTTAAGTCGTTTTTAGCAAGTTTACTGGGCGTCGTATTACCCTGGATGTATTTATGGGGATACGAATTGGCTTTAGGGGATACAAGTAATGTACTTATTTATTTACAACCTTCGGCAGATAAAATACTTAATGGATATAACCATACCTTAGTATCTATTGTAATAATTGCTGTAGTGATACTAATATTTATCTTTTCCTTGTTTTCGATACTGAATACCTATGGTAAAAAGAAAATATTTACCCGTAAACAGTATCAGGTATTTGTTTTTGCGGGCATTTATCTGCTTGTTTTAATGGCTGTAACTGGTCCAAATATGGTACTGATGCCCTTATTGGCCATTCCATTTGCTATGATTATTGCTCATTTTATCGATAATATTTCCTCATGGCTTTGGCAAAATATTATTCTTAGTTGTTTGGTCGTTAGTATGATAATAGGAAAGTTATTTTTGTACTAAAGTATGAAAGAGGCTAAGCCAACATTGGCCATATATGCTATTCAGGATCGTAATGATGGTAATACGCCTTACTATGTTCATGATCATGGGATTACCCTGATGCATAGGGCTAAGGTTCTGAAACATCTTACGCTGGAGCGCATCTCACGCCATAAGCACGATAATAAGTTGCATCAGACAATCTACCAGATTTTAAAGGAGGAGCATTTGCTTGCTCCTGATGATTTTGATCTGCTGTTTCCTGATAATGTAGTTGGGCGATCGTTTATATCATCGTGCGGAAAATTAAGGTTTGAAGCACCACTGAATTATTCGTTGTTACCAACAATTGAAGAGGGGCGCTGCTGGTGGCTTGATCATGAAAGGAAGGCTTATGCCATCAATCATGAGCTGGCTCATATTAGTAGCTGTTTGCCTTTTTATGGATCTTTTAGAGAAGATAGCCTACTTATACATTTCGATGGCGGAGGTAGCCTTTCAAATTTTTCTGCCTGGCAGTATAAAAATAAAACACTCAGAAACTTAACGTTTCATTGGGATTATAAATATCTATCCTCTTTTTTTAATGCCAATGCACTTGTTTTTGGTATCATAGGAGCCAGATTCGATCAGCAAAATGCTGTCCCTGGTAAGATGATGGGTTTGGCCTCCTTTGGAACATATTCGAAACAACTGGAAGTTTGGCTGGTTGAGAACAAGTACTTTGCTGATATCTGGGGGAAAAAGAGTGTTTTTATACAAAAGGCGCAAAAGGATTTTGGCTGGAAAAAAGGAAAGCTATCTACCGAAGATTCCTTTTTACAGGATATTGTGGCTACTTTACAGCATATTTTTATTCGGGATTTACTGGATGTATTAAGAACATTACAAAAGCAAACCCAAGCTAAATATTTGTATTATACAGGAGGATCAGCATTGAATATTGTTGCCAATAAGGCTATTGTGGAATCTGGATTATTTGAAGATGTATTGATTCCTCCTTGCCCTGAAGATAGTGGTTTGTCTCTTGGAGCGGCTGCCTTTATGGAGTGGCAGAAACACGGAAGGGTAGAAATACACTCTCCGTATTTAAATAACTGGAAATTAGACGGTGTTTGTACAGTAGAAGATGCACAGATAAAACAAGTAGCCAAAGCTATATACGAAGGTAAGGTGATTGGAGTTTGTAATGGTCTGGCCGAAATTGGACCACGTGCATTGGGTAACCGCAGTATTATGGCCAGAGCAGATAGCTCTGTGCTAGCTAAAAAAGTGAGTATGGATCATAAGGGCCGGGAGTGGTATAGGCCGGTTGCTCCTATTATGCTTGAAGAAAATGCTGCCTATTTTACAGGAATCAGAGAAATACATCATTTAAGCAATCTGATGTTGTTAGATTTTAAAATTCTGGATGAAAAGAAAAAGGAAATAGAAGGGGTAGTGCATATAGATGGTACCGCTAGGATTCAGACCATTAGAGAAGATAAACAAAACCCTTTTATGTTTGCATTGCTAACCGAGCTTCATCATCACTATGCCATCAGGGCACTTATCAATACTTCTTTCAACAAACGGGGCGAACCCATAGTACATACTCCTGAAAATGCGCTGCAATCGGCACAAAATATGCGTTTAGATGGAGTAGTAATAAATGGTTTTTTAACCATGCTTAAACACTAAGGCGATAGACCTTGTTGAAGTTATTCAACTCATTTGATTGTAACTCAGGATACCATATTTATTCTCTCCGTTTTAAAAATATACTTACCTTTTTTGGCGTACATAATGGCTATAATGTGCTATAGTATTTTACGACATTTGTGTATGTTTTCAGCCAGGTTTCTTACATAAATGTCAACTCATTTACTATGTAATATATATATGTTCAAGATATACAGTAGGATGTGGAATGCGGCATAGTTTTTATTTAATATCATCCTATTATTCCATTTTATTTATGCAATGAGCGTATGGGATAATGCCGATCAATTTGTGATAGCCTTAAATGCGAAGCAAAATTAACGCTCTTGTCATTAACAAATCGGTATAATACCATTTTAACTATATAATTAGCGTTTGGTATAAAAGCTATTGAATAATTCAGCTTGTTAAAGTCGGTCAACAGGGACACTTTACTATGTGTAAAACCAAGTATAAATTCATTCTGTACACTTATTTTTTTTGATAGTTGTCTGATTTGAAAAGTATGTTGGTTAATTTTTACAAAAAGGAATTATTCTGTTTATCATAGAGTTCCTTAAATAAATTAATATTTATAGTTTTAAGGACTTAAAAATTTATAAATATGAAATTAAGCGCACGTAACAATTTAAAGGGAGTTGTAAAGTCCATTGAAGAAGGGCTTATCACATCAAAAGTAGTTATTGACTTGGGTAGTGGAAATCAGGTAGTTTCTATTATTTCAAAGGATGCCATTGCTGATTTAAAACTGGAAGTTGGCAAAGAAGCCTATGCTATCGTAAAATCGACTGAGGTTATTATAGGGGTTAACGATTAAAGAAGTCAATAATGACGAACGTTGATTTACATATCCATATTAGTAATGATGATAAATTGCTTGTTAATCCTGAAAGGGTAAGACTCCTGAGATTGGTGGCTTCAACAGGTAGTTTATTAAAAGCATCGGAAAAAATGGACATGTCATACAATAAAGCCTGGAATATGTTGGAGGCTGTAAATAAGGCCTCCGCATCTCCTGTGCTTGAAAAGGTGCGTGGAGGAAAAGGAGGAGGAGGAGCTGTGCTTACTAAGTATGGTCAGCTTATTCTTAAAGAATATGAACAAATAGAAAAGGTAGTTAAGCTGTTTAAAGAAAAATTAAATAGAGAAATTAACTTTTAATATTTTTTTGCCTATCGTTATCTCAAAAAAGACAATGAGATTATTATGGATTGGTTATGATAGAAGATTTTCTTATTGGTGTATGTTAAACCTTAATAGAATAAATATTGATTGAGAAGTAAATTGATGTATTACATTATACCGGCAAAATAAAATGAATATAACGCTAATTAAATCGATTGTAGTTAGGGGGATTTTTGTACCAGTTTTTTTAGTGACCCTAACCTTAAACGCTCAGGAAACAGAGTATAAGTTGCTTACTATAAAGTCATCTTTTCAGGAGGTGAATAAAGCTAAGATGTTTAAACCTGTTGTAGGTCTGGAAAC
>JBFHKL010000164.1:0-9451 GCA_041595375.1 Saccharicrinis sp.
ATTGTGGTGATGTTCTAAATGAAATTCTTGATGATGCTTGTCCAGATGAGATTTCTACTGCAGGAACAAGCATGAAATCAACAGGAAAAACAAAGGAAGAATTAAAAGCCGAATTGATGTTCGTAACAGAAAAGCTTATGGCAGAAGCACGAGCTTCATGTTCGGGATGTTAGTCGTTTTGAAAATAAATAAAAGCTGCCTGATTTCAGGTGGCTTTTTTTTGTGCATAGCTGTGATAAGGACATAAAAAAAGGCTGTCTGTTATCGACAGCCTTCTCAATGTTTTGCTAAAATTATTCTGCAGCTAACACTTCAACAGCAGTTGAATCAGGAGTCTCTACGGCTAATGAATCAGGTGTTTCTACGGCTAATGAATCAGGAGCAACAGCTTCTTCAGATGCACAACAAGGAGTTGCTTCTTCGCTTACTTCTGTACCTACTTCTTCTTTTGCAGTTGCATTTCCAGCACAGCTTGTTGCCAATAATCCTAGGAACAAGGCAGATAATAATAAATTCTTCATTTTTTGAGGTTTAAATAATTAGTATTTATATAATTGAAAATAGTGTTTTCTGGTTTGTTGTATGCTTTCTTACAAAAAATAACTATTGTTGTTTTTGTATGGTTTAATAAATCATTACCGCTATCTATTTAATTATTTAGGGGCGAATTCATCTAAAATACAAAAATAGTAATTTTTACTTATGTAAGTACGGGGTTGAAATAAAAAAGTTACTTTTATTATGGATAATAATTATATTATATTAAGTTTTTTGATCTCGTTAAACATTTGTCTCTGGCTTGTTTAATAAGTTATGTAAAGTTAATTATTTTTTGAATTATCCAATATCAAAAGAATATTTAATTATATTTTTGTTGCGCATACAAATTTATATTCTCATGAAGCATATTTTTATTTTTTCATTGCTTGCCATTTTGTTTTCCTGTAAACCTGAATCAAACGATTACATTAAAATACAAGGGGCGGTTTTTGGTACTTTTTACCATATTATTTATCAGCCTATGCATAATAATGATTCTGTAGATGAAGGCATTTTGAAGGAACTGAATAAAGTGGATTGGGCCTTGTCTACCTATAAAGATACTTCTGGGATTAGCAAATTTAATGTCAGCGAAGAAGGGGTGGAAGTAGATTTTATGATGAAGTATGTTTTTGAATCGGGATTTAAAATCTATCAACGTACAGAAGGTGCCTTTGATATGACAGTTGCTCCGTTGGTGAATGCCTGGGGTTTTGGTTTTAAAAAGAAGGATAGTGTAAACGCTGAGTTAATTGATTCATTATTGAATGATATAGGTATGGAGAAGGTGCATCTGCAGGGCGATTTCTTGAGAAAGGTTAATCCGGGAATCATGCTTGATGCCAGTGCTATAGCCAAAGGTTATGGGGTCGATGTAGTGGCTGATTACCTGGCCTCTCAGGGTATTGCGAATTACATGGTTGAAATTGGCGGTGAGATAAGGGTGGCCGGAGTGAATGATAAAGGTCTTTTTTGGCGTGTAGGTATTGATAAGCCTATTGATGATCAGGCAGCTGTAAATCGCGAATTGCAAGATATCATCTCATTAAGCGATCTAGGCATGGCTACCAGTGGTAATTATCGTAACTTTTATATTAAAGATGGTAAAAAGTATGCCCATACCATCGATCCTAAGACAGGTTATCCGGTCCAGCACTCTCTTTTAAGTGCAACCATAGTAGCTCCCGAATGTATGGTAGCTGATGCCTATGCAACAGCTTGTATGGTTATGGGGTTGGACAAGAGCATGGAAGTTATTGAAAATCTTCCTGATACCGAAGCTTATTTTATTTATATCGATGAAAAGGGTGAAACGCAAGTGCAGCATACCTCAGGTTTCGGTAAGCTTATTGTTCAATAAGTTGTACGGAATATATAAAAATGAATTGTTAGAGCCTGATTTGTCAGGCTCTATTTGTTAACTAATAGCAATGTATATGGTGCTTTAGCAGCTAAGAGTTTGACTATCTCCTTCTTTATCCAGATGAAGAGGTTTGATTTTAATTGAAGCCTTTTGTGCCTGTCTGTCCTGTGTTGTAGCACAAACAATGCCTCTTTTTCTCATGTCTTTATTGCTTCCGATATGAATATTAGGAAATTTTCCGTGTTTTTTAATCAATATGCTAATGGCCATTAGTACAAAAACTATCCCTACTAATACCACACTTAATAATAATACCTTTAACATGGCTATTTGATTTTTAAAGTTGTAAAAATACGCTTTTTTCTTTCTTAATAAACAAAGTATCTCTTAATATGTTTGAAGAGTGGAAGAGCAGAAAAAATCTTATTAGTTTTGTAAGCGAATTAAATGAAGTTTAATGTGTAGTATTGAACCAAGCAAAAAAAATAGTCTGTATCTTTTGTGTCATAGGGTGAGCAGATCACAGATAAGTACCCGATTGTTATTCAGTCCTGATACTTTACACTTTATTACCTTGTGTATAGTTTACTAATATTTAATTGCATTAAAAAGTTATGATCTCAAATTCAGGAATCAGTTTTGATGAGTTTAGAAAAGAGGTATTAAATGATTACCGGATCGGTTATATAAGTCGTAATTTGAGCCTCATAGGAAGAAAAGAAGTACTTACCGGTAAGGCTAAGTTTGGAATTTTTGGCGATGGAAAGGAAGTGGCTCAATTGGCTATGGCGAAACAATTTAAAAAGGGAGATTGGCGCTCAGGGTATTATCGCGACCAAACATTTATGCTGGCCGCAGGAATGACAAATCCTTTTGCTTTTTTTGCATCTTTGTATGGAGAAACAGATACCAATTTGAATCCTGATAATGGAGGACGTTCTTTTAATAACCATTTTGGAACGCGTACCATTACTGATTCGGGAGAATGGAAGGATATTGCCAATATCAAGTGTACTTCGTCAGATATTTCACCAACGGCAGGTCAAATGCCTCGTCTGGTTGGTTTAGCTTATGCGTCTAAACTCTATCGTAATAGCCCGGCTTTAAAAGAATTCAGCCAATTTAGTAATGGTGGTAATGAAGTGGCTTTCGGTACCATAGGCGATGCCAGTACATCGGAAGGGCATTTCTTTGAAACGTTAAATGCGGCAGCGGTTCATCAAATACCTCTGGCCATTTCTATATGGGACGATGGTTACGGCATTTCGGTTCCCAAAAGTGTACAAACCGTAAAAGAGAGTATTTCATCCGCCTTAAAAGGTTTTGAAAAATCAGCGAAGGATAAAAGTGGAGTGATCATTTTTAAGGTCAAGGGCTGGGATTATGCTGGACTCTGTCAGGCCTATGAGGAGGGCATTAGTAAATGCCGTAAGGATCATGTTCCTGTTATGTTTCATGTGGATGAATTAACTCAGCCAATCGGCCATTCTACCTCGGGTTCTCATGAACGTTATAAGTCGGAAGAGCGTTTAAAGTGGGAAAAGGATTTTGATTGCCTGTTGAAAATGAGGGAATGGATCATAGAACGTACTTTGGCTAATGCCGAAGAATTGGATCAGATAGAGAAAGAGGCATTGGAAGAGGCAAAAACTGCACAAAAGAATGCCTGGAATCAGTTTTTAAGTACCATTAAGAAGGAACGTGATGACTTGCTGGCTGTGATTGAACAAAAGTCATGCGTGTGCAACGAAATTAATGATGACAAAATCAAAGAGCTTGTTCATAACCTGAATAATGCCTATCATTTAAACCGGAAAGAAATTTTATCAACTGCCCGTAAAATCCTCCGTCATATTTGTACTTCCTGTGATAAGCCCGGAAGTTTAAAAGGAGCCTTGCAGCAATGGATTGCAGCCTACAGAGCAAAAGCGCATGTGTTGTATAACGACCGTTTGTATTCCGAAGATGAGTTTGCGGCCATTAAAGTACCTGTTGTGCCTCCTCATTATCCGGCAGATGTTGAAAAAGTGCCTGGGCGTGAGATTTTAAGGGATAACTTTGATAAGCTGTTTGAACAGATTCCTCAATTAGTATCCTTTGGTGAGGATACCGGCGTGTTAGGAGGGGTGAATCAGTCGATGGAAGGTTTGCAAAAAAAACATGGGAAGATGCGTATCTGGGATGAAGGGATACGTGAAACTACTATCATTGGAACAGGATTGGGATTAGCACTTCGAGGACT
Source organism: Saccharicrinis sp. (assembly GCA_041595375.1). Lineage (GTDB taxonomy): Bacteria > Bacteroidota > Bacteroidia > Bacteroidales > Marinilabiliaceae > Saccharicrinis. The sequence goes on from JBFHKL010000164.1 coordinate 4,146, forward strand.
AAGGCCGATAGCCGAGATACAATATTTTGATTACCTGATGTATGGTTTGCAAACATTGAGTGACGATGTAGCTACCTTACGTTACCGTACCAAAGGAGGCCAAAAGGCACCTATGATTGTTCGTACACGAGGGCATCGTTTAGAAGGTATATGGCATTCTGGTTCGCCAACAAGTATGGTCATTAATTCCATTCGTGGAGTTTACGTTTGCGTGCCTCGCGATATGACGCGAGCCGCAGGGATGTACAATACGCTGCTCAAGGGCGATGACCCCGGATTGGTGATTGAACCGCTGAATGGATACCGTATTCGTGAACCGCGACCCGATAATATAGGACAGTTTAATGTGCCCTTGGGAATACCGGAGATATTGCATGTAGGTAATGATGTCACACTTGTTACCTATGGGTCTTGTGTGAGAATTGCTCAGGAAGCAGTGGAGCAATTGCTGGAGGTTGGAATATCAGTGGAGCTGATAGATGTGCAAACCCTGTTGCCTTTTGATAGGTATGGGGTGATTCTTGAGTCTATCAGAAAAACCAATCGTATAGTGTTTTTCGATGAGGATGTGCCGGGAGGTACCACAGCCTTTATGATGCAACAGGTCATTGAGATACAGGATGGCTATAAATTCCTCGATTCAACACCCAAAACGGTGACGGCTAAAGATCATCGCCCTGCCTTTGGTACCGATGGAGATTATTTTTCCAATCCTAGTGCTGAGGATGTGTATGAGGCTATTTATGATATGATGAACGAATCAGCTCCGAATAAATTTCCGGAGATTTATTGAGTTTAGGGTACTTTAATGATACTGATAAACTACTTGCCAGTTAGCTATTTGTATAAAAAATAGTTAACTGGTGAGTATTCTTTTGTTCTGCCTAATACAGTTTTGGCCAGTATTTTTCAGAGATATCATTGATTGAAAAGGAAGACGAAAAATCTAAGCCTTTAGGTTTCATTTTTTTCTCAAAAGGCATGCTGAATTCACCACTATCCTCAATCATCAATCTTCCGTTCAGCTCAGGAAAATCTATTCTTGTCAGGTCTTTTATTTTATAAATAACAGCTTTGCTTTCGTCGTAGCTTAATGCTACGTTTTTAATTTGTCTGAAGGGGATAATCTGACCTTTTATAAATTCTCCTTTTGTATTGGTATACACTTTAACGATGGGTGTTAGGGCATTAGGTCCTGTAAGGTTAAAGCGCGAATAGGTGGCAAAATTGCCCAGGCTGTAGGCGATAAATCTATTTTTGTACACTTCAATGGCTCGGCAAACATGCGGACCATGACCAAAAATAATATCGGCTCCGGCGTCAATCATAGCATGTGCAAATTCGTAAACGTTGCTTCGGTTCTCTCCGTAAAAGGTTTCTCTTTCGCGTGTTATGTGTTGGTGATCGGCTCCCTCGGCACCACCATGAAATGAAACAATGACAATATCGCAGGAGTCTTTCAGGTTTTTAACCAGCTGAATAGCATAGGGCAAATCATTAATATCCACAGTGCCTGTGTTAGGCGAAAAAGCAGCTAAACCAATTTTTAATCCTCTGGCAGTAATGGTATCTGTTGGTTTATCGATTAATCCCGACCAGGCGATATTCAGTTTTTCTAGGTGATAACGAGTGGTTTGCATCCCTGCTTGACCAAAATCCCGGATATGGTTATTAGCCAGGTTTAAAAAATCAAACCCCATCTCTTTGAGTACTAAGCCATATTTCTCAGGCATCTTAAATGCGTAACATTTGGTGGTGTCCTTACAGCTTTTTACAACAGGACCTTCGTCCAGTAAAGATGTTTCCAGGTTACCAAAAGTTACATCGGCACTTTTTAAATAAGGAATAGCTTCCGATACATAGGGCATGGGATCATTGTTGGGAGGTAGGTATTTTTTATCCGGAAAATCAGTTCCCAGCATCATATCGCCTACGCCAATAAAGGAAATAAGTGTATCGGTGCTGCTTTGGGCAAGAGTATATGTGCTAAGTAAAGCAGTGATTATAATGGTTAATAGTCTTCTCATCTTAATATGGATCTATTGTTGAGTCGTTTACAAATGTATGTGATGGATGTAAAAATAAGCTTTTAAAAAGTTTTTTGTTCGCTCCAGCGTCTAAAAAATAAATCATACACTGCATAATACTGTTCTCCGTTTAAATCATAGTCTTTGTAGATTAACTCCATATTTAATAGTGCTTTAATAGCTTTTAAAACGGTGGCAGAAGAACTTAGTTTGTATTTTTTTAAGAAGGATTGAGCGCTTGGTTTGTATGTTTTTCCCTGTTTTGCGATGGCCTTTAATACTTTCCATTGATTTTTAGCCAACATATTTCTGAATGAGAAAAATAAGACTTCCTGTTCCTTGAGTATCAATGAGGCTTCTGCTTTCCAATCGGACGTTGAAATATTTTTAGTACGACGGGCAAATACCCGGTTGCATAAAACCTGAGTAAAATAAGTATGTCTGTCTGTCCAATCTAATATCTGCTCCACTATATCTCTGGAAACTTGGTATTTGTATTTTAAAAACATATCCATAATAAAGTCGGTATATGCTTCTTGTTCAATTTTTTTAAGTTGCACTATTTGAGAGCTACGGTAAAACGGACGTTGAGGTGAACCAAATAGCTCAGCCATTAAATGTTGCTGACTTCCCGAAAAAATAAAAACAACATTATTCAGATGTTGTATTCGAGTTCGTAGCCAGGCATCGACATTTTTTTCAGGATAATTTAGTATTTGTTGAAATTCATCTATTGCGATTACAATTTTTTGGTCCTGCTGTTCAAGAAATTCAAATACCGAGCTGATATTCGTTTTTGTCTCCTCATTGCTAATGGAGAAAGAGGCTTGAGGTAAACCATTAAGAGGATCGAAACTAATGGTAGGGCGAAGACTGGTTAGAAAATTCCAGATGGTTTTGCCAAATTTTGATTTTTGTGGAGTTTGACTCATGATGGCAGAGGCAAGAATATTTAAAAGCTGGTTCATGTTTTCTGTTTCCAGTAAGTCAACATAAACACCGTGATAGGCTGTGGGTAATTGATTTAATACATGCTTTATTAAACCTGTTTTACCTATTCTCCTGATAGCCATTATAGTGGTGGAATTTCCATTGTAAAGATTATCTTTAATGGTTTGCGTTTCAATGGCTCTGTCACAAAAATAGTCAGAACCCTGATAATTATTAACCAAAAATGGGTTTGATATCTTGGTTTTTGCCATCTGTTGTTTGGGTAAGTATTTGTATATGAATAATTAGATAAATATAGCGACTTTATATTAACTTACCAAAAGTAACTTACTAAAGGTAGTATGTTAAAGGAGACCAGCTTTTGATTGTTTTATGGGAAGAATATTGAATTTTTATGAAATATAAAGTAATATTGCGTATCATTATACATACAATTAGTATTTCGTTTTTTAAGTAATTTGTTAAAAAACGCAATGGGCTTACTTGCTAAACAGTTTTTATGCTCTTGTAAAACTGTAGATTATGCAGCAATAAAAGGTTTTTGTTTTTGTAGATGATTAAGCCGTATTGTTAATCATTAACTACTAAAGGGCAATAACCCAAAGCCATTTGATAACTAATCAATAAAAGCCAATAGAATGCCATACAAGGAACCTAAAATAGAAAAGCTGTATTATACTATCGGAGAGGTGGCCGAAATGTTTGATGTAAATACTTCCTTAATTCGATTTTGGGAGAAGGAATTTGCTATTATAAAACCGTTGAAAAATAAAAAAGGAAACCGCCTTTTTACTCCTGCAGATATTGAAAATTTTCATCTGATCTTTCATTTGGTCAAGGAAAAAGGAATGACTCTGAAGGGGGCTCAGAAAAAACTCGAAGAGAATCATGACGATACGGTCAATAACTTTGAGGTCGTATCTAAATTGAAGGACATGAGAGCAATGTTGATTGAGATGAAAGAAAATTTAGGGAAAGAAAATAAAATGGAGGATCCAACAGAATAAGTGAATCAGGCTTTTTGTTACTAAGGTTTATTAGGTATTAAACTTTTATCAACTAATAGATTAACTTATTGAATATTCTATATTTACAAATTGCGATTGAAAACATTGAGCCATAAATTTAATCGAAATGGCTTGTGAATAAATTATTAGGTAGTTTTTTTTTGCATTGAAGCTTAGGGCTAATAACCAACACAACTATATTATTTTCAACTAAAAAAAATGAGGATACAACAAGTAACTGATATTCTTGAAGACTTTGCACCTCCTTCTTTACAGGAGAGCTACGACAATGCAGGTTTGATAATAGGTAGCAGAAAAAATGAAGTGAGCGGTATTTTGATAAGCCTGGATGTAACAGAAGAGGTAATTGACGAAGCTATCGCATTGGGATATAATTTAATTGTTGCACATCATCCCATAGTAATGGGAGCTATTAAAAGGTTCAATGGCAATAACTATGTGGAGCGCTGTGTGATCAAAGCCATAAAACATGATATAGCTATTTATGCTTGTCATACTAATGCCGACAGTGTTATAAACGGGGTTAATGGGAAAATATGTGAAAAATTAGGGCTTACAAATTGTAAGATACTTGCACCTAAAAATGGTGAATTATTAAAAATGGTGACTTTTGTGCCGCAAGATTATGCCGAAAAAGTGCGTACATCCATTTTTAATGCCGGAGCAGGACATATTGGACACTACGATTCATGCAGTTTTAATGTGAGCGGAGAGGGTACTTTCAGGGCTGGAGAACAAACAAACCCTTTTGTGGGTCAAGTGGGAGAGTTGCATGCCGAAAAAGAAATACGAATAGAAACCATCATCCCATCATATTTACAAGGTAAAGTACTGAATGCTTTACTGTCGTCCCATCCATACGAGGAGGTGGCCTATGATTTTTACCCACTTGAAAACAGTTGGGAGCAGGCTGGCTCAGGCATGGTTGGTGATTTGGAAACACCCGAAGATGAGATGCTGTTTTTGCATCGCGTAAAAGAAATTTTTGAATGCGGGAGTATTAAATATACACCCTTGCTTCATAAATCGATAAAAAAAGTTGCTGTTTGTGGTGGGGCAGGAAGTTTTTTATTAAATAAAGCTAAAGCTGCTAAAGCCGATGTTTTTATTAGCGGAGACTTTAAATACCATCAGTTTTTTGATGCAGAAGATGAAATTGTTATCGCAGATATTGGGCATTTTGAGAGTGAACAATTTACTAAAGAACTTTTTTTTGAGTTACTTACAAAAAAAATACCTAATTTTGCGATTCGTTTATCAAATGTAAATACAAATCCTATTAAATATTTGTAGCAGAATG
>JBFHKL010000165.1:0-9404 GCA_041595375.1 Saccharicrinis sp.
ACTGAAGATATTATCCTGTTGCAGGAACGATCAGGCTTTTTCCTTTTCAGAAAAAAAGCATATGAAAATATCGATAGTGAAAATATTGACTACTTTATAGATGGCAACCGCACAACAAAAAGTGGTATGCAGTTTAATCATTGGAGTTTTGGCGTGGGAATAAAAATGAAGATTTAATTTTTTTAAATCAATCCGGAGTGAAACCAGCAGTCGCACCCCGGATTAATAAGAATGCTTCATCAAGAGGAATAGATATTTTCCCTATATCTTGCTGCTTATTTAAACTTCTTCAAAATATCTTTAACGGCATCTTTATGAATGGTAAAGCCCATCATCTTTAGTTTGATATAATCTTCGTGGAAAAAATAATAGCCAAATCGTGGATCACCTTCACCCACATTACGTGAACCAGAGCTGGAATCTTTGATTAAGTACCAATCCTTACCTGTATTTTTGTAGTTTTCCAAAATACCAATCAACTGCATACCATGATCATCCGTAGTTGTTTCATTTGAAAAACGGAACTGGCGAGCATCTTCGTTAATATAAGCCGAAGGGATATCAAAATCAGGAATCATGGCACAATTGCTTGTACGAAGAAATCCGCTTTCTGTCACATCGCCACCTATGCTCATGGTATAACCATTTTTAATAGCTCTTTTTACTAGTTTCATATAATCATCCAAAGGAATATTGTAATAATCCTTACTATGCCACCAGTTATCAGGCACTTTATATTCTACTTGTTGCCAATATGGTTCTTGCTTATACGATAATATTTCCACAAAATCATTGGGATCAAGTTTCAGATAATCATTCAGGTAAGTATGTGGGGTATAACTCTTACCCTCAACCTTAAAATCAACAGGTGGCTGTCCAATATAATGATTCATAATGGCCTGTATGGTTTCTAAACCAAAATTTACATTCCACGAGTTATTATTCTTCATAGATAAAAGAAAGGCTTTCATCTCATTAAACATTTCTTCATGGCTATGGAATTTTCTTCCATCAATTAAACCAGTATAAGCTTGTTTAGGCACAGCTCCATACTGATTCATAATCCGAGCTACCGCATTCCCTTCAGAACCTTCGTCGAAGAGTGAATTCCCTCTTTTTTCAATAAAACGACGGGCTTTTTCTACATATTCCCAATAAACGGTATAAATTTCCGAAAGCTCCACTTTTTTTCCACTCATGCGAAAAACCTCAGACTCATAGAACGCTGTAGTTGAAAAAGACCAGCAAGTACCCCCATTACCCTGTGACTCGGTAGGCTGAGTCCATTGTTGGGTATACAAAGACAGCTCATTGGGCAAATCCATTCCCGACTGATCCATAAAAAACCGCACATAGGGTTGACTGTCTTCATTGTCTAACGAATCATTTACGGCATTTACATCCTTTAACACAGATTCGTAATAATAGCCCTTTCCTTGTGGCACTACTTTAACAATTCCTTTATCCAAAGGATTTTGAGCACCAAGAGATAAACCCACAGAAAGGACTGCGCCTAATAATAACTTACGATACATATTGTATTATTTTATATTGAGCAAAAAATAAATAAAAAACAAAGATAACAAAATGACGAATCATTGCAGAAAGCACTCAAAATTAAGTAAACCATTACAGATTGATTACTTAAGCTCAATAGCTTCAATAAAATAGTATTTTAAATAAGTGTAGACGATAAAAGAACCTAGAAAGGATAAAACTGATAAGTTATCAGTAATTGTAACAATTGATAAAATAGCCCTTAAAAATCTCGAATTGATTTCATACTATCTTCGGTATCATCACTCTTTTTTTTCTTTTTAAACCAACGTTTCCGCGTTTTTTTATAGAATTTAAAACTCTCAAAAGAAAGAGATACTTCATGACTAAGGGCATCGAGATTAGAATTATTATTCATATCGACCGAATAAGAAAAAAAAGTATTCTTGCCCAACAGGATACCTGCAATAAAAGCTAAATCGTTAGTGGTACGATATCCAGCTCCCACCATTAACTTATTATTATAAACCGTTTGTAAACTAAAGTCAAAGGAGCTCTCTCCATCTTCGGTCATTTTAAACAAAGCCATTGGCTTAAAAACACATTTAGAATCTTCTAAGTTATAAATATACCCCCCATTTAAATATAAATGCCGTTTATAACTCAGATACTCCGTATAATCATAGGAAATCAAATCTGTTTCTAATATGTGCGGGAGTGAAAAACCAACAAAAAAAGATGGCGAAAACAGATAGGCTCCCACCCCAAAATCAGCATTTAATTGACCATTAACATCTTCATCAAACATTTCATCATTTAAAGTAACAAGCTCCAGAGAAGATAGACCTAAACTTTGATTATAGGCACCTCCGCTTAAGCCTAACGAAAGATGCAACTGATCGGTTAAAATCAATAAATAAGAATAGGAGAAATTGACATTAAATGTTTGTACCGGACCATACTCATCGGCCGCAAAAAGAAATCCTACTGAACTAAAGGTCTTATTAATTGGACAATGGATTCCTGCAATATAACTCTTTGGGGACCCATCAACTCCTGTCCACTGATTTCTGATGTTTAAATGCGTAGCAACAGTGTTTTTCACACCTACATAAGCTGGGTTTATAGCCAACTGATTGGTCATATACTGAGAAAGACTAATATCCCATTGCGCATGAAGACGGAGGTTATCAGGACACAATAAAAGAAACAACAATATGGGGACTAAATATCTCAATATCTCAATAAATTTATTAATAATTAATGTAAACAAAGCCTTTTATATCGAGGTTTAAATCACTTACCTCAAAACGGAAATAATAGGTTCCTGGCGTAAGTTTAGAACCGTTAAAATCACCGGTATTTGCAGTACCATCCCAATCATTCTGATAATCATCATTCTGATATACAAGAACTCCCCAGCGGGTAAATATTTTAGCCTTAACGCTCGAAGTATATTCAAAACTCGGGATATAAAAATAGTCATTTACCCCATCATTATTTGGAGAAAAACCATTGGGAACAAAGACCTCGTCTGAAGAACCTGTGCTAAGTAGGGAAATAATTACCCATGCACTACTATAATCTCCATCATCATCATAAACAGTATATTGAATTGAATCGCTACCTGAATCTCCCACGTCAGGACAATACACTATAATGGAGTCATTTAGGGTATAAGCATACCCTTTTTTAGCGTCTGTATCAATATATAACTCAATGGGATAATTTAACAGATTACTATCATTATCCATACAGTTAATCGAAAGCTCTTCTGCCCAATAAGTTATTAGACTATCATTTACCGCATATGGTTCATAATCCACATAAATTACATCAATGTCAACAGTCGCGTCATCGCAAGAACCATCGGTATTACAAATCTCATATTCAATCTCATCTTCTCCCTCATAATTAAATCCTGGAGTATAAGTAAGTGAATAATCCTCATTAACAACAACCTCTCCATTTAGTGGATAAGTTAATATACTGACAGATTCAATTCCGTCGTTTAAACCATAGTCATTTGCTAGGATATCAATCTCTTTTTCCTTATTGAGGCTTACTTGTGCATAATCGTTATTTGCAGTAACCGAGAGTTCTAAGGCTCCAACAGGTTGTGCTGTACCAATCTTGGGCATAAGCAAGAGCAAAAATACTATATAACAAAAGAAAGTTTGGTTCATATACAATTATACTTATTTTTTGAACAGAAACTTCAAAAAACAACCCTTTTATGAAAAATAAAAAAGCATTATCCTAAAAACAACTATTATCTCTTCTTTTTAATTCCACTTGGTGCAATACCTTTATAAATAACATCTTGGAAACTACAAGGAACTCTACCGTTCTTATTTTCACGACAATTAAAACGATAGCCCAGAATAGCCTGATACGCATTTCCATAATAAGAAGATGAGCCAGATAAACTTTGATTATATTCAATACCAAAGCTCAGTTTACTTACATTTACTCCCATCGTAAAACTAGCTGATAAATCTTTACCATATCCACTAACCATATTCCTACGATAACATAATAAAGACCACAAAGTGACATTATCATTATAGGTAGGCATTTTAAATTTCATGTTAATATCAAATCTTGAATCAGACAGACTATTGAAGCGATACATCAATTCAGGATACAGAATTAAATCCCTAGAAGCTAATTTAAACCAAGTACCGGCGTGTATATGAAAGTCTGTTGCTTCTGACTCTTCACTAGAATCATCATAGATAGTATTAGTTTGCCCTAACAGATTAGTAAGAGCAACACCTATATGGTAGTTGTTATATTTAAATAAAACGCCGGTATTAGCATTTAACCCCCAACCCGATTCAACTCCTCCTGACACAATAGGATCATAGGAACCATCCTCATAAAAGGTTGATTCGTCAATTTTAACCTGTTCAGCATTTATTGATAAACCAAAGGATAAGTATGACTTTCTCTTTAATTGATCTTGTAGTTTAATTTCATAGGAGAATGATTGTTGTAATCCTATTTCACTGGTATATCCATTCTGATCATTATAAATATATGTTCCTATACCAAACTGACTTGTAAGGCCTGTTTGAAAACTAATAATTTGCGTTGTAGGTGATCCCTCCATATCAAACCATTGCTTTTGGTTAAACACATTAACCTGGGAACAACTTTTTGAGCCTCCAGCTGCTGCTGGGTTCATTAAAAACAGTTCGTACTCATAAAGATTAGTAATAAAATAATCCTGAGCCGATATATAATTACAACTTAGCAAAGCAAAAACTAAAAATAATATACTTTTCATGATTTTCCGATTCTATAAGATTATCGTTTAAGTGTAAAATGTCCTTTAATAACCTTGCCTAGCGGAACAATCTTAATTACATACCAATAATCTGTTTCCTTTACAGGTTTATTATAATATGTTCCATCCCATCCTTCATCATCACCATAATATAATTTCATTAACTTCCCATAACGATCATAAATACGTATCTCTGATTCCGGAAAACTACTAATTCCATCAATCTCCCAGGTATCATTATATCCATCGTTATTGGGTGTAAAATAATTTGCAATAGTTAAATCAACATCTGCTGTTATACTAAATACTTGGGAAGTTGAACAGCCATTACAATCTAATACATAAACCGTATAGTCTCCCTCGTCCAAATCAGTAAACTCATTACTATCCTGCCAAATAATACTATCCAAACTATACTCATACGGCGAATTCTCTCCATTCATTTCAATGCTTACTTCGCCATATACCAAGGTGTCGAGGGTCTCTATGACTGGCAATGAATACATTTCAAATGCTAAGGTGTCAATCTTATAATAGCAGGTCGTTAAGCCATCATCTAAGGTAATACCTATACTAACCCTAAAAGTATCGCTGGATGAAAATGTATTATATGACTCGGTAGATCCATCGTGAAACCAATAATATTCACCTGTATGCTCATCCGCATCATTATCAATATCAATAATATTAACCAGTGTATCTTGCTGACATAAAGCGAAATTAAAGGTGGTATCAGTATAGGTATAATAGGTAATTTTAACCTGATCAAACCCGCTACATCCATTTGAATCAGTTACTTTAACTGAGTTTACAGCTCCAATGCTTGCAACTATCTCATAATCGGTTAAATCATTATGCCATAAATAGGATTCAAATATATCCCCCTCATTGGGAGAGATATACATGGTATCGATGCTTGGACAAAGAATGGTATCATTACCCAAAGAAACGGTAGGTGCATCATATTGTGTAACCGTTATTTCACCTGTCCCTGTACAACCATTATCATCGGTTACCGTTACAGAATAAGTTCCTCCATTTACACTTATACTACTAGCACTGGTATTTGTAGACCACCATAATGAATAGGACGCAGTAGATGAGGTAACTGTAGGAATCAATTCCACTTCCGTTCCCGAACATGTTATTCCCGGATCAGCAATGCTAACCGTTGGAAGCGAAAGTGAAGTCACAGTAATAGTGTCACTATTGGTACAACCATTCTCATCAGTCACTTCTACCCAATAATCAGAAGTACCAACAGTACTAACAGTTATAGCTGACTCAACTGAACCAGTACTCCACACATACGCACTATAATCATCCTCATTTGAAATCTCTATTGATTCTCCAGAACAAATGGTATCGTTCTCTCCCAGATCAATTTCTGGAGCGTCTAAAATTTCAACCTCAACAGAATCATAGGCTTCACATAAATTAGCATCAATTACATTTAATATATAAATACCGGATTCAAATACCGTCCAATTGGTGTTAATAGCAGGTGTAGAACTTGAACCTCCAGACTTAGTCCATTGAAAGCTGGTAATGGTATCTGTATCAAAGGGACATTCCAGATACACACCAATATCGGGACAAGCATCAGTATCTATATTATCAAAATCAATAATAATCTCATCATAGGCTGAAACCTCAGCTTCCTCAGTATTTGAACAGCCGTTGGAATCTGTGACTTCAACAGAGTAAGTTCCTGCATCGTCAACTTTAATAGACGAAGTCGTTTCCCAGGTATTCCATTCATAAACAGGACTAAGAGCGCTAGAACCATCTGAGTAAGTAACGCTACTTACAGAAAGATCTGTTGAAGATTGATAACAAAAGCCGGTAATGGTATCACTTAATGCAATAATTGGCAGCTCGTTTACCACAAAGCTTGTGGTATCGGTTGCATCACAACCGGTACTAGAACTTGTAACTGTAAGTGTATAATCACCTGCTGTGTCTGCTGAAATAGACTCGGTACTTTCTCCTGTAGACCACAAATAATTAGCAAAAATAGAATTAGAATAGAGTATTGATGACTCCCCTTCACAAACTATTGTATCTCCAAGAATAGACACATCGGGGGCTTCATAATTGAACAAATCTAAAGTGTCACTTGCTACACATAGCGAATCAGTGTATAATACATATAATGAATATGTACCTAAATCACTAACACTTGTCCAACTTGTATTTTCTGTATTAGAACTAATCACATCATTATTACTATCCAGGTAAGACCATTGATAACTTTGCAAATCGGAATAAGATGTTACCTCCGAAGGGGCTTCTAAGGTAGTAGTGGTGCCGGGACAAATATACACATCGCTAAGTTTAGTTAACTCCAACTCATCCCAATAAAGAACATTTGTACTATCGCTTGCATAACAAAAAGTACTATCACCTGCTGTATCAATATGATAATTAGAAACGGTAACGGTATAATCTCCGGAAACGGATATCAACATATCCTCTATGGCAGTGGCATTTGTATCATCATCCCAATAATAAGTTACCCCACTATTATCTGACGTAGGATCATCGCTTGAATTTGAGTAAACATAATTAATCAACGCTGCTACCTCTACAGTATCGTAGGAACAAGGTCGTATGGAATCAATTAAATCTATAACTGGATTATACACCTTACTAACTATAACCTCATCTTCCAATGTACATCCACTAGAATGTTCTACAAATAAATACCAGGTTTCAGATGAACTCGTTGGATCATCGGATGCATTACCCGCAGTAACACTTGACTCTGTTGAATAAATTACAGAAAGGTCACCATTCAGATGCCACTCATAAGAAACAAAACCATCACTAGCATTTAACTCTATGGTTTCCCCTTCACAAATAGTACGGTCATCGCCCAGGTTAATGGATCCCACATCAACAACATATAAGGTAAGTGTATCCCAAACATCGCATCCATCTTCGGTAGCATTAACAATATAATCGCCTGCATCTGCCAGTTCCACACCTGTTATTGTATAGGAGTCTGAGCTACCAGATAACTCTATCGTAGTTGTTCCATCATTATAATACCAGGTAATGTCTGTTAATGTACTGCCCGTAGTAATAGTATAATCATCTACAGGACAAACAGTAACATACTCGCTACTAAAGATACCCACTTCTTTCCATTCAAAAGTGGTAGTATCAGCATTTGAACATCCATTTGAATCGGTAATTGTAACAGACACTTCTTCGGGATCATAAGCCGTATAGGTTTGATTGCTTGACCCATCCTGCCAGATATACTCATATCCTGAACCGGCATCATACACGTATGATGTACCCTGACACAAGCCTGACACATCGTCCAAATCTATATCCGGAAGATCATTAACTGTAACAAAAACAGAATCCACACTCTCACAGCCACCGGAGCTCATTGCCTTAACATAATACATTCCTTCGGTATCCACTTCATAAACCGATAAGCTAGATACAATAGTAGCCCCATCAACAGTTTCCGGGTTTTCATTGTAATACCACTCATAAGCAGCGGCACTCACATCAATACTTAGTTCAACAGAACTCCCTTCACAAATACTTTTATCAAGGCCTAAATCTATGCTACTTCCCAATGTTACATAGAGTATAAACTTTTGCTCTACTGAACAACCATCGACATCAATTCCTGAAACGACATATGTTCCAGCTTCAGAACTTAAAACATTGGTCAGGCTTAAAGTACTTGAACCGGTGCTGAGTGTGTCATTACCAAAAGTCCAAACATAATCACTTAAAATCAGATTGTCAGCAGTCAAGTCAACATCGGTATACGCACAAATAGTGGTTTCTGTTGAATCGATAATTGTTTCATCTAAGAATTCAATAAAAGCGCTATCAGAAGCAGTACAACCAGTAGTTACGTCTGTTGCAATTACATATAAACTATCAGTTGCTGTTAATGATACTTGCGTTGCGGTTGATGCTAAGCCTGAAAAAACAGAAGACCATATATATGAATAAGAGCTTGAAAAATCAGGACTAGTATATGTCGCATCATGACAAAGAGTTTCGTCGCTCAACGTAATAATTGGTAAGTCATAAATCTCCACATAGACACTATCGGTTCCTGAACAACCATTGTCATCCGTAGCGCTTAAATAATACCAACCTGTAACATCAACAGTAATATACGATTCGGTACTTATCACAGCACCCACCGGATCATCAAAGCGCCATTCGTAATTGCTTAAGTCCGTTACATTACTCAATGTTGCTCCGTAACATAAGTTTGTAGTATCTGTATCAAAATTAAATTCAATATCAGTCTCTTCAAACACAATCACTTGAATTGAATCAGTAAAAGAACAGCCATCGAAGGTTGTAATGGTTAACCAAACATCAAGCGTATCCGGACCCGTTTGCGTAATTGTATAAATAGAATCCGTTGAGCCATCGAACCACAGATAATCATAGTAATCACTATCATCGTCTTCATCTGAATACGTTGCAGAGACAACATAGCCACTCTCTGAGCATACCTCAATATCGTTACCCAACGACAATTCTATATCCTCAAACTCCACCACTACAGTATCACTTAATTGGCAAGCTGCCACATTATCAATATAGCGTGTCGCTGTTACCCAAT
>JBFHKL010000166.1:0-9388 GCA_041595375.1 Saccharicrinis sp.
ACCACACAAAATTAGTGATACCCCACCCCCAACCAATGGTTCGGTTCAGGCCCCAGCTACCAATACCATCCCAAACGGTCACAAAGATAGCCAATCCTCCAAAAGCAAGAGCCAACAAACCCATACCCAGGCCAACAAACCATAGTTTACCTGGCTTACCTTCCAGTGGTTTTGTGATATCATCGGTTACCTGTTTATAACTCTTGGCCCCGGTAACCAAAGGCTCTCTTATTGGTGAAACATACATCAGCTATGCGTTTTATGTTCTGACTTATTAGATACTGACTCCTGAATATTTCTCACTCTAGTGAGATAAGCCACACTGGGCAGGGTATGCAGCTCCTCTAAAAGGTGATACCTGCGCGGGTCTTTCATCATTTTACTTACGACACTATGCTCATCATTCATATCGCCAAAGGTGATAGCTTTGGCAGGACATGCCTGCTGGCAGGCAGTTTTGATATCCCCATCCTGCAAAAGACTTCCTTTATTCTTGGCTTCCAGTTTACCCTCTTGAATACGCTGGATACAGAAAGAACATTTTTCTATCACCCCTTTTGCCCTAACGACCACATCAGGATTAAGCACCATACGTTTTAAATCGGTTGACATACCTGCCGCATCCTTACGGTTAAACGGAATAGAATCGGCTCCTGTATAATCGTACCAGTTGAAGCGGCGGACTTTATAAGGGCAGTTGTTGTTGCAATAACGTGTACCGATACAACGGTTATACGCCATTTGATTGATACCTTCGGAACTATGATTAGTGGCTGCTACAGGGCAAACATTTTCGCAAGGGGCATTATCACAATGCTGACACATCACAGGCTGCCTAACCACACGCAATGCCTCCGGATGATCAACAGAACCTGTATAATACCGGTCAATACGCAACCAGTGCATTTCGTGAAGCCTGCGTACTTCATTTCGACCAACCACAGGAACATTATTTTCAACAGAACAGGCCACCACACAAGCATTACATCCTGTACAGGAATTCAGATCGACAAACAAAGCCCAATGATGTCCCTTATAATCATGATTATTATATAAAGAAGTATGCAGCTTTTCTACTTCTGCATGCATCTCATTTCCAGAAGCTGGGTTATGCAGGTATTCACTTAACGACGTTTCTCTGATCAGAGCTCGCCCTTCCATAGAATGATGGGTTTGCGTTGTGGCCAGTTCATAGGTAGTACCTGTTGCAGAAACCTGATTCACAGAAATGTAATAGTCTGTAACCTTATTTTTCATAAAGAGCGGTTTTACATCCACCCCAATTTTTTCTGGCTCGGGTGCTTCCATGCTTCTACCATACCCTAGAGCTGCACTAATCACTTTATCATGTTGCCCGGGTTGAATAAAGACTGGCAGCAGAACTCCATCCACATCAATCACATCGCCCAAACTCCACTCTTTTTGTTTTGCCAGAACAGGGGAAACGGCAAAATAATTATCCCAACAAACTCTACCAACCGGGTCAGGTAATTCCTGTAGCCAAGGATTATTAGCCATCTTTCCATCTCCCATGGTTACCGATTGATAGGCCATAAATTCAAGACCATCTACAGAAGCCACCTTACGAATATACGCGGCAGAATCTTGTAAGTCAGGATCTTCTACTGTTCGTGAAATATTTTTATTCCTGCGATAAACACCATCGCTTAAAGTCTTTTTCCAAAGGGTAACAAAAGAATTAGCTTGCGCTTTCTCCTCTAATATTTTATCCTCCCAATACTGCTTAATAAATGTATAAGCCTCAAGCTCCTCTCCGAGCCATGCTGTTAAAATCTGATGTATATCTTTTGTGTTATAGATAGACTGAATGACAGGTTGCGTCAAACTAAAATGTCCACTTACAGCCTCAGCATCATCCCATGCCTCTAGAAAATGATTCGCAGGTAATACATATTGACAAAAGGCAGAGGTTTCATCTTTTTGCGAAGTAATATTAACACTCAGCTCCAGGTTTTTAAGCATCTCTCCAAAAGGAGAATCGGAAATCAGATGATACACAGGATTTGACTCATAACAAATCACTGCGCCAACTTTGTTGTTTATACATTTATTTTTAAACTCAGTAAGCACCTGATCATTACCCTGAAAGGTATTGAAAGTTTTATCTAATCGAATAGTATGTCCAAAGTTATTAAGCATTTTATTGATACCTGCCACAAGAAGCTGAATTTCCTTTTGGTTAGAACCCGATACCACCAAGGCCTTTGATTGAGCATTAACCAACTGTTCTGCTGTCTTCTCTACCTTCGTTTCAAATCCTCCATCCATCAAAGGCGCCAGATGCATCCTTTTAGCTATTACATTATACAGAGAAAGAATATACTTACCCTCTTCTGATGGCATAATAACATACCTGTAGTCGGCATTACTGCCGGTTAATGACATAACAGACTCATACTGGATATGCTTTGAGAGTTTTCCCTGCGCATCATCTAACTTTCTATTTTGTACATATTGATTGGTAAACACAGTAGGACTCAACCATGTTCCTAAAAAATCGGCACCAAACGACACAATCACATCTGCCTTATGAAACTGAAAAAATGGAATCATGCTTTCCCCTACAAATTCAAGATAAGCTTCTCGGATTCCTGAATACGAATAACTATCGAGGGTAACGACATTAAAATTTGAATATTGATTGGCCAATTGTGCAATGATATCTTTCAAAGATGGACTGATAATGCTTTGGGTCAGGAAGACAATTTCCTGATCATCAGCAATGTCTTTTAATTTAGCAACTATTTCACTGTTTACCTGATCCCAACTGACTTTATTACCCATTGAAAGAGGCTGTTTGGGTCGTGACTCATCATATAAATTAAGTAAGGATGCCTGCACCTGAGCCGATGTTCCACCATGAGTCAGTTCACACAATTCATTACCTTCTATTTTTATGGGTCTTCCATCTCTTACCTTAACCAAAATAGGTACCGCCTCATTACCATTATAAAACGTAGACGCATAATAACTGGCAATTCCCGGCCTAATCTCTTCGGGTTGTATTAGTAAAGGGATAGCTTTTTTAACCGGTCGCTCACAACTAGCCAACACAGCAGCTGAAGCTACACCAAAACCAAAGAGCTTTAAAAAATCTCTTCGTGAAGCCTTTAAGGAATCCTGCATCTGTATTCTATCGGGTAAATGAGCATGATCATCATTAACCCCCTTATGATATTCTTCTATGCTCTTCCAATATTTAGTCATCTGAAATAATTTGAATAGTCAGTAATCAATAACGCACTCAATAATGGTTTAATGATGGCATTTCATACAGTCGTTAGCTCCGATGTCAACAGCCTTTATTGAGTCCTGTATTCCCTCTGCCAATCCTTTATGATAATCTTTATAAATAGCATAATAATCATTGTTTATAAACTGCACATTGGTTTTTTTATGGCAATCCAAACACCATTTCATGGATAAGTCATTTTCCTGTTTAAGAATATGCATTTCTTCCACCTTGCCATGACATTCGGCACAATCCAGCTGTCCGGCTTGAACATGCTGGGAATGATTAAAATAAACATGGTCGGGCAGATTATGTATTCTAATCCACTCAATATCCTTTCCTTGTTCAAAGTGCTTAACTAGTTTGGCAATTTCCGTTTTACCGGAACGAGTTCCTTCACGGACAATCATATGACAATTCATGCATAAACCCGGCCCCGGTATGCCAGCTGACTTGCCTTGCTCAGCGTTAAAATGGCAATATTTACAATCTATTTTATTATCACCGGCATGCACCTGATGTGAGAACTTAATAGGCTGATCTGGGCTATACCCCTGACTTCTTCCCAGGCCTGCACCTTCTGTATAAGCCATCTTCAGGTGCACAGAAACTCCTACCATCAAAACAAGAATATGTATGACTTTATAATGAACAAAATGAGTGAAGAACAAATCGACTAAAGCCAGGGACATAAGTGCACCAACCACTAAAAACCAAATGAGCTTAGGATAGCTTTTCGGCGGAGTCTCTAATTCAGCCTTATCAAACGTTTTAAGGTAATACTGCAAGCTTGCCAGATTCTCATCGCTTAAATTATACCCTTGATGAACTTTGGTAATAAAACCCTCAGCAGGGCTATTCACAAGAGCCTTAAACTCCCCGGGCGAAAGCGTATCGGCAATGGTGGCAATTTCGCTGAATGATGGATTCCAGTTTATTTCATCACCAGTAAATTTAGCATGACAAGAAATACAGGAAGGAACATTATCATTGGTAGATATCAAACCATGAAATATTCTTTCTCCCACCATCTTTTTATAGGTATTGGATTCACTAAACGAAGAAGCCTTAGTTTGAGAATGAATAGGCGAGAGAAGGGATATCAGAAATATGAATGCCAACAACAGCGTAACTTTTGATTGAATAAACAAGGAAGTGTATTTCATGTTTTAACTCATTAATAGTTAATCCCTTCAACAACAAATCGGCCCCACTAAATATAATAAAATTTCATTCTTTTTCTTAAATATCGTTAAAATACTTCATAAAACGAGAGAGATAAGTTAATCAATTGTTATTTAAATAGTAACATTTTACATTAAAAATTATACTCTCAATCCAGTTTTCCGGTTAATTTACGCACCAGGTTATACTTCGAAAAAAACTCCTTGGCAATGACTCTTATAATTGTATATACGGGTATCGCTAAAAACATTCCGGCCATACCCGACATATAACCTGCCATGATGATGATCAGAAATATTTCCAGTGGATGGGCTTTTACACTGGATGAAAAAATAAATGGCTGGAAAACAATATTATCAAGGAGTTGTACAAAAACGTACAAAACAACAATGGCTCCAAAGAAAAGCAAGGCCGATGGTTGGTTGATCATTTGCATATACACCACCATAGACACGATCAGGCCAAAGGAGGCCCCAATCATTGGACCCAAATAAGGTATAATATTAATGAAACCCGAAAAAAGACCAATAATGAGCGCATGCTCAAATCCGACACCTATAATCATCATACCCAATATAACCACCAGGCTTATGAGCAATATTTGAATAATTATTCCAATAAAATAACGACGAAGTAATCTATTGATCGACCAAAGCATATGATCAACTCCCACATAATATACTTCAGGCACAATCAGCTTAATACTCTCCATCAACAACCATTCATCCTTTAAAAGAAAAAAAGTAATAAAGGATATGGAAAAAAGTGCAATAAAAGTATTTCCTACAAACTCAATGAAAGAGGATAATACACCCTGTATCTTACTGAAATTAAAAAGAGAAACCAGAAAGTCATTAATCTGGTCCTTAATCATAGGAAAACCGATACTTCCTATGAAAGAATCTTCAACAGGAGATAAGATAAAACGACTCAATTTTTCAAATCGGTTAAGAATCACATTAAAATCAACCTGAGATAGGTACTGCAATTCTTCTATAATAAAAGGGACCACAAAACTGAAAAAACCTAGAATAATAGCCCAGATAAAAAGCACAGTTGCTAAGGCACTTAAAGCCTTCGATAAGGATATCTTTTTTATGTACTTACCTCTGAAAAATTCAAATATAGGACGGGCTGTTAAAGACAAGATAGCCGATATAAGCACAAAAAACACAATTGCCCTGAAATACCAAAGCACCAATAATCCAAGTACAACAGACACAAAACCAATAATGTATTTTATATTGTCTTTAATCATGGTGTAAGGTTATAAGAAAGCGTTTGTACCAAATGTACTAAAAACTAAATCAACAACAATAAAAATTTGATAGACAGAAGACAGCCTATGATTGAAATATTTACCTCACCTTAAATCGACATATTTTACAATTCAATCGAAAAGAGGAATTTGTTAATTTTTATTAATTATCTTTAATTCGGTCTCTTGAAAACCAATTTATAATTTTTATATTTACCCATAAGTAGAACAAACCACTAAATTAACCCTTAAAACCCCTAACCATGAAAGGAGCAATTATTGGAGACATCATTGGATCCGCCTTCATAAAGGACAACCGATCAAACACAGACTTTCAACTTTTTAAGCCAATATCCTCGTTCACCGACGACACAGTATTGACCATTGCTACAGCAGACTCTGTCATTCACAGAAAGGATTTAAAACAAAGCTTTAAATACTGGATTACAAAGTATCCTTATGCGGGCTATAAAGAACCCTTCAAACAATGGGCATTATCAGATTCCGACAAGCCCTTTATGGGATTAGGAGACGGTTCGGCCAGAAGAATTAGTTCCATAGGCTTAACTGCCCAAACCCTCGAAGAAACCCTTGAGCAAACAGAGGCCTCTACAAGAGTTACGCATAACGATCCCCTAAAGATAAAAGCATCCAAAGCAGCCAGCACCGCTATTTTTATGGCTAAAAACAATGCCAATAAAGCAACCATTAAAGAATACATAGAGCATCATTTTGGATATAACCTGAATAAGACCTTAAAAGAACTACACAAAGAGGTTACATCCGATCATATGATCACACCTGTACCTGCTGCTATTACAATTTTTTTAAATGCAGATAACTTTGAAGATGCTATTAGGCAGGCAATTTCCATTGGAGGTCCAAGCAATACCATAGGAAGCATTACCGGTGCCTTATCTCATGCTTATTTTAAGCATATACCCAAAAGTATTATTAAAAGAGCCTTAAACCGGCTGACACCTGAGATGGTAAGATTTATAAATGATTTTGAGGAACAATACATGCATGATCCAGAAAAAAATCATGAGATACAGATAGCTATGCATTAGCTTTCTGCTATTTCTCGTATTTTAAAGGAATTATAGATGGAAACAATCAACTAATAACAAAAAAGGAGCTGAAATTCAGCTCCTTTTTTTGTATTGTAGGTTTACATATTTACTTCTCAATGGCAATAGCAAGTACTTCAAGAATATTGCTTACATAATAAAATTCAAGACCTTCGATATAGATATCCTTAATTTCAGAAACATCTTTCAAATTATCTTTAGAAAGAATAATTTCCTTGATTCCGGCTCGTTTAGCTGCCAGTATTTTTTCTTTAATTCCCCCCACAGGCAAAACCTTACCTCTTAAGGTAATTTCTCCTGTCATGGCAATTCGTTTTTTTACTTTTTTACCAGTGAAAGCTGACGCCAGTGCTGTAGCCATAGTGATACCAGCAGAAGGTCCATCTTTAGGTATAGCACCCTCGGGCACGTGAATATGAATATTATTTTCATCAATTAGTTTTTCACTAATCTTTAGCTCTTTGCTATGCGATTTTAAATATTCCAACGCCAATATGGCCGACTCCTTCATTACATCACCTAAATTACCGGTGAGCGTAAGCTTACCATTCCCCTTAGAGAGACTCGATTCCACGTAAAGTATCTCTCCTCCAACGGCGGTCCATGCCAATCCGGTAACAACACCTGGCACATGACTATCTTGATAAGTTTCTTTAGAGAAGCGTTCTACGCCTAAATTATCTTTAATATCATTAATAGAAACGGCCTTTTTAAACTCCTTATTGGTAGCAATTTTTAAGGCATATTTTCTGGCCAGTTTTGCCAAAACCTTATTAAGTTCCCTAACACCTGATTCTCTGGTATAGTTTTCTATAATATAGCACATCACCTTTTTTGAGATGGACAGCTTACTTTTTGAAATACCATGATTCTCAAGTTGTTTAGGCCACAAATGACGTTTTGCAATCTCGTTTTTCTCATCCAACACATAACCACTCACCTCAATAAGCTCCATCCTATCGAGCAAAGGTTGAGAGATAGAACCCAACGAATTGGCTGTAGCGATAAATATCACCTTCGACAGGTCGAAATCTACCTCCAGAAAATTATCATGAAAATTTTCATTTTGCTCAGGGTCCAGAACCTCCAATAACGCAGCTGCCGGGTCTCCATGAGCACTACTTCCTATCTTATCTATCTCATCTAAAATAAAAACAGGATTTGCACTCTCTGACTTTTTTATATTTTGAATAATACGTCCGGGCATGGCACCAATATAAGTTTTCCTGTGCCCTCTAATCTCGGCCTCATCATGCACCCCTCCTAATGACATTCTGGCATATTTACGTCCGAGAGCATTGGCCACGGATTTACCCAAAGATGTTTTTCCAACTCCCGGAGGGCCATACAGACAGATAATAGGTGATTTGAGGTCACCTCTTAATTTAAGTACAGCCAGATGTTCGAGGATGCGTTCTTTTACACCATCCAAACCAAAGTGGTCACGATTAAGCACCTCCTCGGCCGATTCCATATCAAACTTATCCTCAGTATATTCATTCCAAGGAATATCTAATAATGTTTGCAAATAATTATACTGAACAGAATATTCCCCTGTAGCTGGATTTAAACGCTCCAACTTATCTACTTCTTTGTAAAAAAGCTCAGATACTTCCTTTCCCCATTTCTTTTTTTCGGCACGTTCTTTCAGCTCACGCACCTCCTGCTCAATAGGACTTGAACCCAACTCATCCTGAATATGCTTCATTTGCTGATGCAGCATATACTCTCTTTGTTGTTGATCAATATCCAGCTTTACTTTGCTTTGAATATCATTCTTAAGCTCCAGCAACTGAACTTCTCGGGTAAGAAATTCCAACAATTTCATACCTCTATCCTGAAGTTCATCAATCTTAAGCAAGGACTGCTTTTCCTTGACGGATATATCAGTGTTTGAGCATATAAAATTGATTAAAAAAGTTGCATTCTCAATATTTTTAACGGCAAAAGATGCCTCGGGTGGAATATTAGAAGAAAATTTAATAATTCTAAGCGACAAATCTTTTAACGAGCTTACCAGTGCTTCATAATCTCGAGTGGCATCATCGCTAGGTTTTACATCTTTTAAATGTATTACTTTAGCCTTAAAATAAGGTTCTTGCTCAACAAGCTCATCCACCTTAAAACGTGCCTTACCCTGTATAATAGCAGAGGTAGACCCATCGGGCATTTCTAACAACTTAATCACCTTAGCCACCGTTCCGGTATGGTACAAATCGTCAATACCCGGTTCATCGACTTCAGCTTCTTTTTGTGCCAAGGCACCAAATATACCATCTCCACGCTGGGCATCTTTAACCAGCTTTAACGACATATCCCTCCCTAAAGAAATAGGCACAATAACCCCTGGAAAAAGAACGGTATTTCTTAAAGGCAATAAAGGCAGTGTTTCCGGCATGTCAAAATCTGAAACCTCAGCTTCATCCTCATCCGACACAATGGGAATATATTCCGTATCTGGTTCATACATATCACTTTGCTCGGCTTTGTTTATGATGATTTTATAATTGTCCATATCTGTATTCTGTAGATAAAATGTCAAATTGTCATTTCTTAATTAAAATAATCGAGGAAATGTTATATGTCAATAGATATGCCAAA
>JBFHKL010000167.1:0-9358 GCA_041595375.1 Saccharicrinis sp.
GTCACGCTAAAGTGATCAAAATGGTTAAGTCGCCAAAAACTGGTGCATACTCTTTTAAAGAAGAGATTGTAACCAACGAAGAAGTGAAAGATTTTTTCAAGAAATAATTTTGCATTGCAAAGACTTTATATCAAAAAAGCTTCCTTTATTTTAAAGGGAGCTTTTTTGTGTTAGGTAATTACTTAATGGGTTATTTTTTATATATTTAACGTATTGTTTTGAGTTTCATAACATTGAGTTTTTAAGTAAGTCTAACAATCTTATGGCTATGAATATATAGCCTGTTTTATAATAGTATATGGGATTATTCGGAAGTTTTACAAAAGAAAAAAAAGAAAACCTCAATAAAGGTTTGGCAAAAACCAAAGAGAGCGTTTTTAAAAAGCTAACCCGTGCTGTAGCTGGTCGTTCTAAAGTGGATGATAATGTGCTGGATGAACTCGAGGAAGTATTAATTACTTCAGATGTAGGAGTGGATACCACATTAAAAATCATTGAGCGAATTGAACAAAGGGTAGCAAAGGATAAATTCCTTAGTAC
Organism: Saccharicrinis sp.; assembly: GCA_041595375.1. Lineage (GTDB taxonomy): Bacteria > Bacteroidota > Bacteroidia > Bacteroidales > Marinilabiliaceae > Saccharicrinis. Next base: position 541 of record JBFHKL010000167.1, read on the forward strand.
TTCCGAGTTAAATGGTATCTTAAAAGAAGAGATAGCCAACCTGCTTGCTGAAAATCAGATGGAGAGTGAAGGTGATTTTGAATTACCTAAAAGCGATGATCCATACGTGATTATGGTAGTAGGGGTAAATGGTGTAGGTAAAACAACAACAATAGGTAAGTTGGCCTATAAGTTTAAGGCCGCAGGTAAAAAAGTAGTATTGGGTGCAGCAGATACCTTTAGAGCCGCAGCTATTGAGCAGCTTCAGGTTTGGGCCGATAGGGTGGATGTGCCACTGGTAAGACAAAATATGGGTTCTGATCCGGCTTCTGTAGCCTTCGATACCCTTAGCTCTGCAAAATCGCAGGGTGCCGATGTGGTTATTATTGATACTGCAGGTCGTTTGCACAATAAGGTTAATTTAATGAATGAATTAACGAAAGTGAAAAAAGTAATGCAGAAGGTCGTTCCCAATACCCCTAATGAAATTATTTTGGTTCTTGATGGTTCTACCGGACAAAATGCCTTTGAGCAAGCCAAGGAGTTTACCAAAGCTACCGAAGTAAATGCTCTGGTAATTACTAAATTGGATGGCACGGCTAAGGGAGGTGTGGTAATTGGGGTTTCTGACCAATTTCATATCCCGGTTAAATATATTGGAATTGGTGAAGGGATTGATGATTTGCAGGTGTTTAATCGTACAGAGTTTGTTGACTCCCTCTTTAATTGAGGTTATCATTAAAACAAAAAGTGAAGCTGCTCGTTTTAGGAGTGGCTTTTTTAGTTTGTTGAAAAGTTTAAGGTTATTTTACATGCAGGTATCTTGTTATTTGATACTTGTGTTTTTTATGTAATAGATATGAAGAAGATAGATATAGTAACGTTGGGGTGTTCAAAAAATCTGGTGGATTCTGAACGCTTGATCAAGCAGTTTGAGGTGGGAGGTTTCTCTGTGGCTCATGATGCTGAACATCCGGAGGGGGAGATAGCCATCATTAATACCTGTGGTTTTATTGGTGATGCAAAGGAGGAATCTATTGAAACAATTTTGAATTTTGCTGAAGCTAAGAAAAGAGGGAAGCTTAAAAAGCTTTATGTTATGGGCTGCCTCTCGGAAAGATATTCTCAGCAATTGAAAGAGGAATTACCTGAGGTTGATGGTATTTACGGTAAGTTTGATTGGAAACAAATAGTAGAAGATCTGGGACAAAATTACAGAGCCGATATCATAAATGAACGTAGTCTGACCACACCTGGTCATTATGCTTATTTTAAAATATCTGAAGGTTGTAATAGGACTTGTTCCTATTGTGCCATTCCGTTAATTACAGGCAAGCATAAGTCCAGACCCATGGAAGAGCTGGTTGATGAGGCTGAACGATTAGCCGCTAATGGTGTGAAGGAATTACAGATGATAGCCCAGGATTTATCCTTTTATGGTCTTGATAATTATAAGCAGATGCGTTTGGCTGAGCTGACACATAAAATTGCCGATGTAAATGGCATTGATTGGGTGCGATTGCATTATGCCTATCCAGCTGGTTTTCCTTATGATGTGTTAAAGGTGATGAATGTGCATCCTAATGTTTGTAATTACCTGGATATTGCCTTGCAGCATATTAGTGACCCCATGTTACAAACTATGCGTCGCCATGTTACCAAAGCAGATACGTATAAGCTTATAGAGCGCATGCGTAAAGAGGTTCCCGGCATTCATCTGCGTACTACATTGATTACTGGTCATCCGGGAGAGACAGAACAGGATTTTAAAGAGATGCTGGCTTTTGTAAAGGAAATGAGATTTGAACGCCTGGGTGTTTTTCCTTATTCTCATGAAGAAGATACGCATGCCTATCGTAACTTTAAGGATGATATCCCTCAGGAGGTGAAGCAGGAGAGAGCTGATGCTGTAATGGAGCTTCAGGAGCAAATTAGTTGGGAACTCAACCAGGAAAAGGTGGGTAAGGTGATGAAGGTAATCATTGATAGAAAAGAAGAAGACTATTATGTGGGGCGTACAGAGTTTGATTCTCCTGAGGTTGACCCAGAAGTATTAATACCTGTAGAATCTGGAGATTATAAGATTGGTGAATTTTATCAGGTTGAGATTTCTGATGCAGAATCATATGATTTATTTGGAAAACCTGTAGGCCATGCGCAGTAAGTTGCTTTGCTTTAATTGTCGATTAGTGATAATATAATAGTAAGAACTATAAAGTAATCATCATAACTATTGACCATTGATAAAACACTCAAAAACCAATGACCAATAAGCGATATTTCATAGAACTAGCATATAATGGGAAAAGGTATCATGGTTGGCAAATTCAACCTAATGCTATTTCGGTGCAGGAAGTCCTGAATGATTGCATAGGTAAGATCTTGGGCGAAGAGATTAATGTAGTAGGTTGTGGCCGTACCGATACGGGTGTGCATGCTTCCTATTTTGTGGCACATTTCAATAGTAAAAAGCAGGAAATTGATGGTGAACAATTCTGTCATAAGCTTAATCGTTTTTTGCCCAAAGACATCGGGGTTTATTCCTTAGTAAAGGTAGGTGAGGAAACGCATAGTCGTTTCTCGGCTGTGAATCGAAGCTATGAATATCATTTGGTTACCCAAAAAAATCCTTTTTTACAGGAGTTTGCCTATCAGTCACATGTTAGCCTAGATTTTGAAATGATGAATAAGGCGGCTACGGCTTTGTTTGATTATATCGATTTTACCAGTTTTAGCAAGCTGCATACTGATGTTAAAACAAATAACTGCAAAATTACCAAAGCTATTTGGGAGTATAAAAATAGCAAATGGGTATTTACCATTAGTGCCGACAGGTTTCTTAGAAATATGGTGCGTGCTATTGTAGGTACTTTGCTTGAAGTAGGGAGGGGAAAAATGACACTAGGTGAATTTAGAAGAATTATAGAGTTGAAAGACCGCGGTGTTGCAGGGACATCGGCACCTGCTCATGCCTTGTATTTAGTTGATATACAATATCCTAATGAGTTATTTGTATCTGCTATAAAATCCGATTCTTAAAACTGAGTTTTTATAGTGCTATAGTTTGTGAATTCAAATTGCTTATCATGGATCATATATAGCTTCTAGTAATTTGTGATTGAGTAATTTATTGCTTTAATCCATACGCCTAATGACTATTAAACCACTACCTTTAAATTATTTTTTTAGCTATGGGCTTAAAACTTCAGCTTCCTATTTTCATCCTATTGCTAACTTTCTATCTTTGCATCGCTAAAAAAATAACGGTATGATTTCAGTAGACGGATTAACGGTGGAGTTTGGTGCTACCACGCTTTTTAAAAATATTTCCTTTGTTATAAATGAGAAGGATAGAATTGCTTTAATGGGAAAGAATGGCGCGGGTAAATCAACGTTATTGAAAATTTTGGCAGGAGCAAGAGAGGCCAATAAAGGACGTGTTTCTGTTCCATCGGATAAGGTAGTAGCTTATCTTCCACAACATTTGATGACAGAAGATAACCGTAGCGTTTTTGAGGAGGCATCACAAGCTTTTTCGGAAGTGTTAGCTATGGAAAAGGAGATAGCGGAGCTTAATAAGCAGTTAGAAACACGTACAGATTATGAGTCGGAAAGTTATTTTGAACTGATAGAAAGGGTATCTGCCTTGAGCGATAAGTTTTATTCTATTGAGGAAACAAACTTTGATGCAGAAGTAGAGAAAATTCTACTCGGTTTAGGCTTTTTGCGTGACGATTTTACTAAGCCGACCTGTGAGTTTAGCGGAGGATGGCGTATGCGTATTGAGTTGGCTAAAATATTACTTAAAAAGCCCGATTTAATTTTATTAGATGAGCCTACAAATCATCTCGATATCGAATCTATTCAGTGGCTCGAAGAATTTCTGATAAATTGCGGTAAAGCTGTGATCGTTATTTCGCACGACAGAGCTTTTGTTGATAATATTACAACGCGTACCATTGAGGTTACTATGGGACGTATCTACGATTATAAAGTTAATTACTCAAAATATCTGGAGCTTCGTCGTGAACGAAGAGAACAACAACAGAAAGCTTTTGAAGAGCAACAAAAAATGATTGCCGATAATGAAGCTTTTATAGAACGTTTTAAAGGAACCTACTCTAAAACCTTGCAGGTGCAGAGTAGGGTGAAGATGCTGGAGAAACTCGAGAGAGTTGAGGTGGATGAAGAAGATCGTTCTTCCTTGCGTTTAAAATTTCCCCCAGCACCCCGCTCAGGTAATTATCCTGTGATAGCTCACGAAATAACAAAAAAATATGATGAGCATCTGGTCTTTGCTGATGCTTCATTAACGGTTGAACGTGGCGAAAAAGTAGCCTTTGTAGGTAGAAATGGTGAAGGTAAATCTACGCTGGTGAAAGCTATTATGAATGAAATGGATTTTGAAGGTGATCTTAAGTTGGGGCACAATACTATGATTGGTTATTTTGCGCAAAATCAAGCCTCTCTTTTAGAGGAAGATCTAAGCGTTTTTCAAACTATAGATGATGTGGCTAGGGGAGATGTGCGGAATAAAATAAAAGACCTACTGGGTGCATTTATGTTCGGAGGAGAACAATCGGCTAAAAAAGTGAAGGTGCTTTCCGGAGGTGAACGAACCCGATTGGCCATGATTAAGTTATTACTGGAACCTGTAAATTTATTGATCCTCGATGAACCTACCAATCATCTGGATATGAGGACAAAGGATGTGTTAAAAGATGCCCTAAAGGCCTATGATGGTACATTGATTTTGGTTTCTCACGACCGAGATTTTCTGGATGGATTGGTGAATAAGGTGTATGAGTTTGGAAATAAGCGGGTAAAAGCCCATCTTGGTGGTATTCAGAGCTTTTTGACAATGAAAAAAATGGAGCACCTGAACGAACTTGAGAAAAAGAAAGTTGGGGTTTAACAGTTATGATAGTTGTGCTATAAGGTTAGGGAAGATTATCGATTTTTATATCCACTATTCAGGTACTGACTGAGTATTTGTTGGTGGGTATTAATTATTGATAAATGGTTGTTATACTATTTACAAAGTCGCTCTTAAGATGGTTTAAGGTGTGGAAATAATGTTTTCTATCAATGTGACGATGGGTTCAGATAAATAGCTAATCCCAAAACTCCATAGGATAATTCCTAATAACAGAAATAGAATAAATTTACCAGTGTTTTGTAAAAGCAGCATCCCTATCAATAAAGCTAAAAATGGTCCCAGTAAACCTGTTACCATCAGGCCTAATCCTGCAATACCATATTTCGCTAACCAATGTGAAAATTTTTCTCTTTTATGAGCAATTTTTTTGTTGCCATATTTACTTAATAACCATTTTCTGAATGATTCTCCTGAAAAATAGATGAGTAAGCTGGATGTTATGGCCCCAAGAGAAGTAAATAAAGCTGTATTAAAAGCTGAAAGCCCCAGTGCAATACCTACAGGAATCGCTTTCCAAATTCCCGTAGTCCCAGCTAAATAAACGGCAAAGTATTTTCCGATTTCTTCCATGTAGTTTATAATTCTCTCAATGCCGACTCCTTGAGTAAGTATATTAGTTTGTTGATTATGAGCTTGCTGATTGGCTTCAGTGAAATTTTTACTTGAGTTGAATACTTATTGCTAGGTGCAATTGCTGGCAGTAAAAAGACTGTTGAAGTGCGCTCTGTATTTAAACCTAATAGATTTTCACTCAACTATTCCATATCTCCCAAGAGGCATCTGCTTGTAAGTGAAGCATTTCTAATCCATTTTTTATGGTGGCCCCTTGATCTTGTCCGGCTTTTAAAAATGCGGTTACCTCCGGATTGTATACCAAATCATAAAATAAATGGTTTTTATTACAATAATGATAAGGGATTTCTGGTTTTGCATCAGCACTGCCATACATCCCTAAAGGTGTGGTGTTGACAATAACTGTGTATTCCTTAATGCTATTCTCATCTAAAGAATGGTAGCTAACTTGCTTATCTGTTTTTGGTGTTCTAGAAACAAATTTTGATTCAATACCAAGCGTTTGCAATGAGTATTCAACGGCCTTAGCAGCTCCACCTGTACCTAGTATCAAAGCCTTTTTATGTGAGGGTTTTAATAAAGGCTCTATGGACTTGGTAAATCCAATGATATCTGAGTTGAACCCTTTTAATTTTGGTTTTTTAGGGTTGCTCCAGTCAAATTTTATTACGTTAACAGCGCCAACACCCTTGGAAATTGGGTCGAGATCGTCAAGGTATTTAATAATTTCTTCTTTGTAAGGAATGGTTACATTGATTCCTCCAATATACGGATGGTGAGCAAGTAATTCCGGGAATTCATCGATCGATGGAATAGGAAAATTTAAATATCTGGCATCCATATTTTCTTTTGCAAAGAAATCGGTAAAATAACCTTGCGAAAAAGATTTTGAAAGAGGATACCCTATTAACCCATATGTTTTCATAATTGAGAGCTTAAAGTAATACGTGTTCGGTGTAAAGTCATTCAAAATAATAGTTTTCTGATTTTTCCATCTAGCCAAATTATGATTTCATAAATAGCAGAATAGAAAAAAGCTCAATTATTTTTCGTCAACAGCCTTTTTTGAACCCAATGACTCTGTGATCCAGATGCAGGCAATACCTAATATAATAAAAACTAAAGCGAAATAAAACTCGCTGTCTGCTTTTGGCAAATACCATTGGTAACCAACGGTTTTTACTTTTTCACCAAAGGTTTGTTCTATGATCTCTTTCCAGGGCCATAAAATACCTAAAGAACCTAATACAAATCCTGTAAGGGTGGCAATGGTTTGATTTTTGAATTTTTTCAGCAGCCAGGATAAGAAATGTGAAAATCCAATTAATCCTACACCAGCTCCTGCTGCCACGGGTAATAATACTTTTAGATTAAATTCATTTACCGACTGAATCATAATGAGTTGATAGTTACCCATTAATATTAATACGAAAGAGCCGGATAAACCAGGGATAATCATACTGCATATGGCTATAATACCACATATAAATAAGTAAAATATGGAGCTGTTTTCTGAGGCAGGGGTAAGAATACTGATTGCGATGGCAATGATGCTTCCAATGATAAATGATAGGATACTGCTGATATTCCACTTTTGTACAGTTTTACCCACAAAATATACGCTGGCCAATACCAGTCCAAAAAAGAAAGCCCAGATATAAATCGGATATACTTCAAATAAATATTTGAATAATCTGGCTAAGGTAATAATAGCCACACCTACACCTGAAAATACCGATACTAAAAACCAAAAGTCAATATGTTTCAAAAAATCTTTAATCTTCCCTTTAAATAGGAGGTTTAAAGCAACGAGGTCAAATGCTTTAATAGCATCGATGAGCCGTTCAAAAATTCCAGTAATAAGAGCGATGGTTCCTCCGGATACTCCTGGAATAACATTGGCAGCTCCCATGGCCATGCCTTTTACTATATTTGAAACAAATGATTTGGTGTTCTTTTGCATGATAATGTTTAAAATGTGCTTTTATTGATACCTCAAAGGTCCTGTATATTTAATACTGAGATGGTGTTGTTTTTTTTGCGGCTATCAGATTTGCGTGTTGATATATTCAGCTATATCCGGCATCGAAACCAATGCTGGATATTCGTTTAAAACCAGATCTAAATCTTCGGGAATAAGCTGACGGGCAATTATCAAATGATGTAACGATTCGGTAAACATTTGCTTTTTATTGTATATGATAGCTGCTAAATAATGAATGGCTCCGTTGGATTTGTCCTTGATTAAAAGATGCTCAAGAAAAGGTATTGGAGAAAAATTGCTTTCGTTCTCTTCCATAAACTGGTACATTTCAATCCAATTCACGGTGTCTTCATGTTCCTGAATTAATGCTTTTTTTAAGCAATATTTAGCTTTTTGTATGTTCTGTGTTTTTTTATAGCTTTTGCCCAACGATCGCCATAGTTCAGAGCAGTCAGGGTCAATTTTTAAAGCTTGTTCAAAGGCTGTAATACTTGTTTCATAATTCTGAATATAGTATGAGGTTCGCCCCAGTGATTGCAATGACTCTATATGTTCAGGATCTAATTCTACGGCTAAGCTATAAAAACGTTCAGCTAAGTGGTAGTTGTCCAGGTTTTCCCAACAGTCGCCCATATAATAATAGGTTAGTGCTACAGGATAACTATAGGATAGGAATTCGACATAGGCATTCAATGCTTCATTAAATTCTCCTATCTGAGCAAGACTATTGGCTTTGTTATAATAGGCTTCTGATAGATTAGGCGCAATAGCAATCGTAATATTGTATGCCTCAATGGCTTCGGTATATTTTTCCAGCTTATTATACAAAATACCCATGTTGTACCAGGCATTTTCCAAATAAGGGTTGATATCCAATAATTTATTATAAATGGCTATGCCATTTTCTATTTCATCCAGTTTATCGTAGGCGTAAGCCAATTCAAATAACATATTTTCGTTATCCGGAAATTTCTGAAAATAATATTTCAATAGGTTTCTGGATTCAACATAAAAACATTCCTGGTTTAAATTAAAGCTTATCTCAAAAATGTAATCAGGAAGCTCTTCGCTGCCACAATATTTTAAGGCAAGCTCATAGTTTTTTATGGCCTCTTTTTGGTTTCTGGCTCTTGTGTGAACAATACCCAGGTTTAAAAAAATTTCTGAATTGGTATTTTCAACTTCCTGAAGATACTGTAATACATTTAATGCTTTTTTATCCTCGTATTTTTCTATTAACAGCGTGCTGTACTTAAGTTGAAGTGATGTAGAACCCGGATGTTGACGCAAACCCATATTAATAACCATGGCGGCTTTATTGAGGTCGCTTTTTTCATAGTAAA
>JBFHKL010000168.1:0-9356 GCA_041595375.1 Saccharicrinis sp.
AGGCAATACAGTTACCGACAAGGCTCTTATCAATGCGGTAACAGGAAGTGATTTGAAAACACTGGCCTTAAATCACAATAACATTGCCACCAACGACCATTCGTTTAAATACCGTGTAGATGTCAGTGGCATTACCAACCAAAAAAGTTCAGGCCGTTGCTGGATGTTCACTAGCTTAAATATCCTTCGCCCTAAGGTAATGGAGAAATATAACATAGCGGACTTTGAATTTTCAACCAACTATCTTTATTTCTACGACCTACTGGAAAAAGCCAATTTGTTTTACGAACAAATAATTTTAACCCGTAAATTAAAAATGAATGAAGATGTTGGTTCATTGCTGGCCCAAGCAGGTAAAAACGAGAGTGGACAGACTGTTAGCTGGCTATTTAAATATCCCATTGGGGATGGCGGCGTTTGGAATAGCTTTGTAAATTTGGCAAACAAGTATGGTGTAGTGCCTAAGGTAGTGATGCCCGAAACCTTTCATAGCGAAAACACCACTACTTTAAATAAATTATTACGACGCAAACTTCGTGAAGATGGATTACGTTTAAGGGAAGCTAACAATGATCAATCTGCCAGAGTTCTTAAACAAGATATGCTTAAAGATGTATACCGCATCTTAACCTTAACCTTAGGTCAACCACCAAAAGATTTCCAATGGCGTTATACAGACAAGGACAATCACTTAAGCGAGACCAAGACATATACGCCTATTGAATTTTACAAGGAGGCTGTTGGTATTAATCTGGATAACTATATCATGTTAATGAACGACCCTTCGCGAGCTTATTATCAACTATACGAAATAGCTTACGATAGAAACGTCATGGAAGGTCATAACTGGAAATACATTAACCTGCCTGCTCAGGAATTAAAGAAAATTGCATTGGAATCCATTAAGGCAAATGAGGCCTTGTATGCATCGTGCGACGTAGGCAAACAGTTAAACAACAAAGAAGGCTTGTGCGCAACAGACAACTACCAATATGGCCAGCTGCTTGGCGTGAACTTTAATATGAATAAGACACAACGAATAAGCACAGGAGAAAGTGGCTCTACCCATGGGATGGCCTTAATTGCTGTTGATGCAGATGAAGAAGAGAATACTATCATGTGGCAATTTGAAAACAGCTGGGGAACAGAATCCGGTCACAAAGGATACCTAACCTTTACCGATGATTGGTTTTCAGAATATATGTTTCGCATTGTTCCCAACAAAAAGTTCGTAAGTGAAGATCTTTTAAAACTGCTGAATACAGAGGCTATTGTATTGCCCCCATGGGATCCAATGTTTAATGCCGATGAATAGATTTAATAAAAATATCTATTAAAATACTCAAAACTAAAGAAGGAAAATACAAATTCCTTTCATAGCTAACAGTCTAACGAATGGAGCATATAAATACTTTTTATTTACACAGGAACCTTATAACCTGAGTGTAATAACAAATTATTGACTCAGACTACTTATAACGATTGTGTATATAAGAATACTTACAAAGTCAAAGCTAGGCTATGGTTTTTAAGAAAGAGATAAGAGATGGCCACACATTTCTTATCTCTTTTTTTATATCCCCTACAATATATCATCTGTCAGAATAAATTAACACCACTTATCTTTTTTACCTAATAATGAGCACCTTAATACTAATTACTGCAAATAAAGACCCTAATATCCTTTAATAAGTTTCAAAAGCTGATCGAAAATACAAAACAGTCGTTAACACATCATCTAATATCCACTTACATTTTTAACAATACAGCATCGATTATCCTGATTTTTGTTAAAATAAGCCCCTTTTGTTAATGCGTCTTTCTAATGTTAACTGAATGTTAACTCTGCTTTTCCTGAATGTAAATTTCGATACCTTTTTTAGGAAACCCTTAATTAAAATTAAATAGAATAGTCAGCACCCCCCTATTTTGCACCCACCTCAACTAATATTTCTATGTTTGTAATGTCAAAGGGACACAAATTGATAGTATTAATAATTTAAAAACAAAAAACATGGATTACAAAAAATTATTTAAAGGTTTAGCATTGGGAGTAATGTTCGCCTTAACAACAACAGCTTTTGCAGGAGAAGGAGAGAAAACTAACAGCACTGTATCTATCTTACCTTACCTGAACACCGATTATTCAATTGTATCTTTAAACAACACCAGTGCAAAAAACACTTTGTTTACTATTGAAGATGCCAGCGGTGAAGTATTTTACAAAGAATGGATTGACAAATCAGGATTTTCACAAAAAGTACTTGACTTCTCTTACCTAAGCGATGGCAAATACGACATTGTATTAAGAACAAAAGGAAGCGAGAGCATCAAAGAGTCTTTTACTGTAAAAAATCACAAAGTAGTAAGTGACCTTAAAAAAGATGTAGCTGTTACTCAAAGAAAGTCATTTGTTAACATTATTGACAACATGCTATATGTTAGCCATCTTTCTTCTGCAGGAAATTCTTTTGGTGTTTCTATCTTAGATGCTGATGCTGATGAAGTATACAGCGAGACTTTCGAAGGTTATACTACTTTTTCAAAGAAATTTGATGTATCTGCCCTGCCATCAGGAAGCTATGAAGTAAGTATTAACGCTGAAAAGAAAGAATTTAGTTATGCATTCACAAAATAATGAACAAGGTGAGCAGGGTGAGCAAGTACTGAACCCTCGATACCGATTTTTTAGATGTGTATCTCCTAAACTATAGAGATACACATTTTTTTTGCCTACTCGTTAATTAAGAATCCGCTTCTACCAAAAACAAATCCATTACCTTTAGAAGTTCATCCTTTTCTGTTGGTTTAGACACACAAGCATTAAAACCCATTTCAAGCAGCTTATCCCTTTCTCCATGCATTACCTTATCCGAGTGAGCCACAACCGGAACGCCACTCCTGCTTTTAATTAACTTAAGCAACTCAAAACCATCGGAATCAGGAAATTTAAGATCCATTAAAACCAAATCAATATCACTTCTATTCATCAACAACTTGCTTGCTCCGGCAGCCGTGCGAGCAGAAACCAGAGTCAAACCAGTTTTTTCAATAATTTTACGCATTTGTAAATGACTACTGCTATTCTGATCTACCAAAAGCATTAATTTATTGGGCCAATAGTAGTTTTTGGGTAAAACAAGCCCAGATACCGACAAGTTTTTATAGATCACCGAGCTACAATTATCCTCCTGCACCTCTTTAAGACAGGGATGTATAAAATAAAATTCAGAGCCCTGCCCTTTCTGGGACACCAATCCTATCTGACCGCCAAGGGCAGAAACAATTTTTTCACAAATAGACAAGCCTATTCCTGTTCCACTAAATAGCTGTTGGCTATTATCAGCCTCCTTGCGAAATGGTTCAAAAATAACTTTCTGTTTGGCATCTGAAATTCCTATACCAGTATCCTTTACATAGAAACGCAGCTTACCATCTTCTACAGCATAACCAAACTCAACAAAACCTTTAATGGTAAATTTAATGGCATTTTCTATTAAATTTACAAATATCTGTTTTAATCGGATAGGATCAGTAGATATAAATCGCTTATCTTCATTGGGTTTTGACAGATATAATTTCACTCTGCCTTTATGCTCTATTTCAATTTTAGAGGCAAAATCGGCATATAAAGAATCTAGCATCGCGTGAATATTCACCCGTTCATGCTCAACCGATATTTTTCCACTTTCTATCTTGGCTACATCGATGATGTTATTAATTAAACTCATCAAACTATCGGAGTTTTTATGAATAACCCCTACATACTCCTCTTTATCTTCTTTAGAAATATCATTTCCTCGCAGGAGTCCAGAAAAACCAACTATAGCATTAAGAGGGGTACGTAACTCGTGGCTTATATTAGCCAAAAATGAAGATTTAAGCCTATCCGATTCTTCTGCTTTAACTTTAGCCTCCATCAATTCTCTCTCTACATTTTTTCTAGCCGTCACACTTCTCCCTATGGCCAGTAGAGATTGAACCTCTCCATGATCATTGAATTCAGGAGTCATAATCCAGTCAAAATAAAGTTCTCTGGATTCGTCGCTAAATCCCAATTCCATTGACAACTTTTCGCCAAAAGAAAATACATCATTTATCTTTGCCAGCCATGTAGTACCAACAAACTCATCCAAAACACCAATTCCTGTTAGGCTTTTCCCCACTATTTCATCTGGGTTCAGAAAACCAAACTGATCTAATAAAGTTTGATTGTAAAACAATATTTTTCCATCCCTATTGAGTCTAAGAATAATATCGGGTGAATTTTGAGCCAGGTCACGAAACTCCTTCTCACTCTTGGTGAGTAATTTTTCATTTTCCTTTCGTGAATGGATATCATGTAAGGCAAAATAAAAATGATCTACACCCTCCAGCTGAATGGTTGTAGCACACATCTCCACTTCTGTTTCTGAGCCATCCTTTTTTTGCAACAAAACATCTGATCTGAAATCAGAACCACCACTTAATTGATTGATTACCTTAATAATACTATTCTTTTCTTTTTCAGAAAACATTACCCTCATATTCAGCGTATCGTGCGAATCTGAATCATATCCCAATAAATCACATGCCGATTTATTGATAAATTTTATATTGGCATTTTTATCAATAATAATAACACCATCTATCGATGACTCTATTACCTTTTGATAGCGCTCACTAATCTCTCCAAAAGCCCCCTTACGTTTTCTTTCGTTGAGCATGTATGAGATATGCTGAGCTAAAAACCGGAAAAACTGTACATTCCTTTGCGCCGCTAAATCCACACCCGGTTTAAACTCTACAACCAAAAGAGCATTTTGATCATAATGACAATGCAAGCGGCATAGCATCAGTCCATTCTCACTACCAAAACACTTATTTAACAGGCCAATTTCATCACCCTTGTAGTATTGCAATACTTCGGTCCCATCCTTAATGCGGAGTTTTTCTACATCTTTATAAGTCAAAGCATTGCCCTTGTTATATAAAGACGAAGACCAATGTAACTCATGATGATTATCAATACTATCGTGTTTGATAACATAGCAATTTATCAATTGAAGCCTTTCCCCTACCAGCTCAAATATTTGTTGTATGGCCACCGTTGCCTTTTCACTCTTAGCTGCTATCTCAATAACATCATCCAGCAAACGATTATAGTCGCGCTCCGTTTGTATCACCCGACTAAACCACTGTTCATTTAAAAATGAAGCAATACTCTTTACAATAGCACTCACTTCATTCACCTCAAAGTCGTACCAAAATCTGTTAAATAAACAAGATTCCAACACAAAAAAACCGTTGACAATATGTTGATTTTGAAAGGGGATGATTAAAACAGACTGAACCTGAAATGTCTCAAACTTTTGCGCCAGAGAATCCTTTAATTCTTCTTTTAGTGAAGAACTTGCAAAAGCATTTCCATGTGTAGGTATAAGCAAGGGATTTTCATCATCATTAATGAATAAATCTGCGGGATGATACTCTTGATAATCATTCTGACTCCACTGGTATTTAGCCTGATAACCAGACATCTTATCATTGTAGGCATACAACGATATCCTGTCCACATCAATATGTTTCCCAAATTCTTTTAAAACATCGATAACAAGCTCTTCAAAACCTAAACGTTTACGGGCTAAATATTCCAATTTAACATTAAGGATGCCAAACAGTTTATTTTCAGCATCACTTTGCGTGGACGCAACCTTATTAAGCAACGATTTAAGATGCTTATTCTCCGCCTCCAAGGTTTGAAGCCTGGATGTATATTCCAAACCTTCTATATTCATTAATTACCATGATTTTACAATCCCCAATATACTCCCCAAAAGTGCATACGAGCACGCGCACTTTATCACTTATCTCAAAACTAAGCATTTAAAGTAAACAAAATACCTAAACCTTCATTTAATTATTAACATACAATAAACAGTAATTATTTATTTTGGAAAATAACCTATTTAGGATTAATTCCCTCTGTATTTTACTGATTATCTAAAACATCAACACTACCTAGACTTTAACCTATTTTCATTATACAGGGCATAAGCTGCCACTACCAAAACGGTAAGAATAATATAGTATACAAAGTCAGGGATTGGAACTGGATCACCCTTGGCATAGGAATGCATTCCTGCCAAATAATAATTCACCCCAAGATAAGTCATCAACACTGAGAAAAAGCCAAATACCGAAACAACATTAAATACTACCATACTTTTTAAACCAGGTACAAAGCGCAAGTGAAGAATAATGGCATAAACCACTACGGTAACCAGCGACCATGTTTCTTTAGGGTCCCAGCCCCAATAACGACCCCATGATTCATTGGCCCATACGCCTCCCAGAAAGGAACCGATAGTCATTAAATACAGTCCAACCGTTAAAGCCATCTCAATAATAGTAGTAAGTTCTGCAATGGTTAATTTTATTTTTTGGTCGTTGACGCCTTTTCTTAGGCCAATCAAAATAAGATTAAAGAAAGCTACAAAAGCACCCAAACCCAAAAAACCATAACTGGCAACAATAACGGCCACATGAATGGTTAGCCAGTAAGATTTTAACACGGGTACCAAATTGGTTATTTCAGGATTCATCCAGGTAAGATGGGCCACCATAAGCACGATACCCGAAAATAAACCACCTACCGAAAGCACAATGCCTGATTTTTTACTAAACACCAAACCCGCCAACAGCATCGACCAACCGATATATAACATCGACTCATAACTGTTACTCCAAGGTGCATGTCCCGAGATATACCAACGCAAGGCCAGCCCTGCAGTATACACGACAAATCCAATAAGAAACAAAACCAATCCTGCCTTATTAATCCCTTCTGGCGATTTATTAGGCAGAAATAAAAATATAAATTGCAAAATCAACAAAATCAAACCCAGCACAAAAAACACCGGAGCGATCATTAAAAACAAATTACTTTTATTATAGAAAATCTCCAGTCGCATTTCTCTCTCCGAAGGCAGTATACCCGGAGCAAATTTACCCTGGTATTTTTTTATGGCATCAATATAAGTTTCTGCCTGCTGGTCATCTCCATTTCTCAAAGCCTGCAAATAAACAGAAAATACATTTCGCACAAACAAGCTATCTCCAGAGGATAGACCAGACTGATAATTGCCGGGATATATCCAGGGTGCATGTTCATCATCAGGGTCTGGAAATAACTTAAGCAATTTACCTGTTTTAGCAAGATAAAAAACATTCACCTGCTCATCAATCTTTATTATATCATTTTGTTCTTTGCTTCTATATGCTGGTTTGGTTCTGTAGGCACTTTCAACCAGTTCATGTAGTTTATAGTTGCCCGAAGAGCCAAAGAAATCTTTAAAAGTTGCCTTTTTACCTCTATTACCAACAACAGCCTTTATGCTTTCTGCTGCCACCGTTATTAAAGGGATTTGCTCCCAGGCTTCCGGATCACAAAGGATACTTAAAGTCACCCTATCAGCCGAGTAGCCTTTAAAACTATTGTGTTTCACCAGCTTACGCAGCACCTCTCCATTCATTGAGTTCATGGGTTTAATACGACCACCGTTATCCTGCACCCATAACTTCCCAAATAGATCTGCCTGTTTATCGCTGACCTTTACAGCCTCATCAACAGACTGTGAGAAACCAGATAGTGAAACCATAAATAACATGATTAGACTTAATGCTTTTTTCTTTCTGGCCAAATCGCTTAGTGTACTCACCAAATAATTAAATCTGCCTTTTGAAGCGATTAAAGAAAACAACATAAATAGAGACATAATAAAATAACCCACATAAGTAATCAATGTACCCCAATAATCATTATTTACCGATAACACAGTCCCTTTTTCATCCATATCATAAGACGACTGATAAAACCGATACCCCTTGTAATTTAAAATATTATTCATGAAAATTCTGAAATCCGACTGCACACCATGCTGTTCATCGAGCAAGGTTACTTCGCTGGCAAATGACGAAGGGCTTTCCGACCCCGGATATCTTTCGAGTTGAAAATCATTCAATTGAATTTTAAATGGTAATTTTAAGATGCGGGCACCATATCTAATATTTATTTTAACCCCATTAATAATAACCGTTTCATATTCACCTACACTAGCTGTTGTCCCCAACACGTTCACCTGTTTTACTATCCCATCTACCTCAACACGAACAACAACCGTCTCCAACGAATTACCCTGTTCATTTTCTGCAGGCATTGCTTTTAAAGACGCCCCCTTTAAAAAATTGGTTTGTACCATAAAAAAGCCTTCAGCTCCATACAATATTTTTTGATAGAATGGCTGAGGTTCCAACACATCAAGCTCTTGTCGCTGTTGAGAAGCCATAGATGTGGTAAACATACTAAGCTTGGATTGTATAA
This sequence comes from Saccharicrinis sp., assembly GCA_041595375.1. Taxonomy (GTDB): domain Bacteria; phylum Bacteroidota; class Bacteroidia; order Bacteroidales; family Marinilabiliaceae; genus Saccharicrinis. The sequence goes on from JBFHKL010000168.1 coordinate 8,363, forward strand.
AAAGCTGATTATCGCGTAGCGATAAGTTAAAATCAGCCGCCCCATCTCCATCGAAGGCTATTGAATATGCACCCACAGCGACTTTTTGTCCTGAAAATAAATTTACATCTCGTCTTCCTTCCATTCCTGAAACAACCAAAGAGACCATAGGCGCTCCATTGGGATCTTCAACAGGCACAAACTGCGTGTTTTTAATGTAATCAATACTTTTAATATGTATATGCTTATCGGCAAGCTTTACATTTTTACTAAAATAATTCTTGCTTTTTTCTGACAAAAACACCTCACTAGAAAAAGAAACAGTTTGATCCTTTGCCTCAACAGTTCCTTCTATATAAGTCTTTGACGATAAAAATTCATTACTGGTCTTTCCTTCGCGAATATGCATCATGCCTTCATATCCCACATATCTGGTTAATGTAGCACCCAGAATAATTAACAAAAAAGACAGATGAAACAACAACACTGCTAATTTACCCCTGCTCCACATATACGGTTTTAAAATGTTTAACAACATATTTATCCCTAGTAGGAGAAAAATACCTTCAAACCACCAAGTATTGTAAAACAGAGCTTTAGCTGCATTGGTTCCAAAATCATTCTCTACAAAAGTAGCAATCCCCATTGAAGCTGCTAACACCACAAATAGCGTAATCATCAGGTATGGTGCGGATAATAGCGTAATTATTTTTTTCATTGCGTATATATTCATTGTGCATTTCTCAATTGTAACATTTTTTCACATTTACGTATATATTATTATCTTACGCAAACAAATCTTAAGACAGATCATTCGTAACCCAAACTTCTTTTATCTGTTTAACATCGCTTAAACTTACACAAAAAAAAGAAACTGATTTAGAATTGTTTAATTCGGTAGTGATTTACCTCAATAAAAAAACAAATTTTATTTAAGAAACCAGAATTATAAGCTATAAAAAAATGAAAAAGTTATTACTCAGTCTGATTGTCTTATTATCATTAAATGCTCTTG
>JBFHKL010000169.1:0-9314 GCA_041595375.1 Saccharicrinis sp.
AACGGAGCACAGCCAACTGATACAGTAAGATCAATCTTATCGTACAAAGGGGTGATGATGAAAAAACATCTTTTAGAAGGTGTTAAAAAAGGTGCTTTCGATGAAGCTGAGGCTGAAAAAAGATTTCAGGCTTGGTTAACAAGTAAGGAAGCTAAAATTCAAGCTAAGATTGACGGTCTTGCAGGTAAAGCTGCAGATGAGGCTAATGCAATTCTTGAGCGTGAAGCTAAAATTAACAGTGAAAGAGCTGAAGCAATTGCAAAAAGAACTGCTGACTTAGCTGCTGAGGCTGAGGCTGCTACAGCTGAAGCAAACGCAGAAGCTGCTCCTGAAGCAGATGCTGCTGCAGAAGAACCAGCTGCTGAGTAATTCTGTTGGTAAAAATTATTGCTTCGATGCAAAAAAAATAAGCCCTCAATTTTATTGAGGGTTTTTTTATGCTCCTATTTTTATAATTTTAGACGAAATTAAATAAGATCTTATGATTCTAAAGGAAAAGTGTGTTCAAATAGGTTATGTAAGTAAGCCTCATGGAGTAAAAGGAGAAGTGGCTGTGTCACTGCTGGAAGGGTTTTATGCGGAGGACTTAGATCTAGAGTTCTTGTTGCTGGATATAGATAATGGTTTAGTACCTTTTTTTGTTGAATCGCTTAGGATCAAAGGTGGTAAAACTATTTTAGTGAAACTAGAAAGAGTGGATACAGAAGAGATGGCTCGTGAACTTGTTAGTATTGAGGCTTATGTGCAAGCAGAAGATGTCCAGACAGAAGAAAATATGCCTTCTGGTACCTTCCTTGGCTTTCGTGTGATTGATCAGAAAAAAGGAGATATTGGTACGATAACAGGAGTGAATGAGATTGCAAATAATCCACTCTTTGTTCTGGATTTTGAAGGTAAGGAAATTCTGTTTCCTGTAAATACTGACTTTATATTGCAGGTAGATGAAGAAAATAAGGAGATAGAAGTAAATCTTCCGGAAGGATTAATTGATTTGTATTTGAGTGAGGAGGAAGACGACGATCTATAGAGGAAAGTATTAAACAGCCGTGGGGAATGGAATTTCTGGCTTAAGATTTTAATTAACGTTTGGTAAGTGCCAGCTGTTAAATCAGCTAAGCTATTTATATAGAGCAGCTGGAGTATCCTAGGTTAATGGTGAAAAAGAATATGGTAGCCTTGCTAATTGAAGGCTATTGTTCCTTTCTCTACTTTATTCATTGATTCTTTCCATTCATCAGTAATGGCTAAAGAGGTTTGGGTCTTATGGTCAAAGCCAACCATTGTTGAGCTGCTTATTACTTTGATATTTCCTTTGTTGTCAGTTAAATGTTGTATCAATTGCATGCTTTTGTTACCAATGCTGGTTACTTTAGTGCGAACAACTAATTTGTCGTTGATAAAAATAGGTAATACAAAGTCTGTTTTAATAGAGGCAATGACTGCTGCAAACTTTTTCCAGTTAATTTGAGTATTAAAGGTTGTTTTGAAATACTCTATTCTACCTAAATCAAAATATTCCTGAATGGTAGCGTTGTTAACGTGTCCCAGACTATCAATATCATTAAACCTGATTTGAACTGTTGTCTGATGAAAAAAATCTATTTCTTGAATCTCCATTTTATTATTTAGTATTTGAGTTGTGCTTTTTCCGGATCATAGCTTACCATTCGTTGTTTTACTCCCGGATGATTTTAATTTCCCCACTAACACCTAATTTGATGATGCTCGAGGGTGCTGGGTTTGATGTTTCTTCCTGGCGGTATTTGACAATATAGTTGACTCCATTTTTGATTTCATCGGTAATTGCACCGAAATGAGAGGGCGATGCCTGTCCACTTATGTTTGCAGAGGTAGAAACAATAGGTTTCTTAAACCGCTGGCATAATTTTTTGGAGAATTCTTCTTCGGTAATCCTGATGCCAATACTTTTATCGTCCGCCAGAAGGTTAGCTGCCAGATTCTTTGCGTTAGGATAAATAATAGTTAAAGGTTTTGTGGATAGTTCTATTAAATCCCATGCCATCTCGGGTACCTCGTCCATGTATGAATTGAGTTTGGCATCATGATCCAATAAAATCAGCATGCTTTTACTGTCCTCTCGTTGCTTGAGTTTGTAAATGAGTTGCACAGCTTCCGGATTAGTAGCATCACATCCAATACCCCAAATGGTATCGGTAGGATACAAAATTAAACCGCCATGATGAAGTGTTTCAATGGCTTTTTGTATGTCATCGTGCATATTCCTTTGTTTAGTATAAATATAAAAGTATAAAGATACCACCCTTAGAAGCTTATCTTTATACTTTTAATAATATCCTTTTGTCTGGAAGTGCAGTTCATGAAGTTACCTGATTAAGCTTAATGTTCTATCTGTGTAAAAATTGAACAGGCTTAGTACTTATGGTTGTAAAAAGTTGAAATATTGCTGTCTGTAATAAATAAACTTTTTGGTTTAATACTTTATGAAATGCATTCAAGCATGTATTATACTGCTACATTATTTTCTCTCAATGCATCGTTAAGAGAAGTTTTTTTGTTGGTGGACTCTTTTCTTTTACCAATGATAAGTGCTGCCGGAACTTGGAAATCACCTGCAGGAAATTTCTTCGTATAACCACCTGGGATAACCACCGAACGAGGAGGTACGTATCCTTTGTATTCTACCGGTTTATCTCCTGTAACATCAATTATTTTAGTAGAGCCAGTAAGTACCACATTAGCACCCAATACGGCTTCTTTGCCTACACGGCATCCTTCCACTACAATGCAACGAGAGCCAATAAAGGCATCATCTTCAATGATTACAGGAGCTGCTTGGATAGGCTCAAGAACCCCACCTATACCTACTCCTCCGCTCAGGTGAACATTTTTGCCAATTTGAGCACAGCTTCCCACGGTAGCCCATGTATCTACCATTGTGCCTTTTTCAACATAAGCTCCAATATTTACATAGGATGGCATAAGCACTACCCCGCTGGAAATATAAGCGCCATAACGAGCAACGGCATGAGGAACAACGCGAATACCTAACTCAGCATAATTTCTTTTCAAGGCCATTTTGTCGTGAAACTCCATTGGACCTGCCTCTATTGTCTCCATTTTTTGAATGGGAAAGTAAAGAATTACGGCTTTTTTAACCCATTCGTTTACTTGCCACTCATCTCCTTTGGGTTCGGCAACTCTTATTTCTCCTTTATCTAATTTCTCCATTAAGATGCGGATCACTTCCTGGGTTTCCGGTTTGTTTAACAAATCCCGGTCTTCCCAGGCTTGCTCAACAACTTGTTTGTATTGCTCTAACATGATGAACTAATTTATAATTTGATGCGAAAATACAATGAAAGCAAGCTATATGCAAATCAATTAGCGGCTATGTGTAATAAATTGAAAATAGCCGGACTCAGTTATTTGTGAGGCTATATATTATTGCGATAGCTGTACTGTTAGTTAAATAGGATGTATTCATTGATTAAAATTCTGATTCTAATAAAATAAAAAGGTTAAAATTTGGTTAACGGTAAATAAAAAACAATTTAATTTGCTGAATGTTTATACTTTCAGAGCCTGTTAGGAGTTATTTATGCGTTATTTATATTTGATATTATTGATATTTTGCCCTGTGCTTACTTTTGCACAGGAAGAGGATGGTAAAGTTTGGGTTAAGCTGGTAGTTAAAGACCAGGTTAATAATCAGCCTATTGAAAATGCACAGTTAGTTAGTTTCGAGAGTTTCCAGATTTTTGCAACAGATGCTTCTGGGATATTCAGAGGGAGTTTAACTAAAACGGATTCGCTTAAAATATTTAGTTTGGGATATTTGCCCGTTATTTTACATCTGTCAGAAGAGCTTGATTCTTTGAATGAGGTAAATAAAGTTGTAGTCCTGAGACGAAAAGTGATTATGCTGCAGGAAGTAGATATTTCGGGTAACAAAGATATGCACTTAAATTTACCTGATGATATTGCCAATGCCAAAAAAAATGATGTACCTGTTGCTTTAAGAGGGGATGGTTTTAGTGATAAACCCAGTGCGGCGGCTGCGGTGATCAATCCTATCGGATTCGCACATTATTATAGTAAAGCCGAAAAAAGCAAAAGAGAAGCTCTTGAGATGTTGGCTGAGGATGCCGAACAGCAAAAGATTAATAAATTTTATAACCGGGATATTGTTCAAGAAGTATCGGAATATGAAGGGGCGGAGCTGGATAGATTTATGGTTTATTGTAATATCCATATGCACTTAACATCAGAGGATAACCCTCTTCTTGTCAAGCAGCGTATTGTAGAATTAAAAAAGAAGTTTGAAGCTGAAAAAACACAATGAAAGGATGCTCGCTAACCATATTATTCATTTTATTGCTCCCCATGCTTTCTCATGCGCAGCAAAATGAAATTGGCTTGTTTAAGGGTTCTCTTAATGAAATTGATTCGGATAGAGGTGTAGGATATGCGGCCATTAAAAATATCAAATCAGGAGAGGTCTTTCTTACCAATGAAAAGGGGATTTTTACTATCCGAGGTGCTGTAGGCGATACATTAAAATTTCATAGCCTGGGTTATGTCGATACCACCTGGGTGGTGCCTGGAGTGTGGTTTTCAATGAAGGATGAGGTGAGTTTAAAAGTACAAACCAGCTTTTATGCTTTGGAGGAGGTTGAAGTTCTGCGTTTTTATTCCTATGCCCATTTTAAACAGGCTTTTAAAGATTTGAAATTGCCGCCTGATGAGAATCAGAAGGTCAAAGATATGGTGGAATCCTGGGATTTTTCCGAAGCAATTGCTATGGGAAAGGCTGAGAGAAAATTTAAAGAAGGCACATTTGGTGTTTCGCTTTCTGTTGGTGGTAAAACGGATATTGATAAGCAACATGCTGAGGTAAAACGACTCGAACGAATAGGTGAGGAGAGAGCCCGCTTTAATTATCTTACTTCACGTGAAAATATTGCCAGTTTAACAGGGTATGAGGGTACTTGCCTCGATTCGTTTATGGTTTTTATTAATGCCAACTATCAATTGGACTATAATATGGCTGAGTATGATCTGCTTGCCTCGGTGCTTCGTGCTAATGAAGACTTTTTTTCCTTGAAAGGTGAAGAGTTCTGGTTCTTACAAGCTGATAGTGTTCAGGTGCAGTAAGTATAGGAATATTTTCTTAGCAATAAAATACACTGTATCTTTAACTAAATTTTCATTTGTACAATAGTAATGACGAGTCAGTTAAATTTAACGCAGATTGTTTCCCGTTTTATTAATCATACCAATAGAAATGTTTTTTTAACAGGTAAAGCTGGAACCGGAAAAACTACCTTCTTACAAAATATAAAGGAGCATACCCATAAAAATGTTATTGTGGCCGCACCTACCGGTATTGCTGCTATCAATGCGGGCGGAGTAACGCTCCATTCTTTGTTTCAACTTCCTTTTGGTGCTTTTGTGCCCGATAATAATGGCTTGTCAAACCGGGCCATTACTACGTCGGTAAATACTCCCCGCAGTCTATTAAGCGCTCATAAAATGCATCAGAATAAGCGTAATTTACTTAAGAAAATGGAGCTGCTGATTATTGATGAGGTAAGTATGCTCAGAGCCGACTTGTTGGATGCCATAGACTTAGTATTGCGCTCTGTGCGTAGAAATAGAGAACTCCCCTTTGGTGGTGTACAGGTCCTTTTTATTGGTGATCTGCTTCAGTTGCCTCCTGTGGTAAACGAGGTAGAAAGGAATATTTTGGCTCCTTATTATTCCAATGTGTTCTTTTTTAATGCCCAGGTAATCAAGAATAATGCACCCCTTTATGTGGAGTTGGAAAAAATTTATCGCCAGGCAGATAACACGTTTATTAACTTGCTGAATAATCTGCGTAATAATAAAATGACTGCAGACGATAGGCAACTACTCAACAGATATTATCAGCCCAATTATCAACAAAAGGCCGATGATGGAATAATTTCGTTAACCACACATAATTCCATTGCTAATAACAAAAACCAACAAGCCTTAAAGGAAATAAAAAGTAAATCGATTTTTTTTGAGGCTGAAGTTTCTGGTGATTTTAAGGAGTTTAGTTATCCTGCTGAGGAAAAACTCGAGTTTAAAAAAGGAGCGCAGGTTATGTTTACCAAAAATGATTATTCGGGTGAACATCAATATTATAATGGTAAAATTGGGGTGATATCAAAACTTCAGGATGACGTAATTGAAGTGAGTTTTAGCGATGGTTCTGCAGCTGCGAGGGTAGAATTATATGAGTGGGAGAATAAAAAGTATACGGTAAATAAAGAAAATAACCAGATAGAAGAGGAGGTTGTTGGCCGTTTTAAGCAGTATCCTATAAAGTTAGCCTGGGCAATAACAGTGCATAAAAGTCAGGGTTTGACTTTTGATAAGGCAATTATTGATGTGCAAAATGCTTTTGCTCCGGGACAAATATATGTGGCACTCTCTCGTTTAAGATCTTTGGATGGGCTTATATTGACCTCTCCAATTCCTGATCAGGGATTGGTTATTGATGCCTCTTTAACAAATTTTGCTCAGCAAAAGAAACAGCCACAGGAGTTGACTGGAATACTAAAGGATGATTCAAGGGCGTATTTTCATGGTTTTGTGATGCATGCTTTTGAACTTTCTGCATTAATGCAAGAGTTATATATTCATCTATCTTCCTATAAAAAAGACGAGAAGCGTTCTGTAAAACAGAAATATAAGCCCTGGGTAATGGAGTTGGTGAAGGAAACAGAGCAGCTTAAGCCAGTGGCAGATTCATTCCGGGTTCAGGTGCATAAAATTATTAACGTAGAAACAGATGACTATTTACCACACTTGCAGGAAAGGGTAGAGAAGGCTATTGGGTATTTTGAACCCATCATTAAAAGTTTGTACGAAAAAGTGCGTAGTTGTTGTAATGATTTGCGGGGGGTAAAAGGAACAAAGGCCTATTATAATGAGTTGATTGATATCTCTAATCTTTATTATGGTCAGTTACAGGAAATTTATAAGGCACGTACTCTTATAGAAACCTCCATTAAAGGAACTGAATTTGATAAAACGGTGATAAAGAATCCTGAGTTCGCTGAATCTGTTGAAGAGACCACGGCATCAAAAGGAAATAAGGAAAAGGTAAAGGCAAAAAAAACAGGAGAAAAAAAGTCAGATACCAAATTGATTACCTACGAAATGTATAAAGAGGGTAAATCTATTGAAAAGATAGCCAAAGAGCGTTCGCTAACCAGTGGTACCATAGAAGGTCATCTGGCTCACTTTGTTCAGCTTGGAGAATTGGATATTTTGGATTTTGTTTCCAAAGAAAAACTCAATATTATTGAAAAGGAGATACATAAACAGGATAGTTTTGCCCTTGGGGTTCTTAAAAAGGAATTGGGAAATAAGGTTTCTTATGGGGAGATAAAATTGGTGTTGGCGTATATGACCAAGGACAAAGTTCTGGATCGATAGAAATTGATATCTTTATACATTATTAAAATAGATAATTTTATTTAGTTAAGGTTTCTGACTTGTCAGCGCTTAATAATCATGGCCAAAATAAAACAACATATCCCAACATACAGTTTGCAGTCCTTTAGTCGCACTGATGATGCGGGTAGGCAGTTTCAGGTTGAGGTTTTTGATGCTAACCGACATTTTCAGGTCAGTTATCCACATCGGCACGATTTTTTTGAAGTGCTATATCTCACCAAGGGATCAGGCATTCACGTTATTGATAGTGCAGAATATAAAATTCAGCCTCCTTGTGTATTTTTTATGTCGCCAGGACAGGCTCATAAGCTGGAGTTGTCGAATGATATAGAAGGTTATATTTATATCTTTACGGCCGAGTATTATCTTCTGGATAAAAATAATCAAAATCGTTTGCTGGAATTTCCTTTCTTTTTCACTATCAATCAGGATAATCCTCCTTTGCTTTTGCATAAGAATACCGATTGTGTTTTTTTGGAACAACTATTTGTTATGGCTATTAAAGAGCTTAGTAGGGATGAGTCGAGTATTCACCTGCTGAGGTCCTTGTTGGATAGTATATTAAATTATGCAGATACCTTATATAAAAAGGAAGGCCAAAGTGTAAGTAATGGGAAAGGGCATTTGTTGGTAAAACGTTTTTTTCAGTTAGTTGAGGAAAATTACCAAAAGAATATGAGTGTAAATAAGTATGCTGAAATGCTTGCTATAACGCCAAACCATCTAACACAAACCATCAGGCAACTTACTGGGCGTACATCGAATGATATATTGCAAAGCAAGCAGGTTTTAGAGACAAAACGGTTGTTGATTCATACCAATCTAACTGTTAGTCAGATTGCTGATGAACTACATTTTAGTGATCAGTCCTATTTTACCAAATTTTTTAAGAAAGCAACAGGAGTAACGCCAGGTAAATTTCGTTCGCAGTTTTTGTAGGTAAGCGTGTGTGAATTCATAAAAAGTAGTGTATTTTTAGTGAATCCATGAAAAGTACCTAAATAATAAGCTTTTTTACGACAAAACTTCTGTAAATTATCTGTTGATTTGTATAGTGATCTTACGTACCTTGCATATCGCGAAAATATGATGAGGGATTATTTGAAAGATCCATATTTTAATAGAAAACAAATATCAAATATTTAAATTTATAACAATGGCTAATTATTTTAACACGTTATCGTTACGTGAGCAATTGAATCAATTGGGAGTTTGTGAGTTTATGGATAGCTCAGAATTTGCCGACGGGGTAGAAAAGTTAAAAGGTAAAAAAATAGTAATTGTAGGATGTGGTGCTCAGGGACTTAATCAGGGTTTAAACATGAGAGACTCAGGTTTAGATGTTGCCTATACATTACGCGAAAGCGCTATCAAAGAAAAGCGTCAGTCATGGAAAAATGCCACTGAGAATAATTTTGCTGTTGGTACTTATGAGGAGATGATTCCTTCTGCCGATATGGTTGTAAACCTTACGCCTGATAAGCAGCACACTAACGTAGTGTCACAGATAATGCCAATGATGAAGCAAGGAGCTACTTTGTCATATTCACATGGTTTTAACATTGTAGAAGAAGGAATGCAGGTTCGTAAAGATCTTACTGTAGTAATGGTTGCTCCTAAATCGCCTGGTTCAGAGGTTCGTGAAGAGTATAAAAGAGGATTTGGTGTGCCAACGCTTATTGCTGTTCACCCAGAAAATGATCCTAATGGAGATGGACTTGAGATAGCTAAAGCCTATGCTGCAGCCACAGGAGGACACAAAGCAGGGGTGTTGCATTCTTCTTTTGTTGCTGAGGTAAAATCAGATTTGATGGGTGAGCAAACTATCCTTTGTGGTTTAT
>JBFHKL010000170.1:0-9180 GCA_041595375.1 Saccharicrinis sp.
AGATACGAGATATTGCTATTCGCAATAAATATAAACTAATATTGGCCACGCAACCCAAGTAAGTAAAACAGCAAAGCTCAATTTATTATGCAAAAAAAATATAATAAACAAGGTGTAGTCGGATCAGTTATATTTCATATACTGATATTGGTTTTACTTGTATTTTTCGGATTAAAAACTCTACCTCAAGAAGAAGAAGGTATATTGGTTAACCTAGGTAATGTAAGCACCGGCTTAGGAGAAATTGAACCTCCCAAATCATCGCCTACTCCACCTCCTGTAGAAACGCAAACACCCCCTCCTGCCACAAAACCCAAGGAAAATACTGCTTCTAAAGCCGAAGAGTCGGTAAAAACACAGGATTTTGACGAAGCTCCTGAAATCAAGAGTGCAGCAGAAAAAAAGAAAGAGAAAGAAGATAAATTAAAAAAACAACAGGAAGAGGCTGAAAAAAAGATTCAGGAAGAAAAAGTACGTAAAGAAAAAGAGGAAGCAGAACGAATAGCTAAGGCAGAAGCAGAAGCCAAACGCCAAGCCGAACTCGAAAAGCAACGTAAGGAAGAAGAAGAACGCCAAAAACGCGAAGAACAGCAACGTATAGCTGATGAAGCCCGTAATAAAGTAGGCAGTGCCTTTGGTAAATCAAATAGCAACAGCTCATCGGAAGGTGACGCAGGAGGCTCTGGCAATCAAGGATATGTGACTGGTGACCCTAACAGCAAAAACCGCTCTGGAAGTGGACTGGGTAATTCAGGTTCTGGTTTTGATTTAACAGGACGATCACTGGTTGGTTCTTTTCCAAATCCAAGCTACAGTATTCAGGAAGAAGGTATCGTTGTTGTGCAAATAACTGTTGATAAATACGGACAGGTAGTTAGTGCCGAATACCAGCTTAAAGGATCTACTACACAAAATTCCACCCTCAAAAAAGCAGCCATTGATGCAGCTAAAAAGGCAAAATTCAACTCCGATCCTAATGCTGCAGCTTTTCAAAAAGGAACCATTACTTATCATTTTGAGTTGAATTAAGATAAATCACTCATCCGTAGAATATGAACAAGATGTAAATATTCTACGGACAAGTAAACTAAGCCACTTTCCGATATCGGTTTACTGCAAAGCTTATCATAACAAGAGAGTACAAGCTTAGAACTCCCAAATCTTTGCTAACATCCATGAAACCGGATCCTTTTAGCATGATCATTCTTATTATTCTAATAAAGTAAGCTACTGGATTCACCAAATTCAATTTTTGTCCCCATTCAGGCATGCTTTCAATGGGAGTAAACAAACCACACATCATTATAAAAATAACCATCAAAAACCACGCAATAAACATTGCTTGCTGTTGTGTATCTGTTTGTGTAGAAATAAGAAGTCCTAATCCCAGAATAGTTAAGAGGTAAACAAAAGCAACCAGATAAATCAAAAAGGCTGAACCTAAAAAAGGTATTTTAAATACGAAAGCAGCCAATAATAGCCCAACCCCTAATTCAAAGAAACCTATCACCAAAAATGGTATCAACTTGCCAATTAAAAATTGATATTTTTTTATCGGTGTAACATTAATCTGTTCAATAGTGCCTATTTCTTTTTCGCGAACCACATTCATTGCCGATAAGAATAAGCCTATTACGGTAACTAACAAGACTAATATTCCAGGAAGCATATAAGGGATGTACTCCATCTCGGGATTAAATAAATGCGAATAGGTACTGGATATTTGAAGGGTAGAACCTGACTTATAGTTATTTTTTGTTTCCAATAGTATCGTTGAATTATAATCCTCTATAACTCCTCGAATATAAACATCATATAAACTTGCTGCACTAGCGTCTATAGCACTAACTAATATTTGCACCGAAGCCGGCTTTTGATTATCTATTGCTTCACCAAAACCCTTATCAAAAACAACAATCGCATCGGCATCGTCCTTAATCAGCTCTTTCTCAGCCTCCGTTACCGAAAACCCAACTTTTTTTACAGAAAAAAAAGGAGAGCTATTAAATTTGCTTACAATTTGCCGGGAATGATTTGACAAGTCCCGATCCACAACAAACAAATTAGTATTCTTCATTTCGTAAGTTGCCGAAAAAACCAGAACACAAAGCTGAATAATGGGCAATACAAAAATAATAGGCAACATGCTCTTATTTCTGAAGATTTGCAAAAACTCTTTTTGTAGAATATATTTTATGATTCGCATGCTTTTCCCTTTTACAATTTTAAATTTATAGTCATTTGAATTATAAGATTGCTCTGTCGTCATGTTGGTAACAGTACCCAAACACTATCGTAAAAAATATATATCAACTGATGACTATCTCAACGATTCACTACTCTAATCTAATCTTAAACCTCTTGACACTTAGTCCAATAAACACAACAGTCATCCCTATAATAACCACAGTTTCTTTCCATATAAATTCAAAACCGACTCCCTTCAACATGATATTTTTAAGAATCACAATAAACCAGCGGGGAGGAATAATATTAGACAGTAATTGTAATGGGAATGGCATATTTCGGATAGGAAAAATAAAACCGGATAATAATATCGTAGGCAACATTAAAGCAAACATAGAAATCATCATGGCCACCTGTTGACTGCTTGAAATGGTAGAGATAAAAATACCAAGCGACAAGGCCATAAAAATAAATAATATGGTCTCGAGCATTAACAAAATAAAACTTCCTAATACGGGAACTCCAAAAACAAAATACCCCATCCCTATTATTACCAATGCATTGATAACCGACAAAGCCAGATAAGGTGCAACTTTTCCTAAAATAATCTGTAAAGGCTGAAGAGGAGATACCAATAAAATCTCCATTGTTCCCAATTCCTTTTCACGAGCTATGGAAATAGAAGTCATCATGGCTGAAACCAGCATTAAGATAGTTGCCATAATACCAGGAACAAACATAAAAACACTCCTCAATCCGCTATTAAAATACATCCTAGTTTTCGATTGAATACGGTAAGGAATTTGGTTACCCGAATTTACCTCAAGGTTATAGTTTTGAAGAATCCCTTTCAAATAATTTACTTCTAGGTTTGCCACATTAGGATTAGAAGCATCTGTTAAAATCTGTACCTTACCATTAGCTTCTTTCATAAGCTTTTTACCAAAATCAGGTTCAAAAACCAAAACGGCTTTAATCTGCCCCTTTTTAAATTCTTCATCTACCTGACTAACCCGATCAAGATTCTTTACCAAACTAAAATAGCCCGAGGAGGTTATTTTATTAATAATTTTGGTAGAATAATCATCTTTAGCATGATCGAGCACTGCGATATTTACATTTGTTAATTCATTGGTAATCATATAGCCAAATAGTAACAACTGAACAATAGGCATCCCAAATAAAATCAACATAGACCTTTTATCACGAAATATGTGATAGAATTCCTTTTTTACAAATCCAAAAAATCGTTTCATAAACTAAAAAAATTAGTATCAGACAAAAACATATGATTGAATGACCAATGAATGCTTACTGTTATTCTGAATAATTACTTTTACGGGCCAAATGCAGAAATACGGTATTCATATCTGTTGCCTCAAACATATTTTTGAGTCCTTCGGGAGTATCCAGAGCTTCAATGTGCCCATCTACCATTATCGAAATCCGGTTACAATACTCTGCCTCATCCATATAATGTGTAGTAACAAAAACGGTTATTCCATTTCGGGAAGCCTCATAAATTAAATCCCAGAATTGTCTGCGGGTAACAGGATCTACTCCTCCTGTTGGCTCATCTAAAAAAACGATTTCCGGGTCGTGAATAATAGCCACCGAAAAAGCCAATTTCTGTTTCCATCCCAGCGGAAGCTCTCCAATACGTTTATTTCTTACATGAAGCAAATCCAGTTTCTTCAATAACTCATCCGACTTTTTATCAATGGCTGTTTTTGATAAGCCATAAATACCGCCATAAAAACGTATATTCTCATAAACCGTAAGATCTTCATACAAAGAAAACTTCTGACTCATATAGCCAATCCTTCGTTTTAACTCCTCTCTTTTAGTATACACATCTAAACCTGCCACGTTTATTTCTCCCGAGGTAGGATAGGAAAGTCCACAGAGAATTTTCATGGCAGTAGTTTTCCCTGCTCCATTAGCACCTAAAAACCCGAATATTTCGCCTTTATACACATCAAAAGTCAGCTTATCGTTCGCCGTAAAATCGCCGAATTTTTTAACCAAATTTTTTACCGAAATTACTTTTTCATTCTCTTTCATCATCTGCTCATTTTACTCACTTAAAGCCATAAAACAATCTTCAATTCCCGGTTGAATTTTATTGATTTGAACATCCTTCTGCCCTTTACTTTTTAAGTAATTTTCCAGTTCAGCTATAGAAAAATCAATCCGTTCATCAGTATAATGAACCGTTTGTCCAAAAGGAAATACCGAATGAGCATGAGCATAAGATCTCAAATCCAGTAATAATTGATAAATATCCTCTCCTTTGAGAGCATATAAATCTTTAGCATAATCCTCAACAATTCCCTGAGGCGTATCTACTTTGAGCACTTGTCCATTTTGCATCAGTGCCACTCTATCGCACAAAACCGCTTCATCCATATAAGGAGTAGCCACAATAATGGTTATTCCTTTCTTCTTTAATCCACGCAACATCTGCCAAAACTCATTTCGAGAAACAGCATCCACACCTGTTGTTGGTTCATCGAGCAACAAAATCTCAGGCTGATGTATCAGGGCACAGCACAAGGCCAGTTTCTGCTTCATACCGCCGGATAACTTGCCTGCAAGCCTGTTTTTAAATGGTTCAATCTGTAGCCAGATATCCTGTATCATATCCATATTATCCTCAAGCCGGGTATTGAAAACCGTTGCAAAGAAATTTAGATTTTCAATAACACTTAAATCCTGATAAAGAGAGAACTTACCTGGCATATATCCCAAGATATTGCGAATTTGCTTATAATCTTTCACCACATCTAATCCACAAAGAGAGACACTGCCCGATTCAGGAATCAGCAGTGTAGTAAGAATGCGAAAAAGAGTTGTTTTCCCGGCTCCATCTGGTCCAATTAATCCAAACAGCTCACCTTCATCAATCTCCAGGTTAACCCCCTTTACCGCCTTTACATCGCCGTAATTCTTGGAGAGATTATTTATTTGAACTTTAGCATTCATAAGCTACCTGATTCTGATTTCACCGGGCATACCAATCTTTAGTTGGCCATCATTTTTCACCCTAACTTTAACTGCATAAACGAGTTTAACACGTTCCTCCTTAGTTTGAACTATTTTAGGCGTAAATTCTGATTGCGATGAAATCCATATGACATCACCTTCTAACAGCTGATTATCCTTAGCACTATCATCAATGAGAACATCAACTTTTTGTCCTAATTTAATTTGATGTAATTGAGTTCCATCTACATAGACACGGAGATCAAGCGAACTCATATCTGCTAATTTAAACAAAGGAGCACCCACCGTAACCATTTCGTAGGCTTCTCGATATTTTTCCAATACGGTAGCCGGTTCCGGAATAAAAATCACACTTTTATGTATTAAATCATTCAATGCCTTTATCTGATAATCCATACTCTCTAACTCGGCTAAAACCTGTGCATTTTCTGTTTTAACAGCCTTAATTTGTTTATGGATCACTAAGATATTTCCATCGATATCATCTACATCTTTTTGTGTAGCAGCACCATCCTGATACATTTTATCAACCCTTGCTTTATCTTTATACAGTATTGATTGTTGTTCCTCATAAACAGCTATTCTGGAAAGTATATTATTGATTCCTGAGGCTACTGATTTTCTTTTGGATCGCAGCTGTTCTTTTTGAAGATAAAGCTGTGTGGTATCAATCACTCCAACCTGTGTTTTTGTATCAAATACGTCACCTTCCTCCAGATTTAAAAACACCAGCTTACCATTATTTTCTGCAGCAATTACATAATCCACGGCCTCAAAATTTCCATATGCATCAGATTCTTGCTCACCCACACTACAAGAACCAAACACAAACAATACCATGGCCGATATACCTATTAGTTTTTTTATATTCATTTTTACACTATTTTATCTTTATTCCTTTTATTCTTTTATACTCAGCTAATGATTGTTGCAGCTGAATAAAATGATATTGTTTATTTAGTTTTGCCTGAATTTCCTTATTCAGATCATCCAGATAATCGCTTGATGTAATCACTCCATTATCCAGTTGAGAGGAAGAACTACCCGTTATATATTGTTGCAATTCAATAATTGCATCATCTTTTTCGAGTTGCATTTTCACTTTTTTAATAGCGCTAAGCGCATTACGCAACTCAATGTTCTGATTTTTCATAAAGCTTAGCTCATGTGTTTGTACCAGATCCTTTTGTAATCCTATCTCCTTCCTTTTCCGGGCATTTAATTTCCAATCGAAGATATTCCATGATACTTTCAAGCCAAGCATATAATAAGTATCAAATTCATCAGTCATCTGGTTATAACCTGGGTTACCATATCCCATTTGCCCAAAACCGGTAATCAGTGGATACCTTTCTTTTTTCACTAACTGACTTTGTTCATCCAATACCTGCTTTTGACTGGTATACCATGCATACTCAGGGCGCTCATTTTCGCTATTTGTTTGTGTAAGAAACTCTTCTTCCACAGAAAACTCCTGTAATTGTACTGATTGATCAAGTGTTTTGCCCATCAACTCCGACAAAACACCTAAAACGGATTCTTCCGCCGCATTTAAATCATCAAGATCCTGTTCTAATAGCAACAACTCCGATTCTAATATTTTCTGGTTAGCAAGCAGCATCATTCCATTCCTAACAGCAGACCTTACCTGTTTTAAGCGTGATTGAACAGCTTTCTGTTTCTCAACAAGTACAAGCCTGTTTTTTCGTATGAGTAATATGCTAAAATAAGCACTATTGACTCTTTCTTTCAATTGATACATCTGAATATCAATACCCTGAGTCTCCACTTCTGAAGCAAGAGTTTCGAGCTTTACCCTGTTTTTGATTTTACCGCCATCATAGATTAACTGTTCAACGTCCACATTTAAAGCATACTGATCTTTGGGAGCCTGGGCTGTTACCATACCCGGAATTGAAACACCTGTTGCTTCTGATTGATAACTCACCTTACCATTGACGTAAAGTTTTGGCAGATACAACACTCTTAGATTTTCTACATTAAGCTGCGAAGACTGTTTTAATATCTCCCTTCCTTTTATTAAAGGATAATTTTTCTGCACTTCCTCTTGACATTTATCCAGGCTTAAAAACTCATTCTGAGTATACCCATTAAAAGATAAAGAGAGAATAACTAACAGAAACAACCACTTAAAATACTTTACTAGTATATTTCTCATTACTTAAAAATTATATTCTTATCGATTCTATAATAAAATCAGCAACCCTATCGGCACGGTTCATCAGTACTTGGTCAACATCCTCACCTTTATATAAAATATTAGAGGCAATTGGCTTACTTAAAAAAGGAAAAACACATAAGCACATAATATTCCATATCAATTCACTAGGATCAATATCTCTAATTTCGCCCTGCCTAATACTTCGCTCAATTTGGTGTATTGTAGTTTCTTTTCCTTCAGGCACACCTACTGTTTGTAATATTTTAATTATTCGCTCAGGATCAAGACTAAGCTCATTAATCACAAAATTGGGAATAAAAGGAAGCTCTAACAGTACCGAATAATAATGATGGCAAAGGTTCCGTATCTTTTGAAATAATGCTGAATCGTCGGCTAAAAAAACACCCACAGGCCTGAGTAATTTCTGAACAGCCTCTTCAAACACCTGTTCAAATAACTTCTCTTTACTTCGATAATAATAGTGTAACAGTGCCTTATTGATCCCTGCTTCATCTGCAATCTCTTGCATGCGTGCTCCGGCATACCCCTTTTGTGCAAAAACAGATTTTGCCGCCGTTAAAATAAGCTCTTGCGTTTCTTCTGATTTGTTTTTCATTTTATTTATTTTAACCAAATGGTTAATGCATATTCAAAAATAAACCAAATGGTTTAACCAAATGGTTAATGCAAATGTATGCTTTTATTTTTAATAAAAAACATAAATATTTTAAATGATCACATGTTAATATAAACCTGCGTCAAATTTGGCACAAATAACAAACACAATTACATAATTTACAGTCACTTAAAGACTATTGGGATAGTTTAATTTTGTAGCTTAAAAAAGGTTGCTCACAATAGTAAATAGTCAGATAATCATATCTACGACCATCAAGAGGAACTTCAAGCCATACCTGTTCATCCTGGACAAAAGGAGTGATTTTACCACTATCCTCACCATTGAAAAAAGAATATGAAAAACCAGTTGGTTCAATATTTTTTTCCTCACGCAGAGCAATCCTTAGTTTATTATCTAATACACTTGTAATCTCACCCAGAACAGGAGCAACAAGACGTAATTCAGAACTGATATAACCCGAATAGAAAAGAGGCTGAAGAGCAAAATCCTCTTTTGTTTTTTCAATAAACAACCACTCCGTTTTTGCTGGATAATGATTTAAAAAGAAGTTTTCAGGAGAAGCCAAAAACCAATTTTCATTATAAGCAGATTCAAATTTTTTACTTTTTTCATTTACACTACCAGCTCCATGAACCACATCAACCAGATACCATTTCCCATTGATTTTCACTGCATTCCAATAGTGATTAACAACTCCAGGCTTTCTCCCGATATATTTAAAACTTGATTTGTAAGTACCTGGTACAACTTCGCATGATATTCCTGCATTATTGCATAATTTTTTAAACAAGCAGGCAAATCCTTTGGCAGACCCGTATCTTTTACTGAATATTGAAGTTGTAACCTTATTGTCAGCTTTTTCTATTTTACGAACCTTCTCTTCTTGTGTTTTATATCTAAAATGATACGAGTACTTTTTCCTTTTGGAATAATAATTTTTTATATCAAATTTAATATTGTTTGCTATCCAATAATAAATTGCACCCACTTTATCCAAATCATTATTAAAATCCTTATTTATTCTGGCAGCCAACAAGCCCACCTTATCTATTTCATTCTGATAAGTATCAACCGTTTCTTTTACTTCTGGTTTAATTTGAGCCCAAAAAACCATAGGTAATAAGAATAGCATAATCAATAAAGAAAAGTATTTTATTTGCATTTC
>JBFHKL010000171.1:0-9159 GCA_041595375.1 Saccharicrinis sp.
GGGATGATAGCAGAATTATTATGGATAGAGCTATTCCTTTTATTGAGCAGGCCATTGAAAAACAAGAACCATTTTTGGCCACTATCTGGTTTCATGCTCCTCATGAGCCCATATTAGCCGGTCCGGAATATCTGGCAAAGTATCCTGATTTACCCGAAGGCCAAAAACACTACTACGGGTGTATTACAGCTATGGATGAGCAAGTTGGTAGATTAAGAGATTTTTTAAAAGCCAAAGGCATTGATAAAAATACGGTTATTTTCTTTTGTAGTGATAATGGCCCTGCCGACCCTGTAACAAAAGCTGGCATTGCCTCTGCTGGTCCTTTTAGTGGACATAAACACCAAATGTGGGAAGGTGGATTACGAGTACCTTCTTTAATACTTTGGCCCGAACACATCAAAGGCGGACAGGTTTCTGATTATCAATCTAATACTAACGACTATTTTCCAACCATTATGGATTTGTTAGACATTCCTATCAACAAAAAAATTCCTTTGGATGGGATTAGCCTCCTTCCTGCTATTGAAGGCGTGTCTAGCGAACGAAATCAGGATATGGCTTTTGGTTATCAAAGAATATACAAAGACATTGAATTATATGCCTTCATTCATGGCCAATACAAAATTTGTATCCCAGATAAGGGTAAAGAAATAATGCTATTTGATTTAGTCAATGACCCTACTGAATCGCATAATCTGGCTCAGGAGATGCCTGTGTTATTCGATGAGTTAAAGGCTAAGCTTGAACAAATGAAAGAAAACTGGAAAGAAAGCCGTGAAGGAAAAGATTACCAGTGGTAGTCTGAATGCTGTTTTCATCAAAGTCTCCGGTTGGTAGTATATAGTGCCCAAAATGCTGTTTTCACTCTCCTATTAGCAGAAACTTAATTAAAGACTGCCTGAAAACAGAACACTACCAACTGAAGACTGAGAACAGGGTCTTAGTTAGTTAATGAACTGAATAAATACTTCGCTTATGAAAATATATATTTTTATCTGTCTGTCTATAGTATCTATGCTACAAGGATGCGGGAATAAAGTTTCTGATTCATCTGAAAAAGAGACCGCTTACAAGATGGTAGATGCTAAAGTAAAAGTTTATCATGACGATGGCACGCGGTCTTACAAGGATTATCAACCCTTTAAAACACGTACTGTTGAATTATTACCCGGATACACGTCTCCAAAGCAAGCTCCCAAACTCAGTAAATATGGCGGAGATATAAACCAAAAAACAGAAGCTACAGGTTTTTTTCATGTCATTAAAACAGGAAATAGATGGTGGGGTGTTGACCCATTGGGTTACAGATACATTAACATTGCCCTTAACAGTGTTAACATGGGTAAAACCAAACATAGCCAACAAGCATTGAAAGAAAAATTCGAAACCAAAGAAAACTGGATAAAAGAGACCTCACAACTACTATACGATCATCATTTCAATTGTGCCGGTTCATGGTCGGATACCAAAGCTATTATTGCCTATAACCTGAGAGCAGAAAGACCTATGCCTTATACTGTTAATTGGAGTTTTATGTCGAGCTATGGCAAAAAAAGAGGGGGCACCTATATGCAACCCGGTCACACGGGCTATCCTCATGATGCCATCTTTGTTTTTGACCCTGAATTTGAAGCCTTTTGCGACGAACATGCCAAACAACTAACCCAATTGAAAGACGACCCAAATCTGTTTGGTCATTTTTCAGATAATGAAATGCCTTTTAAAATATCTGCCCTCAACGATTTCCTGGCCTTACCTGAAAATGAACATGGTCATATAGCCGCAGAACAATGGCTAAAAGACCTGGGCATATCAAAGGACTCAATAAAAGAGGAACACAAAGAATCGTTTATGGCTTTTGTGGGTGAAAAATACTTTTCTATCGTATCCAAAGCCATCAAAAAATACGATCCCAATCATATGTATATTGGCTCTCGTTTTTATAGCAAGGAGAAGAATCATGCCGAGTTTATGAAAAGAATTGGCAAGCATCTCGACATCATCTCCTGTAATTACTATAATTACTGGACCCCTGATTCAAGCCAAATGGCCAATTGGAGTCAATGGACCGGAAAACCATTTATTGTAACAGAGTACTATACCAAGGGAGAAGATTCAGGTATGGGCAACAGTAGTGGTGCTGGTTGGATTGTACGAACGCAGGAAGATCGTGGTCTGTTTTATCAAAACTATACTTTAGCTTTACTTGAATCGAAAAACTGCGTGGGATGGCACTATTTTAAATACATGGATAACGACCCCACAGCCAAAGGTGTTGATCCTTCAAATATCGATGCCAACAAAGGTATTGTAAATGCAGACTATAAACCTTGGACACCTTTATTGGACAGGATGAAGGAGCTTAATGCTCAGGTTTATACTTTAGTTGAATATTTGGATAGAAATCAACGTTGATTATTAGTGATGGTAATCTGTGAGAATAAATATCATATAAAATTATGAAATATTATATATTAATATCAGTCGTATTATCCTTCCTTTTTATGGGATGTAATACAAGTCAGGTTAAAAAAGAATTCAAACAACCCAATATATTGTTTATTTCGGTAGATGATTTAAACGATTGGATTGAACCTCTGGGTGGACATTCACAAGCCATTACGCCTAATTTAGATAGACTATTTAAGAGTGGAGTTGCCTTCAGTAATGCACATTGTTCACAGGCAGTATGTACCGCATCACGAAATTCCTTGTTAAGTGGTCTACATCCTTCAACAACGGGATGGTATGCATCCACTGCTGACATGAGAAAAAATTACGATACAGTGATGAAAGATCATATGATGCTGCCTGAATATTTTAAAAACAATGGCTACAACACCTATGCCGCAGGTAAAGTCTTTCACGATGGGATATCCGATCATCCCAAGCATACGGCAGATTACTGGACCGATCAAGCTCCTGCTTTCTGGAAGAATATGGAAGAATCGATAAAAAAGAATGGCTATGGATATCGGGGAATGATGTTTTATCCTTTTCCCAAAAATGGGGGTCAATTGGTTGAATTATACGGACAAGACACCATCAATAACTATTATAAAAATATCAAGCGTTTTTATTCTCTCTGCGGAGGTCCTCTTTCTGACGATATGATACCTGAAAAAGGAATGTATGATGAACAAATAGCTCAATGGACTATTGATAAGATTTCAGAAAAGCAGGATAAGCCCTTCTTTATGGCCTGCGGCTTTATACGTCCTCACGTACCCTATACCGCTCCTCAAAAATACTTTGATTTGTACAATAAGGATTCCATCATTGTTCCTGTTATTCCTGAAGACGAATTTAACGACATTCCTATGATGGGAAAATCCATCGCTTATGGAAGCACACCCAAAGGTGGCTGGTACGATGTAAATAGTAAAAAGGAAATTCTTCCTGAGCTGGTTCACTCCTACCTTGCCTGTGTTTCTTTTGTCGATGATCAAATAGGTAAGGTACTGGATGCTTTAGAAAACAGTCCTAATGCTGACAATACCATAATCGTACTCTGGTCGGATCATGGGCAGCATCTGGGCGAGAAACATCATTTCCGTAAGCAAGCGCTTTGGGAAGAGTCCACACATGTACCCCTGTTTTTTAAGATCCCCGGAGAACAAAGAAAAGACGAGAGATGTGATGAGACGGTGAGCTTATTAGACATCTATCCTACGCTGATTGATTTATGTCATTTGCCTATATCAGATAAACTACAAGGAAATAGTTTAGTGCCTTTAATTGAAAACCCAAATAAAAATTGGGATAAACCAGTATTAAGTACCTGGTATTATAAAAACCATTCTATTCGTAGTAAACATTGGAGATATATTCGTTACAGAGACGGTGGTGAAGAACTATACAATCATGATAATGATCCAGGAGAGCATATTAATTTAGCAGCAGATTCTCAATATGCTAGCATAATTGAGGACTTAAAGAAATATCTTCCAAAAACAAATGCTATACCAGCCGGAAAAACAGCATACAAGGCCGATAATCTTGACAAAAGAATACAAAAGTGGATTAAGAATGATTCTATACCTATGTGGTTAAGATAAGCCAAAGAGAACAGGAAGTAAGGAACAAGGAAGAAAGAAACAGGAAAAATGTAACAAGAAGCAGATATGACAAATTTTATAAATCAACTATTGATACACATCTTTTTTATTG
Organism: Saccharicrinis sp.; assembly: GCA_041595375.1. Lineage (GTDB taxonomy): Bacteria > Bacteroidota > Bacteroidia > Bacteroidales > Marinilabiliaceae > Saccharicrinis. The sequence continues at coordinate 4,174 of JBFHKL010000171.1, forward strand.
TAACAATTTCCTGTTCCTATAGTAATAGCTGGGCTAATATACCTTTGAAGATAAATAATGCACGTTATTTTGATTCAACTAAGGGTGATGACAAAAACGATGGATTAACACCTGAAACACCATGGAGAAGTCTTGACCGATTAAATCAAATAAGTTGTTTGCCAGGAACATCCATTCACCTAAAAGCGGGTTCAAAATGGCAGTCGGCCATAGCTCTACAAGGTTCTGGTTCTGCTAAATATCCTATCATAATCGATAGTTATGGAAAAGGTGATGCTCCTAAGATTTTAGGAAACGGACGAAGTAATTACACACTAAAATTAGAGAATCAACAATATTGGGAATTAAAAAACCTGGACATAAGCAATTATCATGTAACAGAAGAAAATGTTGATTTACAAGAGTGGGAGCTTTTTAATGCTAGTTATTGGGCTAAGGGATCAGCCTTGCCTCAGGATACAGCAAAGAGAATCCGCAAGTCTGCTATTTTGATTTTAGCTAAAGATGTAGGAGAATTAAAGCATTTACATTTCTCGAATTTAGAGGTTCATGGAGTAAATGGGGATATTTCGGATAAGGATAATGGCGGAATATTTTTTGAAATTACAGGCAATAAAACACCCACCTGGTTTACGGATATTCTTATTGAGCATTGTTATATACACGATGTGGACAGAACAGGTATTTCAAACCGTTCAAGCTGGAATAAAAGAACGCTGCATACAAATATCAACTGGACACCCTCTAAAAATATCATTATTAAAAATAATACCTTTGAACGAACAGGAGCCAATGCTCTTATTATCCGCGAGGCACAAGCACCAATGGTAGAACACAACTTATTCGATCATTGTGCCATTAAACACACAGGAAATGCATCATTTCCTTTTAATTGCGACGATGCGCTTTGGCAATATAACGAAGCGCGTTTTACCAAATATAATAAAGGAGATGTGGATGCTGGTGGTTTTGATAGCGACTACAGATGTAAAAATACCGTGATACGGTATAATTTTAGCCACGATAATGAGTATGGAGGAGTTTTAGTGTGTTGCAAGGGAGGAAATGAAACCCGTTTTAACGTAGGTACACATATATGCTATAACATATTCGCTAACAACAAGAAACACGTTTTTCGCATTTCGGGTGAACCAAACAATACGAAGATTTATAATAACGTTATTTATAATGCAGATGATGCAGAACCGGTTGAAATTATCTGGCATAAAAACTGGAATGGATATCCATCAAACACAACTTATTCAAACAATATTTTTTACGCTAAAAAACAAAGCTTAAGCATCAATTTATCTCAAAGTACAAATACCAATTTTCAGAATAATATTTTATATGGAACAGTAAAAGGGTATTTACCCATAAACCAAATTCAAACCGATCCTTTATTCGACATTACAGATCTCAAGGGAACACCATTACCAAAGGCTTTTAAGGTTAAACCCGGTTCTCCGGCTATACATGGAGGAATTATAATAGAAGATCATCCAGACCTTGATTTTTTTGGTAATAAAATTAGAAAAGAAGAACACCCCAATATAGGCATCTACAATTATTCATCTTTTAAATAAAATGCTATGAAAACTATTTACATCACTATATTTATCTGTTGTTACCTGCTCTCTTCTACCAGAGCACAAGAACTAAACACTAAATCCGACAGTCTGGATATTTACTTGTTGATTGGTCAATCGAACATGGCTGGCCGGGCACCTATGAAAGATAAGGATAAAGACACCTTAAAAAATGTTTATTTATTTACCAATGATGTTAATAATAAGTGGGAAAAAGCAGCTAATCCATTGAATAAATATTCTACAGTCCGCAAAAAAATAGAACTTCAGAAGCTTAATCCAGCTTACTCTTTTGCTCAAAAAATGGCTTCTAAAAGTAAGCACCCTATTGGATTGGTTGTGAATGCGAAGGGAGGAACTAAAATTGAACTTTGGGCTCCAGGCTCTGAGTTCTATAAGCAAGCAGTCAGTCGCACCAAAGAAGCCATGAAAAATGGCAAGCTCAAAGGAATACTTTGGCACCAAGGCGAAGCTAACTCTTCCAAATATCAACAATATATGCCTCAAATTACTACGCTCATTAAGGCGCTACGCGAAGAGTTTAATCAACCCGACTTACCCTTTGTAGCAGGACAGTTATCAGAAGATAAAGAAGCGCGGATTAACTTTAATCTGATGCTCTTAACCTTAGCTCAGGAGATCAATCATGTAGCAGTTGTCAGTTCCAAGAGGACTAGCACCATTGATAACACTCACTTCGACAATAAAAGCCAGAAGAAAATGGGGAAAAGATATGCAAAGGAAATGATGAAACTATTGTCTGATCAGGCTAAATAAGAGAAGAGTGTAAAAGTATGAGAAAAGGAGCAAAGACTCAATTCTACATACGGTATAAACACTCAATAAAACATGGTTTTAGCGCACTAAAATATTTTACCAACAGTATCTAAACTTAAAATCGGATAATGAAAATAACGATAAAATACAAAAATCTACATCTCCTTATATTATTTATAGGTATTCTTTTTAACGCTATGGCACAACAGCACAACAGAGTTAAGCAATCGATAAATGAAGACTGGAAATATTTCAGGGACACTATTGAGCAGGCCCATAGCGAAGATTTTAACGATTCAAGCTGGCAGACCATTACCCTACCCCACACCTGGAATAAATTAGATGCCATTGACGAAGTAAAAGGCTATGACCGAAAAGTATGTTGGTATAGAAAGACAGTATACATCTCAAAAGAAAATGCAAAAAAACATAGCTATCTATTTTTTGAAGGTGTTAATCAAATAGCCGATGTATATGTAAATGGTCAATATGTAGGTAGGCACCAAGGCGGATATACGCAGTTCAATTTTGAAATTACCTCCGTGATCAAGTACAATCAAAAAAACATCATTGCCCTTAAAGTGGATAATCGCCATAACGCCGATATCCCTCCTTTATCGGCAGACTTTACTTTCTGGGGAGGTATCTACCGCGATGTATATTTGGTACACACCTACGATCTTCATTTCGATAATAGTCACTATGCCTCATCGGGAGTATATATCACAACGCCTGATGTATCTAAAGAAAAGGCGACAATTAAAATACGTAGCTCAATAACAAATGAAGCAGCGACAAAAAACAAGGTAAACATCTGTTATACAATCAATAATAACTTTGGAGAACCTATTTTCACCACCAACAAAAAAATAGCCATTGACAAACAGGCTAGTGAACAAATAGTCAGTGATGATATTGAAATAAAAGCACCAAACTTATGGTCACCTCAAAATCCATATTTGTACACAGTAAGCACTCAAATTAAAGATATAGAAACAGGTGAAATATGGGATGAAGTTATCCAGCCATTAGGCTTACGATGGTTTGAATTTAAGGCTGAAGAAGGCTTCTTTATCAATGGAGAACATTTAAAACTAATAGGAACCAATCGCCATCAGGACTATTTAAAAATGGGAAATGCTCTACCCGACGAGATGCATATTCGCGATGTGAAATTAGTAAAAGAAATGGGAGGTAATTTCCTTCGTATATCCCACTATCCGCAAGATCCAACTGTACTTGAAATGTGCGATAAGCTTGGTATATTAACAAGCATTGAAATTCCCATCGTAGATAAAATTACCGAATCTCAGGCATTTACAGATAACTGCATTCATATGGCTAAAGAAATGGTCTATCAAAATTTTAATCATCCCTCGGTTATTATCTGGGCGTATATGAATGAAGTATTGTTACGACCTCCTTTTAAACAGGACGAACAACGTCACGCTGTTTATGTGAAAAACGTAACTGCATTGGCCCAACAAATTGAAGATACTATTCGAAAAGCAGATCCTTCACGTTATACCATGATCCCTAACCATGGGGCTTTCGACAGGTATAATGATGCCAAACTAACCCAAATACCCATGGTAGTAGGCTGGAACCTGTATCAAGGATGGTATGGAGGTGAATTTCCCGATTTTGATAAATATCTGGATAAGCACAAAGCTGAGTTACCAACAAAACCGATGATTGTTACCGAATATGGCGCAGATGTACACTCTCGCTTACATTCATTTGAACCAGAACGATTTGACTACACTGTAGAATATGGAAATCGGTATCACGAGCATTATTTAAAAGCCATTATGGAACGTCCTTTCGTTGCAGGTGCTACTATCTGGAATCTGGCCGATTTCTATTCTGCCGGCAGAGGGAATGCCAGACCTACCGTTAACTGTAAAGGAATTGTAGGCTTAGATAGGGAATTAAAAGACAACTATTTACTTTATAAAGCGCTATTGCATCAGAATCCGGTTGTAGAGCTGGCACAAAAAGAATGGAAAATACGGGGAGGCATAGGCGCTGAAACAAGCAACCAATGCACACAAGCTGTTTATGTGTATTCTAACACCAACAAAGTAGAGCTTTTCCTCAATGGCCAAAGCATGGGCGTACAAGCTGTAAAGGATTACAAAGCGGCTTGGAGTGTCCCTTTTGTCAACGGAGAAAACATACTGGAAGCAGTAAGTATGGTGGACGGTAAAACCTATAGCGACAAAAATATAATCGACTTTAGAATGACACCCGATAACTTAAAAAGCAAAACGCTTCCTTTTACCGAAGTAAATATTTTGTTAGGATCGAAACGATATTTTGAAGACAAATTACTAGATCTTGTTTGGATACCTGAACAAGCTTACCATCAGGGTAGTTGGGGATATATTGGAGGTTCATCCTACCGCAGCAAAACAAAGTATGGCAGTTTTCCTTGTGCAGATATGGATATTAAAGGAACAGATACCGACCCTGTTTTTCAGTCGCAGCGAGTGGGACTCACAGCCTTTAAAATGGATGTTCCCGATGGAAGATATACCCTTTCGTTATTATGGGCTGAATTAGTCTCGGATAGAGAACATGAGAAATTAGCCTATAATTTAGGTGATGAAAAAATACA
>JBFHKL010000172.1:0-9122 GCA_041595375.1 Saccharicrinis sp.
GGCCCGAGGCGCTGCTGTTAACTCCGCTCTCACCTTATAGTCATCCATAGTAACCGCATAATAAGCTGCCTTGGTTACTTCAGTATCATGAGAATAGCGAGAACGATAACCTTCTTCAGGATGATCAGGTATACCCCGGTTGGTGAATAATTTTCCGGTAGCAGGAGTAACTAAAAAGTTACCCAAATCACCAAACCAGCCTACTCCACTCATATGGGTAAAACTAAAACCTTCCATGGTTGGATGTTCAAAGGAATAACCACTACCATTATCGCCTCCTGTATAAGTATCAGGGCTCAGCTGAACTAATCCGAAAGGAGTGGCAGCACCCGGAAATGTTTTACCAAAACCGTGTGCATCCTTAGTTTTTTTCCCATAGGTAATGGCTCCAATAATAGGGTCGATATAATCAACAGCCTCTTTACTTTTCTCTGTAGGGCTGCATCCCGATATCAGAACCGATGCTACTCCCAGATATAACCATAAAATCTTCCAGTCCATTACTTATTCTTTATCTCTCTGTTCAACTTATTACCCCAGGCAAGGTGCCTGAATAAATTATAATTACGCAACTATTTCTTTTCTATCGACGAATAACAGGGATCTGAACGAATTGATTTATCATACAAAAGATCCCTGCTTTCAAAATTTATTTATCAGCCTTAAAAATATCTACTTCTACATCGTTCTTTTCAGAAGGACCAGCTGTTGTGCGACCTTCTTCCACTAACTTTATTAATTCCGCTTTTAATTCTTCAACAACCTCCGGATATTCTTTATATACATTATTCTGCTCAACCTCATCTATTTCCATGTTATAAAGCTGAATTTCTGGTAACCCCTCATTTCTTGCATGTTTATCACCCGGAGTGCCCCAACCTCCAGATCCCGGACAGAATTCTAATTTCCACTTACCCTTACGGATAGAAAATTTACCATTGATAGAATGATGAATAACAGCCTCGTAAGGACTAGTGGCCTCTTTATTTTTTAATAAAGAAAGAATACTATACGAATCTTCACCGGCATCAGCAGGCACTTCCAATCCGGCTATATCGGCACATGTAGCCATTAAGCTGGTTAAGCATATCAGTTTATCATTTGTAGAACCTGCTTCGATTTTACCAGGCCATTTCACAATAAAAGGAATACGATGCCCACCTTCCCATACATCTGATTTTCCACCACGATACTGAGCACTTGGATAATGATCGAAATCTTTTATAAGCTTACCACCTTTTGCAGCAGGGAACGAACATCCATTATCGCTGGTTACAAATACCAGTGTATTTTCTTCCACACCATTTTCTTTTAAGGCATCGATCACCTGACCAACTACATCGTCAGTTTCCATCACAAAATCGCAATATGGGGTCATACCACTTTTCCCTTGCCAGGCTTGGGATGGAACGATTGGAGTATGAGGAGAATTCAATGCCAGATATAAAAAGAAAGGTTTGTCATCCTTCGATTTTTCAGCTATATATTCAGTAGCATGATCGCCCAAAAACTGTAACATTTTAATGGTAGGCATATTGTCTATCACCTTACCATCTTTAATTACCGTCTCCATAGAAGCAGAGTGATGAAAACCTAGATAGGTATCGAAACCACGGGTACTAGGGCCATTAGGCACAATTGAACCTACAGGAGCAGGAATGGGTCTTCTTTTTCCTTCAGGATAAACATCCACAGGATTCCCTAATGAATCGATGACCGAAAAACCAAGGTGCCACTTTCCCATAGCTGCAGTTGTATACCCTGCTTGTTTAAGTAAACCCGGAACTGTTAACTGGTCTTCTTTTATTAATGGATCAAACTCTTGTCCTCCACTAAGCACACCATTTTGTAAATGTGAGCGCCAGGCATAACGCCCGGTCAAAACCCCATATCTGGTTGGTGTACAAACAGAAGACCCTGAATGCGCGTCGGTAAAAACCATCGACTCAGTGGCCAACTCATCAATTTGTGGAGTCAGGATTTTTCCGTGTTCGGGATTTAAAAACTGTACATCACCATAGCCTAAATCATCGCAAATCAGAAATACGATATTTGGCAATTTTGCTTCTTCTTTTTTATTTGAGCAACTGCTTGTAAGGATCATTAAACCCAAAACAAAGAATGCTACAACACTTAATTTTATTTTATTCATGGTCGTTATTTTAATCGCACTTCAGTTATTTTTCCTAATAGCTTACCTTCTTTGGTGAACAGTCCAGCCTTTAATAGGCTTCTTGGTACCGCTTTAAAAACACCTTCATATTTAGTTGATGCGGTAGTCGGTTCATCTCCATTTAAGGTATAATAAATATCGTAACCTACCATTTCTGTTTCTAGGTATACGATAGCTTCATTATGCAGTTGATCGATGGCAAAGGGTGCATACACCGTATACATACTGGTAGAATAGTTTATATGATCACGATCGAGTCTGTCAAACTGAGCTTCAACTGCAGTTTGGAATCGAGCCCAATCTTTATTCCCCGGCAAGCTCCAGGCTACCTCGGCATTAGCAAAAGCGCGTGGATAAAGCATGTATTCACAATGTTCTTCTGTTGGTGTGAACTCAGCCCAAAGACAAGCCTCAGTACCTTTTACCAACTTAGCTTCCTCAGCATTTAATTGATCGGGCACTGGCTCATAGCTATATACTTTCCATAAAGGAAGCACCACTTTAGGTCCTTCAGGCTCCATATCTGTTGGTCCTTGCACCTGACAGATATAAGAGTGGTTGTAGGATGCTTGAATAGTTGGATAGCCACCTTTGGGTGCATCCACCTCAGGAGTATACTTATTTCTTCTCCATGCCATGATGGTAGCTCCCTTGGCTCCCTTACCACTAAGGATCTCATCCCATCCAATCATGGTTTTACCTTTGCTGGTAACCAGTTTATTTACCTGCTGAATAAAATGACTCTGTAATTCCTCTTCATCCTGCAAGCCATTATCTTTCATTACCTGTTGACAAAGCGGACATTTTTTCCAGTTTTTCTTGTTACACTCATCTCCTCCTATGTGAATATATTTTGTAGGAAATAACTCAGCTACTTCTGTAAGCACATTATCCAAAAATTCGTAAGTAGTTTCCTTACCTGCACAAAGGGCATTATCAGGTGCTTTACCTCCTGTAGCCACTTCAAAATTAGCAGAATCCACACAACACAAGAAAGGATATGATGCCACCAGAGCCTTACTATGTCCTGGGACATCAATCTCAGGGATGATTTCCACATTCCTTTTACGGGCATATTCTATAACTTCCCTAATATCATCTTTAGTATAAAAGCCACCTACTGTTTTTGGTTCATCAGCTGAGGCCAGCTCACGACTCCACCAAGCAATACCTGTTCTATCAGCACGCCATGCTCCTTTATCTGTTAGGTTAGGATATTGATCAATTTGAATTCTCCAACCCTGATCATCGGTTAAATGCCAATGAAATTTATTCATTTTATAGGCTGCAAAAATATCAATCTGCTTCATAATAAATTCCTTAGTCTGGAAATGACGTGATACATCAATCATCATACCTCTCCACTCAAAACGAGGCTTATCCTTAATCATCACACTCGGAATTATTTTTGTAGTCGATGAAGTAACAGGTATTAACTGACGAATAGTTTGTAAGGCATAAAACATACCTGCATAACTATTTGCTTTCACTTCAATATAATCAGGTGAAACACTAAGGATATAACCTTCATCCTCTAAACTTTCTTCTTCTACCTTAGTAAAATAAATAAAATTAGAAGCAGATGTAGGCTTTCCCGTGAGTATTTCCAGTTCAGCACCTGTTTCATTCTTTAGCTTTTCAGCAATAATCGGTTCAAAATCGCTCTTATATTCTTGCGGGATAAATACTTTTGTATCCCCGGATAACATAAAACTCCCCTCTGTAAATTCTACCAATTCCGGCTGAGGAATTAAATTTAATTCTTGTTTCTCTGTGCTTACCGAACACGATGTTAAAACTGCAGCAAAAAGAAATATGATTAGCTTATTCATTATAATAATTTTATCCCGTTTATAAATATTTTAATATAGTGTTAGCTACCTGCTTACCCTGAGCTTTTTTCCCTGTTTCGTTATAATGTACATTACCCGGGTTAATGCACCATTGAGCATAATTAGGTTTAGTTAATGAATACAAATCATTAATTACAATATCAGGATAGTTACTTAATACCTCAAGAGCTGCTTTATTGTATTTTACACTATCTCCAGCAAATCTTCCTTTGGCCCCTTCGGGTACCGAAGTTGATGTAGCAAAGACAAGCTTAGCTTTAGGGAATTTTTTCATCAAGTACTGAATATCATTAAGCAGCGTTTCTTTATATACAGGTATTGATGATACCAGTGTACCGTTCTCTTTATCTAACTTTCCGTCGCTTAAATATTTTAAATCGTGCAGCCCAACATTAAAATGAATAACATCCCATTTAAAATTCCAACCTCCTTTTAGATAAGGTTGAAACATTGTCTTTTCCATTTTATCCATTACCGGAATAAGCTGATGGCTTGATTGACCGTTTTGATAGATTCGAAAAACATTGGCTTTACCAGCCAAATCTTTTCTTACTGTTGGTGTATAGCCAATAGAAATAGAATCGCCATAAATCAATACATTAGGAAGGCTTTTTTGAGGATGTACATATTCAAAGGCCTGGTCTTTCGATAAACGTAATTTATTCCAGGCCTCTCTGCACACCTCTTCCTTACAGCCCTTAGTAAAGATTCCTGCATAGACAGAAGGAGCCGCACCCATAAAAATGGATGATGCTCCCATATATTTTAAAAACTCTCTTCTTTTCATGCTTCAGAAAAACATTTTTTACAAGCTAACAACCAAAGTGTTAAACGACTTTGCCTCTAATTCTGTATTAACTTTGGTTTGGTTCATATGTAAACTGAGTACACAATTTTCATCTTTATCATTATAGGCCAATACAATCACTTCATTCTTCTCTGAATCGTAAAAAACAATAGCATTTTCACTATCTACATCTAATTTTACATTACCTGGCTTAACAAAAGCACTCAGATGCTTCATTAAATAGAACTCAGGATTATAGGTGATTGTTTTAGTATTGCTATCGATAGAGATCATCGAATTTTGCTTCCAGCCCCACTGACTTTTTCCTGTTTCATCTAAAATCATATTCCAATACATATAAGCATTGGCACCATTTTTAAAATAATGTTTCATCAGGTTAAATGTATATTCAGCAGCAGCCCAATCATTCGATCCATCGCCACACTCTGTTTCGGTTTGCATCAGCAACATTTCGGGATATTTAGCATGTACACTTTCAATGGCTCCCTTACCGGCCCACTGAAATCCAATACCCTTCACATAATCCATTGCATTTTTATACTCCAGCACACTATCCACGCGCTCTATTTGCGGACGTTCAACTGTTCCCAGCCAAATATCGGCATCAATATGGTCAGCTTTAAACTGTGGCCCAAGATAATCAGCAATCAATATCCCTAGATCTTTGGGATTCCAAACGCATGAAGGAAAATTTTGAGCAGAATTATATTCATTTTGTACATGAACAGCATCTATCTTAATTCCTTCTTTTGCATAAGCCTGAATAAACTTTGAAAAGTAAAGCGCATAAGCTTGAAAATAATCAGGCTCGGTTATGAAACGCGAAACCAACTCTTCTGAAGAACTTAATTCTGGATCTAAATCGTTAAATCTGGCATCGGCACGACAGGCATAGTGTTTATTGTGCTTCATCCATGATGGAGGACACCATGGAGAGGCCCATACACGAATAGCAGGATTTAATTTTTGTGCTTCTTGAATATAAGGCACCAAACGCTGCTTATCTCGTGCTATAGAAAAGTTTTCCATAGCAAAATCACCTTCTGTTTCATTATGACTATACCAGTCAACAGAATAGTCATTTGCACCAATTGGCATACGACATAAATTAAATTGACAACCTGTTTCCTGATTAAATAAATCGTTTAACAACTGCTGCTTTTCTTCAGAGCTAACCATGTTTAAAGCATCCCAACCCAATTCATTAAAACAGCCGCCAAATCCTTCTATTTTTTGCAGTTGCTTATTGGTATCGATATTAACAATCACTTCTGATAAACCATCCTGTGCAGGGGATACAATTTCCTTTTCTACCCAGCGATTATTATCTGTTGTACTCACCCATTTTACTTCCGGCATTTTTGTACAAGCCATACTACTTAACAACATAGCCAACAGGCTCAATTTAACAGTTTTCATAGTTTTCTTTGTATTTATATTATGCTGATAATTATTTTACCTCAAGTATTCCTCTTAATTTAATATCCTTAGAAGATGCCCCAATCATAATTCTGAAATCACCCGGTTCAACCACTCGTTTCATCTCTTTATTAAGCATCGACAATTCATCAAAACCTAAAGTAAAATGAATAACCTTCTCTTCACCAGGATTTAAGAATATACGTTGAAATCCTTTTAGTTCTTTGATGGGACGGGATACAGAAGCCAATTCATCGCGCAGATATAACTGCACTACTTCTTCCCCTTTTACATCTCCTGTATTTTTCACAGTACAGCTAACTGATACACTGCCATCGGGAGCAATGGTATGCTGGCTGAATGATAAATTGGAATAGGCAAAAGAGGTATAACTTAATCCAAAACCAAAAGGAAACAAAGGTTGTCCGGTCAGATTATGGTAGTTATCACCACGTCCGGTAGGCTTATGGTTATAATACAATGGACATTGAGCTTCATCAACAGGGAAGGTAACGGGTAATCTTCCGCCCGGATTTTCATCGCCAAATAGTACATCGGCAAATCCATTACCTCCGTTTTCACCGGGATACCATGCCATGATGATACCATCCACCTCATTCATCCAATGGCTCATAGTAATGGCACTACCGCCTACTAATACCACCACAGTTGGTTTACCCGTTGCAGCCACTGCCTTAATCATTTCTTCCTGATGTCCAGGCAAAGCTAAAAGGGCACGATCCTGAAATTCTCCTTCATGAATTCCGCCAAAAACCACAGCCACATCACTTTGTTGTGCTTTTTCAACAGCCTCGGCTATTTGTTTCTCCCATTCACTCTCAAGAGTTGCATCCCATACTAATTTAAACTTTACGTTTCCCGCTGATTCAAAAAACTCTAGTTTTATATCATATTCCTTTCCTTCTTCAAAGGTAAAGTCCTTAAGAATGGTTTGGTAGGATTGTTTTTTCCAATCATCAATAATGAGTTTACCATCCAGATATAAACGATAACCATCATTCCCTTCCACTCCTATTTTATAGGTCCCTGCCTGAGGGGCTTTGATAGTACCTGTCCAGCGAACCGAATACCAGTCATAGGCCAAATCTTCATGAGGAGAAAACAGTGTCCATCCGCAGTTAATATTCTTATCTATACGCTCTACCTTAGGTTCACCCTCAAGAGTAATATTATCGTAATAAGCTGCTGAGAGACCAGATTGTTTTTTACCCTCTTTTACTGTTGATAAAAACTCCGATTCAACAACGTTATGCGTTCTAGCGTTTAAATCGACTCCTTGTGCATAAAGGATTTGATCTTCACCTACTACATTTTTAACGCCTTGGTAAAAGTTTACAATATCATTACCTGGGCCACTATAACCACCCAAACGGCCGGCTTTTACATCATAACCTATTAGAGCAACTTTATTATCCTTCTTATTTAAAGGAAGAACATTGTTGTTGTTTTTTAATAAAACCATTGATTTGGCTGCAGTTTTACGCGCCAACTGACGGTGTGTTGTATGTCCGTTCCATATAGCAGCCTGTTCCGGATCCACATAAGGGTTTTCAAATAATCCCAATTCAAACTTAGCTTTAAGTATACGGCTAACTGCTTCATCAATGGCCTTTTCATCTACCATACCCTTTTCAAAAGCCTCCCAAAACAAAGGATAGTGATTATAATTGGTCTGAAACATCACGTCCAGTCCGGCTTCAACTGCATCCTCTGTTGATTCTGCATAATTAGCTGCAGTAAAATGCAATACATTGGAACCTCCGGTAGCACCGGCATCAGAGATCACAAATCCATCGAATCCCCACTCTCCTTTTAATTTATCGCGTAATAACCATTCATTAGCCGTACAAGGAGAACCATCAACAGAATTATAGGCTGTCATTACCGAACGAGCACCGGCTTTTTGAAAAACAGCTTTAAATGCCGGGAAGTATATCTCTTCCAATAATCGCTCATTAAAGCTGATAGGATAACTATCTCTACCTCCCGCACCTATGTTAGCAACAAAATGCTTAGGTGTGGTGATCACCCCTTCATTTTCGAATTGACTGATGAAAGACAATCCCATTTGCGTTGTTAAATATGGATCTTCACCATAGGTTTCTTCTACTCTTCCCCAGCGTACATCGCGGGCAATATTTAAAACTGGTGATAAAATTTGTCTGATTCCTCTTGTTTTTGTTTCACGGGTAATGGCTCTGGCCACATCACCAACCAGAGTAGTGTCCCAAGTAGCAGCTAGCGCAATGGCCTGAGGGAAAGCGGTTGCTCCATCACGTGTTAAGCCATGCAAAGCTTCATTGAAAGGTATTAAGGGGATACCTAAACGTGTTTCTTCAACAAAATAATGTTGCAATTTATTTACCTTCTCTGTCATTTGGCTTGCAGTTCCTGAAGAACCATAATCCATTAACTGCTCGGCAGCATTAGCTTGCTTTCCTTTACTGGATACCTGAAAACCAAACACACCATTTTTGTATTTACTCATATCCTCGCTAAGGTCACCTGGTATCATAAACATTTGCCAGAACTTCTCCTCTAAAGTCATTCTACTCAACAAATCCTCTACCCTTTCCTCTACCGTTAACTTAGGATTTTTATACGGTAACTTCTTTTTTGCAGATGCTGTTAAAGACCCTAAACCAAGTCCGCATAGCAGTAAAAATTTTATCGTGCTCTTAAAGTTCTTCATGTGTTAAATTATTTTATCCATTTAGCATTCCTTAGCCTTAAAATATTTAAAGGAACGGTTTTATGACAACACCCCTATTACATAAAACCGTTCCCATAAGGATTGTGTAACCTTATTCTTTATTTTTTCTAATGAAGGTTATTTTTCAAATCAATA
>JBFHKL010000173.1:0-9067 GCA_041595375.1 Saccharicrinis sp.
AGAGGTGCCTGTGATAAGTTTTTCGAAAATAAAAGAGCCTTTTTTAAAGAATACAAAGGAGAACAGCAGAAAAATCTGAATGAGAAAACCCAGTTATGCGAAATAGCCGAGGCTATGAAGGACAGTACTGACTGGAAAAAAAGTACAAATGAATTTATTCGCATCCAAAAACAATGGAAAGAAATAGGTCCTGTTCCTCGTCGTCAATCGGATGCCATATGGCATAGATTTAGAAAAGCCTGTGATGCCTTTTTCGATAACAAATCGAAATTCTTTAATAAAATAGATGAATCGCAGGATGATAACCTGAAGAAAAAACAAGCTCTTATTGAAGAGCTTAAAAACTTCAAAAACAAAACAGATAACGAAGAAAACTTTAAGGTTCTTCAAGAATATCAACGCAAGTTCTCTGAAATTGGACACGTTCCTTTTAAGCATAAGGATCAAATAAATCAAGATTTTAGAAATGAAATAAACAAACATTTCGACAGCTTGAACATGGATGAATACCATAAAAACGTACAGAAATTCAGAAACAGGGTTGAAAACCTAAAGAACTCAGGACAACAGGATGATAAGATATCACAAGAACGTCACAAACTCATATCAAAATTAAAGCAGTTAGAAAATGACATTACAGTATGGGAAAATAACTTTGGTTTTTTTGCCAAAAGCAAGAGTTCTGATTCTTTGATTAAGGATTTTCAACATAAAATTGAAAATGGCAAAAGAAATATCCAACTTTTACAAGAAAAAATAGACATGTTGGATCAAATAGAAGAATAAAAGAGTGTTTTCAATATTTTTAAAAAGATGATTTGTATATGTGCAAATCATATTTTTTCTACCAGAAAGAATGATTTATTTTGGTTTACAAATAACAAATTAGTCGAGTGTTTTTAGTAGGGATTTTTTCCACACATATTACTTATATTATTTTAGCCTTGCTTTATATCTTTGGCTATGGTAGTTATGCGCTTAATTCAAAAAAGGAATATACCCAAAATATTGAGCCCACTAAAAATATTACTGTTAAAAAGGAATGTAAAGACCTAAAAAACATTACAGATCATTATTGCTATAATACTTACCATAAGGATTGTCAAAAGATCTGCAAGAAAAATATTCAAATAAAAAACTATGCCTACCACATTAAATACATGAAAAAAAATGTATTTGAGTGCTTAATTTGGTGTAGTTACAACTCTTCCTTACCCAATATTACACGTCCTTCGCCCATATACTCGTAATCTATTCGGCATGCATATATTTATGATATGCATTAGTTAGTATTACATAAAAATTTCTTAAATTTAACTGAGTATGTTAGGTATATTGGGTATAAACCATAGAACAGCAGCCCTAAGTATCAGGGATAAATTTGCTATACCATGCAATGATATAATTCCTTTGTCAGAACGACTTTTACAAATACCTCAAATTGCAGGTATTGTAGTATTGGCTACTTGTAATCGCACTGAGATTTATTATTCCAAAGAGCAAAGCAAAGGAGGTGATTTTAGCATAGATAAAATCATCAAAGAACTTCACAACTTCATGAATGTAAAAACTGATTATTCTGATCACTTTTACCATTATATGAATACGGAAGCCATTAAGCATTTATTTGCAGTTACATCAGGAGTAGACTCCATGGTTATAGGTGAAAACCAGATTGTTAATCAAATTAAAAAGGCTTATGTGTATTGTACCGAAGCCAATGTGACAGATGCCATACTAATGCGCTTATTTCAAAAATCCTTTGAATGCAGCAAACGTGTGCGCACAGAAACTGCCATTCAACAGGGTGCTACATCTGTTGGCTATGTAGCCATTGATATGAGCGAAAAGATGTTTAAAAATCTGAAAAATCAGCATGTATTAATCATCGGTACGGGAGAAACAGGGCAACTCGCCTTGCGTGACTTTAAAAAAAGAGGAGTTACTCAAATCTCCATTACTAACCGAACAGATGAAAAAACCTTAGAGGTCGCCAAAGCTAATCATGTGAACCCCATTCTTTTTACAAACTTTAAAAACCACCTGTCTCAATTCGATATTATTTTAACGGCAACCAGTGCTGGTGAATATTTAATTACCAAAGCAGATATTGAGAAAGTAAAAGAAACCCGAAAAGACAAGAAACAACTTTTCATCGACTTGTCAGTACCACAAAACATCGACGTAGATATTGCTGAACTAAAAAATAGCCGTTTAATTTGTGTTGACGACCTTCAGAAAATTTTAGATGACCACAAGGAGATGCGTGAAAATAGCATTGAAAATGCCAACCTCATCATCAACGAACTGGTTCAGGAATCTTTATCGTGGCTCAATAGCCGCTCACTGCGCCCTGTCATTAAAAGCATAACCTCAAACATGCAGGATCTGTGTAAAAATGAACTGACAGAATATTGCAAAAACATGGACGAAGAGCAAGTCAAAGAAATCGACAAATATACAGGTCTACTCACCCAAAAATATATACGTATGTTTATCAAAAACCTAAAAGATGCTACACATAACGGCAGTTCTATTGACTCTCTTGATGTAGTAAATCAACTTTTTAGTTTTGAATTAAACAACGAAGATTAAGCCATTTAATATGTACCCACATAAAATTACCATTGGCACCAGAGGTAGTCAATTAGCCCTTTACCAAGCCAATAAAGTAAAGTCTGAAATTGAAAAACTACACTCATCCATCCAAACTGAGGTGAAGGTTATTAAAACCAAAGGGGATAAAATTCTGGATGTGGCGCTTTCAAAAATAGGCGACAAAGGACTCTTTACCAAAGAACTGGAAGTTGCTTTGCTCAACAAGGAAATTGACATGGCCGTTCATAGTTTAAAGGACTTACCCACTGAACTACCTGCTGAATTTTGTGTAGGAGCCGTTTTAGCAAGAGCCGATTTTAGAGATGCGCTTGTTAGCAAAAATGGCCAAAAGTTAAGTGATCTAACACCCGCACATAAAATTGCCACATCAAGTCTTCGCAGAATAGCTGGTCTAAAAAAAGTAAATCCTCATTTTAATATTATTGATATTCGCGGAAATGTAAATACTCGCTTGCAAAAAATGGAAGAGGGCTATTGTGATGCCATGATTATGGCTGCTGCTGGATTAAAAAGACTGAAGCTAGATAGCTATATTACTGAGATTTTGGATCCTAAGATATTTATACCTGCTGTTGCACAAGGAGCCATTGCTATTGAAACCTTATCCGGAAACGATACTATAAATAGTTTTCTACAAAACATCAACGATCAAGCTACTCTTGATGCTGTAACAGCAGAAAGAAGTTTTATGAAAGCTTTGAATGGGGGTTGTCAGGTTCCTGTGGGAGCCTATAGCTTTAGCCAGGATAACAAGATTACGTTAACAGGTTTTGTATCCTCTCTGGATGGCTATACCTATTTAAAAGAGACTTTAACAAGCACTACGCAGGAAGCAAAAGACTTAGGACAAAAACTGGCACAAAAGCTTATTGACCAGGGAGCCTATGAAGTATTAAACAATATCAGAAACAAATAAAACAAATACTTAATGGTTTCTGTAATCAAAAATAAAATATTTATTTCTACCCGTCCCAAGGGAAAGTCAGCAGAATTGCACGAACTTTTTATGCAAAACGGTGCGAAACATGTTGAATTTCCTATGATTTCATTATCGGAAAATAACAATAATGAAGAGATTACACAGATTATAGAGCAACTTGAAACATATACTTATTTGGCATTTACCAGTGCCAATGCCTTTTATTTTTTCTATAATAAAATTTCACAGCAAGCCCACCTTATAAAAGCACTGACAAACATCAAAATTGCATCTATTGGTTACAAAACCTCTGAATCGATAAACAAATATGGTTTTGACATAGCCTTCGATGCCCATGCCAAAACAGGAGATGAATTTGCAGAAAAACTACTTCATGAATTGAAGGGAAAAAAGGCCAACGTTTTATGGCCTACCAGTAACCTTTCATCTAATCATTTAATTGAAAAACTAATAAACACTGCGCACGTAACAAGGCTAAATATTTATAAAAACAGTAGAGCTAATGAACTAGATATGGATTTACTGAAACAAATAAAGGATGATCAATATGACATGTTAATTTGCGCCAGTCCCTCCGCCTTTTACAATTTATTTAAATTAACCGAAGACAAAAGATTAAAAATAGCCTGTATTGGCGAAATCACAGCCAAGGCTGCTATCAGTTATGGTGTTACACCATTAACCATTGCTAAAGAACCAAATGCATTAGGGATATTTAATGCAATTTCAGAATATTATCAAAATTTATTATCAAAGTAAAACATTAACGATATGGCATTTCCAATAACACGTTTACGACGCTTAAGAAGTAGCGAGATCACAAGAAACATGATCAGAGAAACCCAACTGACACGTAACGATCTTATTATGCCTTTATTTGTTCGTCCGGGCAAAGGCATACAAAACCCTATCAACTCCATGCCAGGCAATTACCAATTATCGGTAGACTTAATGGTTAAAAAATGCAGAGAGCTTTATGACAAAGGAGTGCAATCCATTTTATTATTTGGCATACCTGAGCACAAAGATGAGCATGGATTAGTAGCCTGTGAGCACAATGGCATTGTTCAACAAGCCACAAGAGCAATAAAGAAAGAAGTTCCTGAACTTTTTATCATTGCCGATGTTTGTAACTGTGAGTACACAACACATGGACATTGTGGTACTATCATTGATGGTGATGTGGATAATGATTCAACATTAATTACCTTAGGTAAACAATCCGTTTCTTTAGCAGAAGCAGGTGTAGATATGATTGCTCCCAGTGACATGATGGATGGTCGTATCGGACATATTAGAAAGGTGCTTGACGAAAATAAATTTATAAATATGCCTATCATGGCGTATTCGGCTAAATATGCATCTGCTTTTTACGGTCCATTTCGGGATGCCGCAGAAAGTGCTCCAAAATTTGGCAACAGGGCAACTTACCAAATGGATCCTGCAAACAGCAATGAGGCCATTCGTGAAGTTGAGCAGGATATTTTTGAAGGAGCAGATATCGTTATGGTAAAACCAGCACTAAGCTACCTGGATGTTATTCAAAGGGTTAAAGACACCTTTAACATGCCTATCGCAGCATATAATGTGAGTGGTGAGTTTTCTATGGTTAAAGCTGCAGCAGAAAAGGGCTGGATTGATGAAAACAGAATTACACTAGAGATACTTACCTCCATAAAAAGAGCAGGATCCGATGTAATTATATCGTATCATACACAAGATATCATTGAACAATTATATAAATAAACATAAGACTAAAGTATAATGCAAAAGACTTCAGCAACAATTAAAGGGTCATTATACTTTAAACCTTATATTTTATACTTATAAGATGAACACACAAAATAGCTTAAAAGCATACCAACAAGCCGTCAAACATATCCCGGGAGGGGTGAATTCCCCCGTAAGGGCTTTTAATTCAGTGGGAGGCAATCCTCTTTTTATACAAAGTGCAAAAGGATCAAAAATCACCGATATCGATAATAACGAGTACATTGACTATGTAGGCTCTTGGGGCCCTATGATTTTAGGTCATGCACATCCCTCTGTTATAGAAGCGCTTCACCAAACAGCACTTAAAGGCACCAGCTTTGGAGCACCAACAGTGATGGAAACAGAAATGGCCGATTTGATCTGCAAGATGATTCCATCCATTGAAAGTGTTAGAATGGTAAACTCTGGTACCGAGGCAACCATGAGCGCCTTGCGTTTGGCAAGAGGATATACAAAACGCGATTTGGTTATTAAATTTGAAGGTTGCTACCATGGTCATGGCGACAGCTTTTTAATTAAAGCCGGATCAGGAGCTTTGACTTTCGGAACACCAGATTCACCAGGTGTAACTAAGGGAACAGCAGAAGATACCTTAACAGCGCAATACAACGATCTGGATTCTGTATTAAGCCTATTTGCCAACTACAAAAACCAGATTGCAGCAGTCATCCTCGAACCTGTTACCGGAAACATGGGTGTTATTCGCCCTACTGATGAATTTATAAATGGTGTGCGTAAAGCCTGTACCGACAATGGTTCTTTACTTATTTTTGATGAAGTGATGACAGGATTTAGAGTAGCCAGAGGAGGTGCCCAGGAGCTCTTAGGCATCACTCCTGATCTTACCACCCTTGGCAAAATTATCGGAGGAGGCTTACCTGTAGGTGCCTATGGTGGTAAAAAAGAAATAATGGATCATCTGGCTCCTAACGGACCGGTTTATCAGGCCGGAACACTTTCGGGTAATCCTATGGCTATGACTGCCGGATTAACTACACTAAACCTGATAAATGAAAACAAAGAATTTTATACGGAATTGGAAGCCAAAGCTGCCTTCTTATGTGATGGCCTGCAAAATAATCTTGATAAGCTAGGGTTCCCTGGGGTTATTAATCGTGTAGGTTCTATGTTCACTCTTTTCTTTTCAGAAGAAAATGAGGTGAAAAACTTTAATGATGTAAAAAAATGTGATACGGATCGATTTGCCAAATATTTCAAATTAGGTTTAGAAAGTGGTATTTATACTGCACCTTCTCAATTTGAAGCAGGGTTTGTTTCGATTGCACACACTAAAGACGACTTACAGAAAACAATCGATGCCAGCTTTGAAGCTCTTTCGGTAATCAGTAAGCTGTGAACAGTTGGCAGTAGACAGTTGGCAGCGAGCAGTTAGCAATTGGCAGCGAGCAGGCTACTTGAAATTATTTTATAAAAAATAACCCATTAATAACCCATTATCGTTCAATTAAAGGCATGTGCCACAAGATAAACAGAGTAGCCTTTCCTCGAACCACTTATCATTGACCATGTAAATGACAATTAAATGACAAATTCCATATTACTACAAACCCTTGCTGGAGAAAAAACAGAACGACCGCCTTTCTGGTTTATGCGTCAGGCTGGTCGTGTACTTCCTTCATATATGAAACTTAAGGAAAAACATTCCTTTTGGGAGATGATGCAAGATCCTGCACTTGGGGCTAAAGTAACTCTATTGCCAATTGACGACTTAGGGGTAGATGCTGCTATCCTTTTCTCGGATATTTTGGTTATTCCCTATGCCATGGGCATGGGTCTTGAATTCACCGATCGCGGACCTGAATTTGATATTCCTCTTTCAGAGAGAAAAGATCCTATGTCTGTTTTAAATCCAGATCCGGAAAAACTCAATTACATCTATGAGGTAATCAAAAGCGTTATAGCTACAAAACCTGCTCATATACCCTTGATTGGATTTTGTGGTGCCCCATTAACCGTTTTATGCTATATGATAGAAGGAATAGGGAGAAGTAAAGATTTCCCTAAAACCATTAAATTTTTATATCAAAATAAAGAAACAGTAAAAAAACTGGTAGATGCGATTACTGAGTTATCAATTATATATGCCAAAGGACAAATAAAAAATGGCATAAAAGTGTTTCAACTTTTCGAAACGCATGCCGGATTAATTCCCTTTAGCCTCTATGAAGAGTTATTCTTTCCTGCCGTAAAAAAAATAGCACGCGCAGTCCGCGAAGAAAACATCCCTTTTATATATTTCCCTAAGGATTTGGGATCGGGCATTCAAAAGGTAACACCTGATATGTGCGACTACCTGAGTATCGACTGGCAAACCCCTATAGAAACAGCCCGACAAATGGTGAATCCCAACATTGGCTTACAAGGAAATATTGATCCGAGATTACTATATGCCAATAAGGCAAGCATTGAAAAGGAACTAAACCGGTACATTAACTTTGGCAGTAAAAATCAGGATTGGATCATCAATCTGGGTCATGGTTTTTTACCCGATATTCCTTACGAAAACGCCAGGTTTTTAGCCGATTGGATTAAGGAAGCTGACTGGAAGAGATAAACTATAAAATAAAGTCAATTTACGAAAGGAAATGACAAATGTATCCCGGCTCTTCACATCCTAAATATGTTGGGCCGGGTAGCTTGCTAAAACGTCATCAAAACCGTTAAAAAACATAGTGAGTTAATCAATAGAGTTTTGAAATTACTTAATTGAAGTATCGATGTTCGAAAAATTAAAACAACGTTGGGGTATCAACTCTAACTTTCAAATTATTATTATTCTAATCGTATTCTCTGTGACAGGAAGTGCTGCTGTTTGGGTTAAGAAATTAGTGTTTCAATGGATCGGCATCGATTCTGATACTTCCTTATGGATCAAAATCCCAATGTATGTACTAACTATACTTCCCTCCTACCAGCTTTTACTGCTTGTTATTGGCACCTTGTTTGGACAGTTTAATTTCTTCTATAATTTCCAAAAAAAGAGTATTGGACGATTTTTTAGAAAAAAATAATGGCAGCAAGGGTATGAATAACAACTCAACTTGCTGCCAATAAGATATTTTTTTGAACTCTGAATAAAAATCAGAAACAAACCTATACCCAAATAGCTTTTTTAGGTGGATTACCACTTGATTCAAAAGAATCTCCATTTTCACGTAAAGCCTCTTTTAAATCCTCTATTGTAAAATCAAAACCATCCTCTTTGGCTAATTCTACAAATTTTTCCATAGAAAAGGTGTTATCGTACTTAATGCGAAATTGACGATCTTCTGCTCCTTTATCTAAAAAATCAAATACGATTTGCTTCGACATATGTAAATTGTTTATTTGTTAGTAATACTGCAAATATATTTATTTTTCGCAATTAATCACACTACCTACCTTTCATTATTAAAGTAATACATATATTATAGTTACATATTATCACTTTAACCCACCAAAATCTCTCAAATGCTTATAAAATAACAATTACCAATAAAAGTATTCATTAGTCAACAAATCAATTCTATGGTTGTTAACCTAATCAAATCAATCAATCAGGTTAAAATAAAAATGCATAGAACTCAACAGATAGCGACTATATACAAAGAACTACAGCAACAAATGTGTCATCAACTGGAAAAAGGAGATGGAAAAGGTTTCTTTAAAAAAGTACCCTGGAGTAAGGATATTGGCTCAGGGATCACCTGTGTGATGAAAAAAGGGGCAATTATA
>JBFHKL010000174.1:0-8985 GCA_041595375.1 Saccharicrinis sp.
GGAGGCATTGCCACAGTCATGTATAAACCTGATAATTTTAAAAAACATATTGAAGACACCATGATCGCTGGTGATTACCTTTCGGATCCTAAAGCGGTTGAGATGGTAATAGAGAATGGCCCCGAACAAATCAAACAGCTCATTGAATGGGGCACTGAGTTCGATAAGACAAAGGAAGAGCTGTTCGATCTGCATAAAGAAGGCGGGCATAGTGAGTTCAGAATATTACATCATCTGGACAATACGGGGTTTGAAATACAGCGTGCCCTGTTAGACAAAGCACACAACCACCCCAATATAGAACTAAACGAAAACTACTACGCAGTAGATATTGTCACCCAACACCATTTAGGCGAGATAACCTACCGATGGAGACAGGATGTAGAGTGTTATGGTGCCTATGTGTTAAATGAGAAAACACAAAAAATAGATACCATACTAGCTAAAATAACCATGATGTCGACCGGTGGTATCGGAAATATCTATCAAACCACCACCAATCCAACCATCGCTACAGGAGATGGTATTGCCATGGTATACCGGGCAAAAGGAATTATTGAAAACATGGAGTTTGTGCAGTTCCACCCCACTTCTCTCTACAATCCCAACGAACGTCCTTCATTTTTAATTACCGAGGCTATGCGCGGATACGGAGCATTACTAAGAAGACGCGACGGTCAGCTTTTTATGGATAAATATGATGAGCGAGGATGCCTGGCTCCACGAGATATAGTGGCCCGAGCCATAGATAATGAATTAAAAAACACCGGTGACGATTACGTATACCTGGATGTGACCCATAAAGATGGTGAAGAAACAAAAAAACATTATCCTACCATTTATCACAAATGTCTGGAATTAGGGATTGACATCACCAAACAAATGATTCCTGTTGTTCCTGCGGCACATTACCTTTGCGGAGGTATTAAGGTGGATCTTAACGGACGTAGTTCCATACAACAGCTATACGCTGCCGGAGAATGTTCATCCACAGGCCTACACGGCGCCAACAGATTGGCATCCAACTCTCTGTTAGAAGCCATTGTATACGCCGACAAGGCCGCTAAAGATGCAACAGCGAAGATAGCCTCTATTAAACATAACTCAAAAATACCAAGCTGGAACGATGAAGGCACCTCTCATAATGAGGAATTGGTTTTGATTACCCAAACCAACAAAGAGGTTGAACAAATCATGAGTAATTATGTAGGCATCGTGAGATCGAATCTAAGATTAAAAAGAGCCCTCGACCGATTGGAATTGATTTACCGCGAGACAGAAAAATTATTTGACGATTCTATTGTGACCAAAGAGCTTTGTGAACTAAGAAATAAAATCAACGTAGGTTATCTGATCATCCGTATGGCCATGAAAAGAAAGGAAAGCAAAGGCTTACACTACACACTCGATCACAACCCATTACGAACAAAACTATAAACACATTCATTTCTTTACAGATTGAAAATTGTTATCGTCAATAAATCGGCTACAGGAGGTGGCGCAGCAGTGGCAGCAACAAGACTGTACACTGCCCTATCTTTTGCAGGTGCAAATGTAAATATGCTTGTAGAAGCACCTGTCTCGGAAAAAAAACCTATCAATAGCTTATCTCAAGGGAGAATATCCCGTATAAAAGCTCTGTCGCGATTTATAAAGGAACGTCTATACTTTTTACCTTTTGAAAAAAACAAAGCAATAAGATATGCCTTTTCGCCGGCTTTTTCGGGTGTCAATATCAGCACGCATCCCTTAATACAAGAAGCCGACATTATTCATCTGCACTGGGTTAACCAAGGCTTTTTATCCTTGAAAAACCTCCACCAGCTATTTCAGCTCAATAAACCGGTGATATGGACCATGCACGATATGTGGCCTTTTACGGGAGGATGTCACTATGCAGGAGATTGTAATCATTACATAAACCAATGTGGACAGTGTGCCTTTGTTAAACGATCGCATGATAAAGATCTCTCTTTTCGCATACATCAAAAAAAATATGCCATCTGGAACAAGGCCAATATTTATCCGGTATCTTGTAGCCAATGGCTGGGCGATTTAGCCAAACAAAGTAGTTTGCTGAAAAACAAGGTCATTAACTCCATCCCCAACCCCATTGAAACCGACTTGTTTGCCCCTGAAAACCAGAAACAGTGCCGCAAAGAGCTGGGTTTACCATTGCATAAGAAATTACTATTATTTGGTGCAGCTAAAGTGACCGATCCCAGAAAGGGTGCCAACTATTTTATGGAGGCCATACACATTCTAAACGAAAAATATCCTGAACTTAAAAATCAGGTGGAGCTGGTTATTTTTGGAAAAGCCACAGAAGAAGAACTACAAAACTTTCCCCTGACCACTCATCCAATGAACTTTATATCCAGTGCTCAACAAATGGTGAAACTATACAACGCCGCCGACGCATTTGTACTCCCCTCTCTCGAGGACAATCTGCCCAATACGGTCATGGAAGCATTATCCTGCGGGGTACCCGTTGTCAGTTTTAATGTAGGTGGAGTGCCCGAAATGGTTCAACACAAAAAAAATGGCTATCTGGCAACAGTTAAAAACAGCCATGAACTAGCCAATGGTTTGTACGAGATACTATATCATCCCCAACCGGATATACTGAAAGAAAATGCCCGATCTTTTGTTTTGAAAAATTACTCAAACCATATCATCGCAGAAAAATACATGCAATTATATCAAAAGGCACTCAACAAATAGTATTGGCCGAATCTGAGAACACAAGCCCCTAAACAGCTGTCACGCATACTGATTTTCGGGATTTACATATCGGCAAAAGAGAAAACAATCATGCACAAAAAACCAAAAATATCGATTATAACCGTTGTCTTTAATGGCGAATCTACTCTTGAATCTACCATTAAAAGTATTGCCTGCCAAACGTACAGCAATATAGAATACATTATTGTAGATGGGCAGTCGACCGATGGCACGCTAAAGATTATTCAGCAATACGAATCAGCTATCAGCAAATGGATTAGCGAGCCCGACAAAGGAATATACGATGCCATGAACAAAGGAATAAAGCTGGCAAGTGGCGATTATATATGGTTTATGAATTCAGGTGATAAAATAGCCGACAGCAACACCCTTGAACAGGTGATGAAGAGTGCTACCGACTCTGATGTGTACTATGGAGAAACCCTAATGATTGATGACCAGGGCAGGCAGATAGGCAACCGAAGATTAAGCACTCCGGAAAAACTTAGCTGGAAAAGCTTTAAACAGGGTATGCTGGTGAGTCATCAATCGTTTATTGTGCGTAAAAAAATAGTCTGCCTTTACAATCTCAAATACCGTTTCTCGGCCGACTTTGAATGGTGCTTATTAGCCTTAAAAAAGGCTTCTGTTGTTACCAATACGCATTTAATTTTATCTCATTTTCTAGACGGAGGGATCACCAAACAAAATATTGTACCCGGACTAAAAGAGCGTTTTAAAATTATGACCGAACAATATGGCCTGCCTTCTACCTTATTTCACCATATTTTTATAGGCATAAAATTCATTGTTTTTTTAATCAGACACAAAAGATTTTAACAGCCGCACGAAGGATTTATTTTTCATTGTCGTCTATAGTGATGTAACTAAAAAACTAGTACTACCATTTTAACTATGTAGTTAGCATTTGGTACAAAACCCATTACTTAAAAATGACATCATGAAACATCCATGTAAAAAGTCTTACAAACGTGAAGATGATTGCAATTTGGGTGTTACATATGGCAAATAAAAATCAAATTATAAGCGTATGAAAAATCTACTTCTAAGCATGATTGCTGTATTCACCTTTGCTTTTGCAGCGCAAACAGAGGTTCAGGCTCAACAGCAACAACGTGGATCGATGGATCCTGTTGAAATGAGTAAAAAGCAAACCGAAAGAATGAAAGAGAATCTTCAGCTTTCTGAAGATCAGGTAAACAAGGTGAGTAAGATCAACTTGGATTTTGCTCAAAAAAGACAGGAACTAAGAAAATCTGCATCAGACGACAGAACAGCTATGCGCGAGCAGATGGAAAAAATCAGAGATGAGCGCAATACCGAACTAAAGCAAGTACTTACTGCTGAACAATACAAGAAGTTTTTGACCCAGGAAGAAGAAATGAGAAACAACGGAGGGGGTAAAGGCACTAAAAAAATGCAACAATAAAATTAGTTTGAGTCAATAATTGTTTTTCTTAATGATTGAGGATGTTTACCAAATACGCCCATTTTTGATAACATCCTCATCTTATTTCTTAGTTATAAAGTCTCATTCTGGAATAAACAAAAAAGCCCCGCTATTGCGAGGCTTGAACATGTTATAGTGAAGACTACTTTAATGCCATCATACGACTAATATATTTTCCCAGAATATCGAATTCTACATTGATCGTGCTTCCTTCTTTAATCTGATGGAAATTGGTAAAATTGTAGGTATAAGGGATAATAGCCACCGAAAAACGATCGTCTTTACTATTCACCACAGTAAGGCTCACTCCATTCACAGTCACTGAACCTTTTTCAACAGTCATATATCCCTGAGCTGCTTTTTCTTTATCCATTTCATATTGAAAAGTGAAATACCAGCTTCCATCGGCTTCCTTCACCTCAATACATCTGGCAGTCTGATCCACATGCCCCTGCACAATATGACCATCTAAACGACCATTCATAATCATACTTCTCTCCAGATTTACCTTATCACCCACCTTTAAAGTACCTAAATTTGATTTATCCAGAGTCTCCTGGATAGCTGTTACGGTATATGTTTTGTCCGTCTTTTTAACCACGGTTAAACAAACACCATTATGCGCAATACTCTGGTCAATTTTTAGTTCATCTACAAAAGAACAGGCCAGAGTGATATGTAAGTTACTTTTATCCTTTTCGAGAGCCGTAATCACAGCTGCTTCCTCAACTATCCCTGAAAACATATTTTAGCTTTTAAAATGGTAACAATTAAATTTTTGTACAAAATTAAAAGAAATAACTTAAAAGCAGGGCTGTTCAATAAGAATATAAATTCATTAGCCATTCGAACAGGCTGATTTTTAAAAGACAAAAATAATTCATCCCCTGCCTTTCCCTTTTGAGCCGGGATAATTCTGCACTTAGTTTTTTTAAAGTGCCTTACTTAATACATTTTTTTGTTTCTTTGGATATTCAACACTAAAATAAGGGTTATGAGCATAACTGTTAAAACAACCTATTTAGGCGATCTCAGAACGGAGAATATTCATTTACAATCTGGTTCAAAGATTATTACTGATGCACCAACAGACAACAGGGGCAAAGGAGAAGCTTTTTCTCCCACCGATTTATTGGCTACAGCATTGGGTAATTGCATCATGACAATTATGGGTATCAAAGCTATGGATAACCATATCGATATCGTAGGCACTCAACTTAACATTACCAAAGTAATGGCCAACGACCCTCGCAGAGTGGCCGAGGTGATCATGGCGTTTACTTTTCCTGACAAAGGATATTCAGAAAAAGAGAAGAAACTAATTGAAAGTGTTGCCGGTACAAGTCCAGTGCCTCTTAGTGTGCATACCAACCTAAAACAAACCATAATATTTAATTGGTAGAAGAAAAACTGTATGAATTTAGTCACGGGTGGAACAGGTTTAGTAGGGGCGCATCTTTTATATCATCTTATAAATAAGGGGGAAACTGTATATGCATTAAAGCGGGCATCTTCTGACATAAACAAAACCCGTTTTGTTTTTCAATTTTATAGTAAGAATGCTAATTCATTATTCAATAAAATAATATGGATTGATGGTGATTTATTGGATTACGAATCCCTGGAAAAAGCTATTGATAAAGTAGAATATGTCTACCATACCGGTGCCTTGGTTTCATTTAACCCTGCCTTAAAAGATAAAATGATGCAGGTGAATGAGGAAGGCACAGCAAATCTGGTAAATATCTGTGTTGAGAAAAAGATAAAAAGGTTTTGCTATGTGAGCTCCATTGCTACTCTGGGTAATTCCAAAA
Source organism: Saccharicrinis sp. (assembly GCA_041595375.1). GTDB lineage: Bacteria > Bacteroidota > Bacteroidia > Bacteroidales > Marinilabiliaceae > Saccharicrinis. The sequence goes on from JBFHKL010000174.1 coordinate 6,010, forward strand.
ATGGTGAAACCATTGATGAGTTTTCGTACTGGCAGGGCGGCCGAAACCATTCGGCCTATAGCATCAGTAAATTCAGAGCCGAAATGGAAGTATGGCGCGCAACCAAAGAAGGTTTACATGCCGTCATTGTAAATCCATCAGTCATTATTGGTCCCGGCGATTGGAGTCAGGGCAGTCCTAAAATATTCGATACAATATACAAGGGCCTTAAATTTTATACCTCAGGAGGAACCGGCTTCGTTGATGTGCGCGATGTTGTAGGCGCCATGATAGGTTTGATGCAGAGTGATACCAGCAACGAACGTTTTATAGTTAATGGGGCTAATCTATCCTACCTAAGCTTCTTTACCATGGTGGCTAATAGCTTAAATGTAAAGGTTCCCACTATTAAAGCGGGTAAAAAAACAACTAACCTGGCATGGCGTTTCGAAAAGTTAAGAAACATTCTTTTTGGGAATGAGCCACTGATCACCAAAGACTCTGCAAGAACCTCATTGAAAACCACCCTCTATTCAGGAGATATGATAAAGGATAAAATAAATTTTCAATATACCCCTATTGACAAAACTATTAAGGATACCGCACAGTATTATTTATCAACTAATGTTTCATCTTAGAAATACCTCCGGAGACAATAAACTTCATCACTTCAGCAGAATGAGCATCCAATAAGGTAATATGGTTCTTAGGCACTGCATAAAGCTCTCCCAACATTCCATATGAACTGGGTAAATACACACCCACCATATCTTTACATCCAAAGTCCTCCATTGATTTTGAAGTGATAAAGCCTATACGATTTAAAATACCGTCTTTATCCATCTTCACCATTACCGGCTGATTAAATTTCTTTTCTCCTCCCACAAAAGCTGACATCAAATCTCTTACTGAAGTATAAATCATCTTGATCAGGGGAGCTCCTTTCATAAAGCGATCATAGGCTCCGGAAATAGGAGAAGAAATCATCCTTTGTCCTATGAAACCGACTAAAGTGATCAATAACAAAATACTCACCAGTCCCAAACCAGGAAAGTTATATTTGGCTAAAAAGCCACGCTGAAAAAACTCCCTGTCCATGAGTAAGCCATCCGTCCAGACAATAGCCATGGCGATTACATAAATGGTTACTGCTAAAGGAACTAAATATAATAGGCCTTGTAAAAAATAGCGAACAAGTTTTTTCATGATTATTAATTAGATTACAAACAATAGATAAATAGAATTTTATAATGACACACCCCTGTACTAAGTAATATTCAAGGTTTCTTTTTGCTTTTTCGTTAACTTAGCAACCACTAAATCGTAGGAATGATCAATGAGTTCTTTTACGAGAGCAGCTTTTAAACGGCCATCCATTTCAAGGGTATTCCAGTGTTTTTTATTCATATGCCAACCCGGCTTGATGGCTTCGTATTCTTCGCGCAAAACAAGGGCTCGTTCCGGATCGCATTTCAAGTTAACAGACAGATCCCCTTTTAAGTTAGTTAAGGCATACATTTTACCTAACACTTTAAAAACCAATGTTACCTCATCGAATGGAAACTCCTCGCTTGTTCCTTTCTTAGTCAAACAATACTCTCTTAACTCTTCAATATTCATCATCTATTAATTAACAGGCGGATAAAAAGCCTCCTTAATATGTTCAATTTTCCACTCTCGTCCATGAGGAATGACCGAAATAACATCGAATCTCACTTCCATATCCAAATCATTTTCAATAATATAAGCCTCCGTAGCATCCACTAGATAGCGAATTTTTCTATCGGTAATTGCTTCCTCAGGATGTTCCCAATCATCGGTACTCCTCGTCTTTATTTCAACAATAATCAACAAGTTATCTTTACATGCGATAAGATCTATCTCCTTATGATTATACATCCAGTTCTGCTCAAGAATCTCATAGCCCTCACGCGCCATAAAAGCAACAGCTCTCTCCTCACCTTCTTTTCCTAAATCATTATGCTCGGCCATTACACTAAAATTTAATTCTTCGTTACATGGGGATACATACTGACTATCCTCTTCTCAAAGATACTAACAATATTTCTCTTACACCGACATCAGACTCACCTGATTATCTTCTACCCTTAGAGTCATTAGATCACCCATAATCAATGGAAAATTAGTTTCAACATGGCCTGATGGGAAATTAAAAGCCACGGGATAATTATACTCCGCCACATTTTTATAAATAATCTGCTCAATGGTCTCTCCAAAAGGCACCTCATTATCTTTCATCTCGGTAAACTGACCAACCACCAATCCTGCTAATTTTTCAAGAACACCCCCCAGCTTGAGATTATACATCACGCGATCCAGATGGTATAAATATTCTGACAGATCTTCAATAAACAGGATTTTTCCTGTTGGATCAAAATCATATTTGGTTCCTCGTAAGGCATGCAACAAAGACAAGTTACCACCCACCAACTCACCCGTACCCTCACCTAATCGATTAGCGAAAAAAGGGTTGATGACATATTGAGGACTTTCTCCTTCCAAAAAAGAGAACAACACATCTATATCCACGCCTGTATCGGTAAAATTTAAAAAGCTCTTACACATGGGGCCATGAATACTGGCAATATTTAATTTTTGAATAGCAGCATGTAGCACGGTTATATCGCTGAATCCGATCACCCATTTAGGATTCTTTTTAAATTTAGAGAAATCAATGTCATCAATAATACGAATCACACCATAACCTCCACGCGTGCATAAAACAGCCTTCACTTGTTCATCATCCAACATAAACTGTAAATCTGCTTTTCTTTTTTCATCACTCGCTGAAAAATTGTAGTAATGATCGTGAACATGGCTACCTACCTTAACCTGATAGCCCATATCCTCAATGCGTTTAACAGCCTGTTCAATGATATCTTTGTCCATTCTGCCAGCAGGAGCAACAATTCCTATGGTATCACCTTTTTTTATTGCGTGAGGAAAAATCATATCTTATCGTTTTATTAAAAACCA
>JBFHKL010000175.1:0-8920 GCA_041595375.1 Saccharicrinis sp.
CTTCTGATTGTTTTAAGGATGAATCATAGTAATAATGCAAAATCAAATTCTCTGTGCTATACTCCTCCATATTATCAACAGGCTCTACCATAGGGATAAAAGAACCTCCTTTTACAAATACAGGAATATTATTGATACTCACAGGAACCATAACTTCCTGCCCTCCTTCAACCAGTTCACCGGTAAAATAGTTAAACCAGTTACAGCCCTTAGGTAAGGTAACCTTCCATTCTCTAACTCCTTTTTGAGTAACTGGAGATACCAAAAAGTTATCCCCCCATAAATAGGTATTTTTATTGTCTATCAATGCACGATTATCATCCATATAAAACAGGGGACGCATCAATGGGGTACCTAAAGCACTATTTTCATATACCATTGTATAGATATAAGGCAAGAAAGCATACCGTAGTTTGATGAATTGTCGTGTAATCTCTTTTGTTTGTTTATCCCAAAAAATAGGCTCCGGAGGCACATCCGACTGGGCATGGGTACGATACACCGGTTGAAAAACACCATATTGCAACCAACGGGTATATAACTCAGCATCTTTATAATTACCAGCAAAACCACCCAAATCAGAATGCATATAAGCCAATCCCTGAAGTCCCATTTGTAAAGAGATCTCTACCTGTGACTGCAGGCCTTCCCAGGAGCGACTTACATCACCACTCCATGGAATCATACCATAGCGTTGCGATCCTACAAATCCTGATCGCATCAATATCACAGGTCTGGTTTCCGAAAAATCCTTTTGATAACCATCAAAAACAGTCTTAGCCCATTCATGTCCATAGGCATTGTGCACTATGTTTGCCTTTCCGTTCACGTGCAGTAAATCATCGGGATGCATTTCCGGCTCTCCTAAATCGCCCCACCAACCATCAACACCACTTAAAGTATGCTTTTTATAAATACCCCAAAACCAATCTTTTGTTTCAGGTTTAAAAATATCGAGTAAAGCTGTGGTTCCAAAGTAAAAATCGAAGATATAAGGCTGAGCTAAAGAATCTAGTCCCAAAAGATTCTGCGAAGCACACTCGGCATATTTACCACTATTCTTCAGTACAAAAGGCTCTGTAATCAATATTGTCTTCACCCCCTCTTTCTTTAGTTTACTCATCATCTGTTCGGGCTGAGGGAAAGCCTTTCTATCCCACTCCAAATTACCCATATGACCTTGTAAATCGGGTCCAAACCAATACAAATCCAACACCATAGCATCCAAGGGGAAACCTTCTTTTTTGTATTGAGCGACCACCTGCTCCACTTCTTTTTGTGATTTATAACCCATCCGAGAAGATATATTCCCCAAAGCCCAACGGGGTGGCATTGGTTGATAACCTGTCGTTTCTACATAATTCTCTGTTAAATTACGATAGCCATCACCAGCCACCACCACATAACTCATTCTTCCTCCCTCAGCATCAAACTGAAGAATATCCGTATCTGTTTTTCCAAGATCGAGCCAACCATCAGCTACATTATCAAACACCAACATATATTTTCGAGAAGATAAGACCACAGGTAAAGAGTAATACATCAAGTCAGCATGACTTTGATATCCATAACTCGCCTGATTATATAAACGTAAGCGCTTTCCTCTGCGATCCATTCCCAACACTCGTTCACCTCCACCCAATAGTTTTTCATCCGCCTGCAATTTCATCCTGAATCCTTTGATAGAATCGTTATAAACCAAACCTTGTTCTTCAGTGAATAATAAGGAATCTCCATGGTAATAGGCAATCGTGAACGGACACTTTCGAATTTCAACACGTATTCCTTTTGTTGAGTACACAACCGAAGTTCTGCTTTCTGAAACAGTAGTATTTACTATGCTTATAGATGGTGCAATTGAATATGATGGATCATTTTGTAATCCCTCTTGAATATATTCAACTTCAACCGAGTGATCAGTTAAGGCAGTTAATTGAATTTCTCCTTCATTGGTCAGTAAGGTTAATCCATTTTCTGTTTGAACAACATCTTTTACAAACCGCCCCTCATAATTACATTGGCAGGCTGAAAAACCTATCAGCAGCAAAAGGAATATAATAGCAGTGGTGAATTTTAATTGCAACATTATTTAATAGTTTTAGAGATTTCTTCTATGGTCACTTATCTAGATGCAATTTCATATTTTAATAGTCTAATATCAAAATATATAAACAACATTAATACGATTACTCACAAAAACAGCACATTACGACTGAAAACAATCCATAAAATATAGACACAATAAAGACACTAAAGGCCATTGTTGATGAACTATTCGTTGTACATCTGGCGCTTCAGGCAATTCAACAACTGGGCTTATTACCTGATCCAGTCAGACCAACACTCGCTCAGAATTCACATACAACTATGTTTTTAGTTATATATTTGTTCGCTAATTTTATTTAAACTACATTTGAACTAATATATTAGTTTAAAACAAAGCCATGATACAATTCAATCCACTATTCTTAGCACTTATCCTATTATTAATGATGAACTTTACTATAAGTTCCGCATCTATCATAAACCAACACAAGGCCTCTCCTGACAGCACAAATCATTTAGCTCTGTTAACTAAAGCTAAACACATGGTATATGAATACAAACTGGATAGCGCCATTTATCTTTACGAAAAAATATACAAAAGCGATACTACAAATATTGAAACACTTAAAGAGCTTGAAACACTATATTCAAAAACATCACAATATAACGTTGCATTAAATTGTATCAACAACATACTGAAAATACAGCCTGATAACAAACATTATTTTATAAAAAAGGGCATATTACTGAATAAACTAAAAGAACATTCTGCGGCTATAGAAATTTTTAAAACATCATTAAAAAACGACTCCACCAATACTTACCTAATCACACAAATTGCGGATAACTACCGCGAAACTAACCAAGTAGACAGTGCTTATTACTATTATGGTATTGCATGTGAGATTAAGCCTATAACCACGAACCTAATCAAATGTGCGGATTTGCTCTTAAATAACAGATGGAACAAAGGAGCCATGACTTTTATTGAGAGATATTACTCTCCAGAAATGCACAAAAGTAAAGTATTACAACGTCTTTATGGTAAATCTCTATATCTAAGTGATAGTATTGTAGGTGCCTACAATGTATTTCACAAACTCTATACTGAAGGTGATTCCTCAAAACTAACCACTAAATTTTTGGGCTTAACCTACTGGAAGTGTTCGTACTACAGAAAAGCTGAAAAAGTATTAGAAAACTATATTCAAAAAGACACTACCGATTTTATAGCTTATTATGTTCTGGGTACATGTTGCCAAAAAATCAATAAAGTAGATGATGGAATAAAATATCTAAACAAATCATTGGCATTGTACCAGCTTAATCCCGATAACACAATTATGATTTACAAAGGTTTAGCCGCAGCTTACGCTAAAAACGCAAATTATACAAAAGCAATAGAATATTACAGTTTAATTGCAAAAGAAGATCCTACTAATATTTACGGCGAATACAAAATAGCCATGCTTTACGATCACGAGATAGAAAATAAACAGAAAGCTCTGGAATGCTACAATAAACTTTTAGTAAAAATGAAGGCTCCGAATGCACCACCCAATGAAGCATTGATAAATTATTGCCAATCGCGAGTTGAAGAAATAAACGAAGATGAATTTTGGAGCAGTAAAAAAACAGAGCGTAACAAACCATAAATTAAAGTAGTTAACATTAGTGACAAATAATGATCAAGAGGTATATTTATCCTCCTGACACAATCATCAAACACATCCACCCCTAAACCTTCAAATAGCTATATATGAGTTATTTACCATCACTAACCAATTGCTGACTATCTGAATAGAAGTAAAAATCTTAAGCATTACATTTAATACAAATGCTAAACATTACATCGATAGTTAAAATAATAACCGAAAAATATAATATCATAAAAATGGAATGGCCAGAGCAAATAATTGGGCACACAACCTATCCCGCCTAAGCGGGAAGTGTATAATTGAAATTTGTAATGGTTAGTGAAGTTTTCTAATTTTTACACATATCAAAAATATATAAAATACTTTATTCATATGAGATTATTGGCATACATTAAAACACAAAATCGAACATCAATGAGAAAAAGGGCAATTTTAGCAATTTCAGGACTCTTTGTTTTCAATCTTTCATTTGGACAATACAAAGAAAAGTATTCCGAACTAATAAAGGAAGCTTTGAATTTATATCAAACAAAAGATTATAAACAATCCGCTGAAAAATATTCCGAAGCCTTTGTTATTTTAGGAAATAAAGGCAATCTCATGGACAGATATAATGCCGCATGTTCTTGGGCTTTGGCAAAAGAAGTCGATTCCTCTTTTGTGCAATTATTCAAAATTGTCGAAAATGGAAATTATACAAACTACGGACATATAACGACCGACACAGATTTAGATAATTTACACTTTGATAAACGCTGGAGCAAGGTTCTTGACATAGTAAAGGCGAATAAAGAAAAATCAGAAGCCAATTTGGACAAAGCGCTCGTGGAGATTTTGGACACCATTTATCAAGAAGACCAAGGTTTAAGAAGACGAATAAGAGAAGTTGAGGAAAAATACGGAAGAGATTCCGATGAAATGAAAGCGCATTGGAGAACAATTGCCGAAAAGGACTCCATAAACCTGATTAAAATCCAAAAAATACTTGATGAACGTGGTTGGCTTGGACCTGACACAATTGGAAACCAAGGAAATATGACATTGTTTTTAGTTATCCAACATTCTGACCAAGCAGTTCAAGAAAAATATTTGCCAATGATGAGAGAAGCGGTTGCAAAAGGAAATGCAAGACCTAGCAGTTTGGCATTATTAGAGGATAGAGTTGCATTGAGACAAGGAAAAAAACAAATTTATGGAAGCCAAATTGGACGAAATCAAGAAACTGGCGAATTTTATGTTTCGCCATTGCAAGACCCAGACAATGTGGATAAAAGACGTACAGAAGTCGGACTTTTAACTTTACAAGAATATGTATCGTATTGGAATATAGTTTGGGATGTAGAAAAATACAAAAAAGAATTGCCTGAATTAGAAAAAAAGAAGCATTAATAACGTTTGTAAACAATGATATTGTGCATATAATTTTATTCCAAACGAATGAAAATATAGACTTTATTGGCAAAAAATTATTTAAACCCCATCCTCTAAGTAAATAAATGAATCGAAATTTAATGATAACAACATAATACATACAAGCCTAAAAAATATAAATCGCTGAACAGTTAACATATTCCTTATTTGTAGACAACTTAGTCAAAAATCATATACTTATACACTGCTGACGATTAACGATAGATATATCGTCTTATCTTTACTTTATGTAAGGTTTATTTGTCATTTTGATATTTATACATTACATTTGATTTGTATAATAAATGTATAACTATGAAAATAAATTATTTATTCCCAAATTCATTCAAAAGAATCGGCTGGCTTATGTTTATTCCAGGAGTAATCCTTGGAATAATATCCTTATTTTTCAACTATGAACCTAATTTTTTAAGCACCACAGTATTTGCCATAGCTAATGAACCCATCATGAGTAACACTAAGTTTTTTACTCTAACAAACAATAATATAGCTAATGAAATTATTGCCCTTCTTGTTATAATTAGTGGATTATTCATTGCTTTTTCTAAACAAAAGGCGGAAGATGAATTTATTGCCAAAATCAGATTAGAATCATTGGTCTGGGCTAGCTATATCAACTACATTATCCTTGTCTTGTCAATAATTTTTGTTTATGAAATGGCATTCTATTGGATTCTTATTCTTAATATGTTTACCATACTTATCTTCTTCATTGTCCGTTTCAATTGGGCTTTATATCAATTCAAAAATCAAACAAGTAATGAAGAATAGTATCAAAGTAGAGCGAGCGAAAAAAAATATTACACAAGCTAAGTTGGCTGAATTAGTGCAGGTCAGTCGGCAAACTATCAATGCAATTGAGTTAGGAAAATATAACTTATCTACTATTCTGGCATTAAAAATTGCTCATGTTTTTGATCTATCGGTAAACGAAATATTTGAGCTAGAAGAATCCGATTGGGAAATGTGATAGCACAGCATATGCTTCTGGCGCATTACCTAGGTCAATAAGCTCAATATAAGAGAACTTTTTATGATGGTAATTTAATTGATATAACGTTCCTCTTGAACTCATCAAATAAGCTAATCCTTAAAGGAAATAAATCTTATTAGTCAGTTCAAAAAATTTCAGATAATCAAAGCTTTTTCTAGTACTTTCCATTGAACTACGCTAGTATACATTTTTTTAAAAAAACCACAGAGGAAAGAGGATGTTAGATAACCAAAATAATCATAAACGTTTAACTATTAGAGCTTTTGTTAATGTAACTTAATTTTAAATGGTTTAGTAACAATTTAAACCATTTAGCGTAAGGTAAGGAAGAATACAATGCATTAACCAATTGTTACATATAAAGAATAAAGTTAATGGATTAGGATTTATCTTATTATAAATAAATATCTAATTTATTTTTATAAAATTACCTTGCATGACCTTCCCCTCTAAATATATAAATAATAAGCCTGTTAAATTTCTTGTGTTTTATATTCCGATCATACTCATTAGTTATTTCGGAATTACACAATATTTTAACACAATAACAGAGCATGAAGCCCATATAGCATTAAACTCAGAACTTGATGAACTAAGCATTAAGAAAGTTATACTTAGTGATTTTTATACAACACTGGTTGAGGACATCAATTTATTAACCTGGGAATATTCACATATGGATTATCTGGGTACACCAAATCTATTACAAACACAGGTTGATTTTTTTAAACATTTTTCCTCAATACAAAAAAGTTATGATCAAGTGCGATATCTTGACACCTTAGGTAATGAGAAAATTAGGGTTGATTTTGAAGAAAACAGTCAAGGGCAGTTTATCGAACAGCAATATCTTCAGAATAAAAACAGACGGTATTATTTTCAGAAGGCCATAAAATTATTACCCGGTGAAATTTATTTTTCAGACATAGATTTAAATATTGAAAATGATCACATTGAAGTTCCATATAAGCCCGTAATAAGAGTAGCTAAAAAATCATATGATAAAAATGGGAAATGCAAAGGGGTAATTATTACAAATCATTTTATTAATAACCTAACAGATAAACTAAGCACTTACGATGAGAATATACATTCCTCTTTTGAGCTTGTTAATCAGGAGGGATACTGGCTTATGTCAAGTGATTCTGCAAGTACTTTTGGTCACCTTAAACTAGGAGCAGACACTCTAAATTTAAGACGTATGCGCATGCCTTTATGGGAAAAAATTCAAAATAACAAGAAGGGCATTTGTAGATCAAAACACTATTCCTATGTTTTTTTAAAGTTCACTCCTCAAGATGATATAGATTCTAAATTTAGCAATAATTTGGTATTTAACAAAAAAGAAGAGTTTGTTCTGATTAGTAAAATTAAAAATCAGGATTTAAGTAAAAATGCGCTCTATAATAGCAGGGTGAAATGGTTATCGTTTCTAGTTTTATCTATTCTTTTTGCTTTAATCATCATAGGCATTCAGTTTACCATAGATCAGCTAGCGCAAAAAAACAGCACTCTAAAAAAATCAGAATCGGCACTCTCTATCTTAAAAGACAAATTAGAAAACACCCTTGAATTAAAATTAAATGAATTAGCCATTAATGAACGTAAATTTTATACGCTGGTTAATCATGCTGGAATTGGTGTTGCCCTGATAGGATTGGATGGTAAGCCTGAATTTGCTAATCATACACTTTGCAATATACTGGGTTATTCTTTGCCCGAACTCTCACAAAAGACTTTTCAGGAGTTATCCTATCCGCAAGATATTGAAAAGGACGATCATCTTTATAATAAACTGATCAGGAAAGAAATAGATAACTACTGTATAGAAAAACGCTATATCCGAAAAGATGGAAATATTATCTGGGGTGATTTGAGTGTTTCGTCGATGTTAAGCGATGAAAACGAAATAATAAATATAATTGCAACGGTAAGTGATATTACAGAAAAGAAACATCACGAAGAACGGCTATTTGATAATAAGCAAATATTGAATCAGGTATTTGAAGCTGTAGTATCAACGGACAAGGATGGCATTTTAAATTTCTGGAATAAAGGAGCTGAAGAACTATTTGGATATAAATCAGAAGAAGCGCTTGGCCAGCATGCCTCGTTTTTATATAAAGAAAAAGAAACAAATCGGGTTCAATATAATAGTAGAATAGCTAAACTGTTCAAAGAAAGAGCTAAGTTACAGGAAGAAGAAACATTAAGTAAAAAGAATGGACTTTCATTTATAGCACAGCTTTCTCTTTCAATTAGATACGATAGTTATGGCAAAATTATAGGTAGTATTATATCTATCATAGATATTTCGATTCAAAAGGAATACGAACAAAAGATATTACAAATAAACAAAAAGCTAGAGGAACGCGTACAGGTAAGAACCAAGGAATTAGAAGAATCATACCTGAAAATAAAAGAACGGGAATACCGACTAAATGCCGCATTTTCCGAAGGGGATTATGGCTGGTGGGACTACCATTTAAATAGTGATTTAATTATTTCACATCCATCGCGTTATCTAACTCTGGGTTATACAGAATCAGAAGTAGAGAACACATCGCATTGGTGGGATCAACTCATACACCCTGATGATGCAAAAATTAAAAAATCCTTGTTGCAGGCTATAACTGCAGGAGAGAAAGATTCGTTAAAAATAGAGATCAGACTCAAACATAAAAATGGGCATTATGTTTGGTTCTATGATCAGGGGCATGTTATACATAAGGATCATTTAGGAAATCCGGTGCGTATGATAGGTACTACTCAAAATATTGAACAACGAAAA
>JBFHKL010000176.1:0-8870 GCA_041595375.1 Saccharicrinis sp.
CAGGTATCAACAAAACATTATTTGCTACTGCTGATGACGAACTTCGTCCTGTAATGAATGGTATTTTAATTGAGATGTCACCAGAAAGTCTGACTTTTGTAGCCAGTGATTCACATAAACTGGTGCGCTATCAGCGAAATGATGCAACTACAGAATTTACTTCATCATTTATTTTACCCAAAAAGCCGGCTTCTTTTTTAAAAAATGTATTAATAAAAGAAGATGGAGACATCTCCATTGAATTCGATGATAAAAATGCTTTTTTCCAAATGGAAAATCATAAATTGGTTTGTCGTTTGGTAGAAGGTAACTATCCTAGTTATAATGCCGTTATACCTCAGGATAATCCAAACAAGATTATTATTAATCGTCAGGAAGTTGTCAATTCCTTAGGTAGAGTATCTTTATTCTCAAACCAGGCCAGTAATTTGGTAAAACTAACTATAGATGGAGATGAACTAACGGTTTCTGCTCAAGACATCGATTTTTCAATTTCTGCCTATGAAAAATTAAGTTGTCAATATGATGGTGATTCCATTGAAATTGGCTTTAAATCTGCTTTTTTGGCTGAGTTATTAGATAACATTTCTTCTGATGAAGTTGTTATGGAGTTAGCTGATCCAGCAAGAGCAGGTATCTTTTTACCTCTGAGCAACGATGGCCCGGAAGATGAATTAATGTTGTTAATGCCTATGATGATTAACGCTTAAAACGAATAAAATATACTTAGCAATTATGAAAAAGGAGTGAAATATCACTCCTTTTTCATGCGATAAAAAATTCGTCATTTTCATTCACTTTTTCTGGAAAGAATCTAAATTACATCATTCCGCTTAACCCTATTTGCAATTTTAGTAACTTTATATTTGAACTAATTCTGCATAGACAATGAACATAGAAGCTTTTTTTAAAATTACCTACGGATTGTATATTATTTCCTCGGAGCATAATGGAATAAAGAATGGATACGTTGCTAATACAGCTTTTCAGGTTACTGCTGAACCACCTCAGATTGCAATTAGCTGCAATAAAGACAATTTCACATGTGGAATCATTGAAAAAAGCGAAAAATTTTCGATATCTATTTTAAAACAGGAAGCTAAATCAGAAACGATTGGATTATTTGGATACAAGAGTGGAAAAGATCTCAATAAATTTGCATCTATTCAACAAACCGTATCGACCAATAATACGCCTGTGGTAATTGAAGATACTATTGCCTGGTTCGATTGCGTAGTCAAGCAAAAGCTCGAAGTAGGCTCACATATCATTTTTATAGCAGAGATTATTGAAAATGAATTATTAGAAGAAGATGCTAACCCGCTAACCTATGCATTTTACAGGGATGTAAAAAAAGGAATAGCCCCCAAAAATGCGCCTACATATATTGATAAAACCAAACAGGAATCAAAAAAAACAAGCACTACTGCAAGCAATAAAAAATATAGATGCCTTGCTTGTGGATATATCTACGACCCAGAAATAGGAGATCCTGAAAATGGTATTGAGCCTGGTACAGCCTTTGAAGATCTGCCCGATGACTGGTTATGCCCAACCTGCTCCTCGCCAATATCAATGTTTGAGCAATACGAAGAGTAGCTCAATATTACACTCATAAAATTTATAGCGATAGTATAACTAAGAATATAATAGATGCTATTCTACTTTATTTAATAGCTGACAAACAATACCCTTAAAACAAATTAAAATCAAATCATAATACTCAAAATAAACATAAGACAAAATAAACATGAACAGTTAAAAAGGAACAAAAACAGAACAAAACCTGCTAAAAGCTTTTGCAGGAGAGTCTCAAGCTCGAATGAGATATAACTATTTTGCTAAACAAGCGAAAAAAGAAGGTTTAGAACAAATTGCCGGCCTTTTTGAAGAAACTGCAGAAAACGAAAAAGAACATGCTAAGCGTTTCTTCAAATTCTTAGAAGGTGGTATGGTTGAAATCACAGCCAGTTATCCTGCCGGTATCATTGGAACCACTGCTGAAAACTTAAAAGCTGCAGCTGATGGAGAAAACGAAGAGTGGACAGAGCTTTATCCTGAATTTGCAAAAATAGCAGAAGAAGAAGGATTTAAAGAGGTTGCTGTTGCTTTTAAAATGATTGCCAAAGTGGAAGAAGCTCACGAAAAACGTTACCGTACTCTTTACGATAACCTAGAAAGTGGTAAAGTATTTGAGAAAGATGGTAAAGTAATATGGAAATGTCGTAATTGTGGTTATATCCACGAAGGACTTAAGGCACCTAAAAACTGCCCTGCTTGTCTACACTCTCAGGCATATTTCGAAATTAAAGAAAGTAACTACTAAGCTAATTTTAGCTTCTGATAAGCTACCAAAGAGGCTTCCATTCGGGAGTCTCTTTTTTTTAAGATGATAAAAATCGTTTCCTATACTTTCCTCTGCATAAATACCACAGAGCTATCTATATTGCCCAATTAGCTTTTATTCTTAAGCTTTCACTATCCAAACGCCTGTTTTCCAAAACATTCTTAAAGTACCGCAACAACTACCCTGCCTTTCGTTAAAATGTACTGATGACTGATGATTTTTCACACTTTTCCTGTACAATACCCAACAAGTTCTATGCTCCAAATAAATGAACTATATTTGCGTAATTTTTCACTTAATTTATTCTGGATGACATCAATCATCAGTTTCTTCAAAGAACATGCAAAGCAATTTGCCAACAACCCATTACTTTGGGAAAAAGAAAATAACGAATTTAAAGCTACCAGCTACAGAGAAGCCCTTATCCTAGTAGAACAATTAGCTATTGGACTGCAGGCATACGGCATGAAACACAAAGACAAGATAGCATTGCTCTCCGAAGGAAGAAACTTATGGCTATTAAGTGAATTAGCAGTATTAAGCAACAGAGCCATCACTATTCCCCTATCTACCAAACTGGAAGCTGATAATGATTTAACATTCCGCCTTACGCATTCCGAGAGTAAATATATATTGGTATCCCAAACCCAGCTACCTAAGATAAGATCTCTAAAAAATGAGCTTCCAGATTTAGAAAAGATAATCGTTTTTTCTCCTTCCATTGAATTGGAGGAAGACGAGATCGCTATTGATTTTATTTTTTCGAAAGGGAAAGCAGTTCTTTTAAATAATCCAGATGCCTATGAAGAACTCACTAAGCAAGTTGAACCCGATGATATAGCCACCATTACCTATACCTCAGGAACAACTGCTCAGCCCAAAGGCATCATGCTTTCTCAAAGAAACTACACCTCCAATGTTGAGCAGGCCTTTAGTTACATTGATATCCCTTCTTTTTATAAAACATTGGTAGTACTTCCCTGGGATCATGCTTTTGCACACACTGCCTCTTTGTACTCATTTATGCGAACTGGCGCAAGCATAGCTTCTGTACAAACGGGTAAGACTCCTATGGAGACATTGAAAAATTTTAGTGCAAACATTAAAGAAACCAAGCCTCATGTACTTATGAGCGTACCTGCTCTGGCAAAAAACTTCAAAAAAAATATTGAAAAATCAATTGCACAACAAGGTAAATTGGTTCAGACAGTATTTGATTTCGCATTAAAAGTTTCTATCTGGTATCATGGGAATGGGAATAATCAGGGAGAAGGGATAAAAATAATAGCTAAACCACTCATTTCCATATTTAACAAAAACATTTTCAACAAAGTAAAAGAGGGTTTTGGTGGCAACCTACAATTTTTTATCGGAGGAGGTGCTTTACTGGACTATGAGCTGCAACAATTTTTTTATGCTATTGGTATCCCTATGTATCAAGGATATGGATTGAGTGAAGCCTCCCCCATTATTTCTGCCAATACCCCCAATCATCATAAACTTGGATCCTCCGGAAAAATTGTAAATAACCTTGAGATGAAGATATGTGGCACAGATGGTGCACACCTGAAAAACCATCAATTAGGTGAAATAGTGGTTAAAGGAGAAAATGTGATGAAAGGTTACTGGAAAAATAGTGAAGCGACCAAAGAAACCATAAAAGACGGGTGGCTATACACAGGTGATTTAGGCTATTTGGACGACGAAAACTACTTACATGTTAAAGGACGCTTCAAGAGCCTTTTAATTGGTTCTGATGGAGAAAAATACAGCCCTGAAGGCATTGAAGAAGCCATTATTGATCATTGCGACTTAATTGATCAGGTGATGCTCTATAATAACCAAAACAATTATACCTGCGCAATCCTTGTTCCTAATATCGAAAATGTAAAAACACTAATAAATAAGAATAATTCTCATTCAATGGAAGATGTTATCATGTTGATTGAGAAACAACTGACTGAATTTAAAGCAGGAGGTAAAAATGCTTCCCTATTTCCTCAGCGTTGGTTGCCTTCGACCTTTAGTATAGCTCACGAACCATTTACTGAACACAACAAACTAATTAATAGCACCATGAAAATGGTAAGAAATAAAGTAGTTGAATATTTTCAGGCAGAAATTGACCTTTGCTATACACCCGAAGGAAAAAACATCATAAACACAACTAATGTTACTAACTTAAACAAATTAATTCACTATACTTTCATATAAAGAATAGTTGGATTCCCCTATCTATTTTAAAGTTTAACGAAATAAAATCAAAAAATCCTGTATTATAAGACGACAAAAAGAGATTAAATTTTATTTTTGCAAACTAATGTTATTAAAATTAAGGTTACAATAGAGATAGAACACGAAATATTTTTCTTGTTGCATAAATTTGCCTAACAGATAAAAATATAATTGGTCACAATAGCAAACAAATGCAAAAATCGTATAGAAAAAATATTTTTTCAAACTTTTTATAGTTATTACACGTAATAAGCTTATCAAATAAACTAATATAATGCAACAATACCTTAAAAAGGCATTTTTTGCTCTTATCATATTTTTCATAACAGTTTCCGCCAGTTCGCAATACAGGAAGAGAAACCAATTCCTTGAAGGTTTTAAAATTCAACCTAAGGCTGGTATAAATATGTTTTATGGAGACCTTGTGTCAGAAGCAAGAACGAACTATACTTTTGGTCTAGCAGCCGAAAAAGAACTTAGTACCTATTGGAACGCAAGGATAGACTTGAATTACGGTGCCATGAAAGGAACTCAGCTTGGATATAGTTCAGATGATACCTATGCATATTTTGAGAATACCTATATTCATTTTAATGCCGGAGCTACATTTCGTCCCTTAGATGCCGCATATGGACTTTTTAAACAAAGAAGATTCAATCCTTATATTATAGGTCAGTTGGGATTAATGCAATTTTCAACTACTGAATATTGGGGTGCAGCAAGTGGAAACACCGAAGGCTCTATATGGAGAGAGGTAAATGAAATGGCTCCTACCTTCTCTATGGGTGGTGGTTTAAACATCTATTACTCCTCGCAAATTAGCATCTCAGCTGAATTTATAGGCACTTATGTTTTTAACGACAGGGTTGATGCACATGATGTATGGTATAAAGGCGATGGAACAGAAGTAGAAACTGATGACAGCGATTTCTTTTACGTAGCATCCATAGGTATTACTTACCTAATTAGCGACAGTAAATGGAAAAACTCTCCAAAATACAACAGAAAAGCATACCTAAGAACACAAAGTTTGTATAAAGTAGGTACCAAAAAATACAAAAGGCCATCACGTCGAAAGACCAAAAGCTATAGAAGATATTAAAAGAAAGGCTCCTAATAGGAGCCTTTCTTTTTTTTAAAAACATTTACCCTTTGTATTGGTTAATACTATAATTGAAAAAATAACCTTTAAAAACTACTGGAAAAACCCTTATATTATCACAAATAAAAATAATGGACTTTAAAATTATTTCGGACTTTAAACCTACTGGTGATCAACCTGAAGCCATTAGACAACTTGCTGAAGGAATTAATCAACAAATTCCTCATCAAACACTACTGGGAGTGACGGGTTCTGGAAAAACATTTACTATTGCCAATGTGATTGAATCAGTACAGAAACCCACCCTCATACTTAGTCATAATAAAACTTTAGCGGCCCAACTCTATGGAGAGTTTAAAAACTTTTTCCCCGAAAACGCAGTTGAATATTTTGTTTCCTACTATGATTATTATCAGCCCGAAGCTTACCTACCTGTTACTGACACCTATATTGAGAAAGACTTATCAATAAACGATGAAATTGAAAAATTACGTTTAAGTGCCAGTTCTTCATTACTTTCCGGCAGAAGAGATGTGATTGTTGTATCTTCTGTTTCATGCATCTATGGTATTGGTAATCCTGAAGATTTTCATGCCAACGTTACTCATCTTGAAGTGGGACAACAAATTAGCAGAAACCAACTTTTAAGGCAATTAGTTGACAGCTTATATTCTCGTAATGAGGTTGAATTTAACCGAGGTAACTTTAGGGTAAAAGGAGATAATGTAGAAATTTTCCCTGCCTATGCCGATGAAGCATACCGCATTGGATTTTGGGGTGATGAAATAGAAGATATTTCGATTTTTGATCCCATTAATGGAACAACAAAATCTGAACGGGAAAACATACTAATTTATCCGGCCAACTTATTTGTCACTACCAAAGAAAGAACTCAATTAGCCATCAGGATGATTCAGGATGATTTAATGGAACAAATAACCTATTTAAAGGATATAGGAAAGCATCTGGAAGCTAAAAGAATTGAAGAGAGAGTTACCTATGATTTAGAGATGATCAGAGAATTAGGGTATTGTCCTGGGATTGAAAACTACTCTAGGTATTTTGATGGTAGAGAAAAAGGAACACGCCCCTTCTGTCTTATTGATTATTTCCCCGATGACTTTATTATGGTAATCGATGAAAGCCATGTAACCATCCCTCAAATTAGAGCCATGTATGGAGGAGATAAGTCCAGAAAAGAAACATTGGTAGAGCATGGATTCAGACTGCCTGCTGCCATGGATAACAGACCCCTAAAATTTGAAGAGTTTGAAACCCTGCTTGATAGTGCCATATACGTTAGTGCAACTCCAGCAGACTATGAGATTGAAAAAAGCGAAGGTGTTATTATAGAGCAGGTAATTCGCCCAACAGGATTACTTGATCCTGTTATCGAGGTGCGCCCCAGCCTAAACCAGATAGATAATTTACTGGAAGAAATAAGAATTAGGATTGAAAAAAGAGAAAGAGTTTTGGTAACCACTCTTACCAAAAGAATGGCAGAAGAACTCTCGTCCTATCTAAAAAAACTAAACATTAACTGCGAATATATTCATTCTGATGTGGATACTCTTACTCGGGTAGAGATTTTGGAAAACCTGAGAAAAGGTATATTTGATGTATTAATAGGAGTCAACCTCTTAAGAGAAGGACTTGACTTACCTGAAGTATCATTGGTTGCCATTTTAGATGCAGACAAGGAAGGTTTTTTACGTTCAGAACGTTCGTTGACACAAACCGCAGGTCGGGCTGCCCGAAATTTAAACGGCTTAGTAATTATGTATGCAGACACGATCACCAAGTCAATGCAAAAAACAATTGATGCCACCAACCATCGAAGAGAAAAACAGCTTAAATATAACGAGATACACGGTATTACACCGCAACAGATCACTAAAAAACAAACCAGTGTATTAGGCAAAGGCATTGAAGAAAATGCCTATATAGAACCTGAAAACATTGATTTTGCAGCAGATCCTGTTGTTGAATACATGAATAAGGAAGGATTGGCCAAAGCGATTGAAAAAGCCAAAAAAGCCATGCAAAAAGCATCTAAAGAACTAGATTTCATTACCGCTGCTCAATACAGGGATGAGATGATTAAACTGCAAGAGATATTGAAAAAGAAGTAGCTCATTTCCAGTCGTCAGTTGGCAAATAGTATTAACTGCCAACTGAAAACTGAAAATCAAATACTATTTTTCCATTTCTTTATATACCAAAGCACTGGCTCCAACAATAGCCGCATTTCCAGCATCTAACTCAGAAGGAAGTATTTCAATTTTATTTTTAAAAATAGGTAACAAATGATCTTCTAAACTTTCTTTTGTAGGCTTAAATATATAATCTCCTGCTGCAGTTGGTCCCCCAAACAAGAAAATAGCCTGAGGACTCAAATGATGTACACTATCAGCTAATCCCTGCCCCAAATACTTACCAGTTAATTCAAAAACTTCAAGAGCTACTTTATCACCAGCTTTAGCAGCCTCAAAAATCATTTTTGAATCTAATTCATTAAAAGATTTATTGGCCAATAAACTATCAGTAGCATTGTACTTAGCCATTAATTCAAAGGCTGTTCTTTTCATCCCTGGTGCAGAACAGTATGCCTCTAAGTGACCATTAGCACCACATCCACATAATCTTCCATTAGGAATCAAGGTAGTATGTCCACATTCTCCGGCAAAACCATCATGGCCATATACTAGGTCTCCGTTCACAACCAAACCACTACCAACACCAGTACCCAAGGTATACATCACAAAGTTTTTCATCCCTTTGGCACCTCCATAAATCATCTCTCCAATAGCTGCAGCGTTGGCATCATTTGTTAAGGCAATATAATCTAACTCTGGAAATCTTTTAGTTAATAACTCAACAAAAGGAATAACGCCTTTAAACGACAAATTTGGCGCATATTCAATGGTCCCATTATAATAGTTACCGTTTGGAGCACCAACTCCAATGCCTAAAACCGTTAATATCTCACCTGCGCTGGTAATAATTCCACGGATAGCCTCAGCTAAATCATTCATATATTTTTCAATATCACCATGAGCTGGTGTTGGAATGGATCCTTTAGCTAAAACTTTTCCTGTTTCGTCAACAATACCGATAGCGGTATTTGTTCCACCTATATCTACGCCTACAGATACTTTTTTCATTGTATATTTTTTATTTTTTTAA
>JBFHKL010000177.1:0-8828 GCA_041595375.1 Saccharicrinis sp.
AAGGAACAGGCTGTACAATTAAAGGTGTTTGCGGAAAAACCGACGAGGTAGCAGCACTTCAGGATGTATTGTTATTTGTTACAAAAGGATTAGCTATCGTTCATCACGAAGCAAACCTTAACAATATAACAGATAAAAAAGCCTATAAATTTATGGTAGATGCTTTATTTACTACCATAACCAATGCCAATTTTGACGGAGGAAAAATTGAGGCAAAAATTAACGAAGGAATTCAATTGCGTAATGAGATTAAAAAAAACCTTTCTGCATCAGGTATAGAAATTAAAAGCAACGAACCATCTGTAAATTATGCAGGAACAACAACAGAAGATTTTCTGAAGGTAGCTCCGGGTATTGGTGTGCTTGCCATTGAAAATGAAGATATCAGATCCCTAAAAGAGCTTTTAATCTACGGTGTAAAAGGTATGGCAGCCTATGCCGAACATGCTTTTAATTTAGGATACGAAAACAGTGAGGTAAACGAATTTATTCAAAAAGCCTTGGTAGCTAGCACCAATAGCAAGTTAGGCGTTGACGAATTAGTTGGACTTGTATTAGAGTGCGGTAAATTTGGTGTTGATGTGATGGCCTTATTAGACAAAGCCAATACCGAAAGCTATGGTAACCCCGAAATCACTTCAGTTAATTTAGGCGTTCGCAACAATCCAGCCATTCTTATTTCAGGTCACGACTTAAAGGATATGGAAGAATTGCTAAAACAAACCGACGGTACTGGAGTTGATGTATATACACACAGTGAAATGCTTCCTGCCAACTATTATCCTGCCTTTAAAAAATATAAGCATTTTGTAGGGAACTATGGTAATGCCTGGTGGCAACAAAAGGAAGAGTTTGAGAGCTTCAATGGCCCTATCCTATTTACAACCAACTGTATTGTTCCTCCTAAAGAAAGTTACATAAACCGTATTTACACCACCGGAGCCAGTGGTTTTGATGGATGCACACACATTCCGGACAGAATAGGTGATCAACCAAAAGATTTTAGTGCGATTATTGAGCATGCTAAAAAATGCGCTTCTCCAACAGAGATTGAAACCGGTGAAATTATTGGTGGATTCGCTCACAATCAAGTATTACAGTTAGCCGATAAAGTAGTTGAGGCTGTTAAGAGTGGAGCAATCAAAAAATTCGTAGTCATGGCAGGTTGCGATGGACGTATGAACGATCGTGGTTACTATACCGAATTTGCCACTGAGTTACCTAATGATACCGTTATTTTAACAGCTGGATGCGCAAAATACCGTTATAATAAGCTTCCTTTGGGAGACATAGGTGGAATTCCCCGCGTATTAGATGCCGGACAGTGTAACGATTCTTACTCATTAGCCGTGACAGCCCTTAAACTTAAAGAAGTATTTGGTTTAGATGATATCAATGATCTTCCTATCGTTTATAATATTGCATGGTATGAGCAAAAAGCCGTAATCGTTTTATTAGCACTACTAAGTTTAGGTGTTAAAAATATCAACCTAGGGCCTACATTGCCAGCTTTCTTATCTCCTAACGTGGTTAATGTATTGGTTGAAAACTTCGGGATTGGTGGAATCACCAATGTAAAAGATGATATCGAAAGAATGATTTTATCGTAAGCTTTTTTTTCAAATAAAATAAAAGCCATCTTTCTAATGAAGGATGGCTTTTTTTATACTCTGCATTACAGTCAGAAAAAATTATCCGACCATTAATTCATTGATAACTGAATCATCAAGCGGCTTTACCTCCAAATCGGTAAAATCAACCTCTATTCTTAATGCCCTAAGTCCGGAAGCCCCTTTCATATCTTCGAGTTCATAATCCTCAACTACATCCTTCAAAAATCCCTGAGCAATCATAAAATCGATATACTTTTTATACTCCTGAATTTCTTCGGCATACGAATAGATAATGGCAATTTTACCCACTTGTGTTATCCTTTCTCTGGTACCTTTAATAATTGCCTTATCAATACGTTTTTTTGTAATTTCGTAACGGATATTATATGCACCATCCACATCAAATTTCCTTTCATCTTGCCTAAAAGCAATACTTAAAGGAGATGAATGAATCAATATCAATTGTGTAATATCCAACTTAGTAGATAACTCAGCTTGTATTTTTTTAATACGTCTTGCTATTTTCACCTTAAGCATCAATTGCCACAACCTAATATTGTTCAGATAAATATCACTAAAAGGAAGATTCTTAACTAACGATTGCCCCAGGTAAGCATTATATTCCACCCCATCGGTTCGATATTTCTCAAAATAATGAGGAAATACTTTTTGCGCTTTTATTTGCTCGGCATCTACAATTTCACTTACGTTATCGTTGATAACGGTTAAACTCTCTTCAAAATTCTTTAGTTTAGTATAAATAACGCCTAATTCAGTATCTAACTTCTCAATATAGAGATTAACCGGATCTTTTAACTCAAGATACCTGCCTGCTAATGTTTTAAGTACAGGATCGATCTCCCTCTGCAAAAAATCGAGGATACTTACTTCATCACCGGCTTTCAGTCCACTTTTTACAGTTTTTATATGTGCATCAACCTTAAAAATAAGATTGTTGACCAAAAGAATATCCTTTAAAACATCAGAGCTCATTAAAACACCTCTCGCCTGCGTAAGTTGTTCTGTTAAATCGGCTTGAATGGCCTTATTTCTTTCCAATGAGGATCCTCTGATATCAGAAGCTCCATAAATAGGAAACACCCCAGGAAAAACGATGGGTTCAATAGCTGTCTTCTCTTGTTCTAATTTTTGATTCAGTAAAGTAGTTACAGCTTCCCGGAAACGCCATTCTACAGTAGGATGAATAGCAGTAAACTCTTCCTGAATAATAGCACGCACTTTATCATCCCATTCCTCTTTACTTCTTTTTATTGCCAAGGCAAAAATAGGAAACAACTCATACATACGTTTTATCTGAACCATGCTTAAACTGCCGGGTTCTGCACAAGCAAACTCCACAATACCTACTACCTCATTTTCCAAAATCAAAGGCACAATAGCATGATTTCTTATTCCTCTTTTCAAAAAGGCATCAACCAATCTATTCTTCTTCTCTTTTTTAAGATCATCAATAATGATGATTTTTCGTTCGGTATAAGCCTCTCTATAAAAACTATCCAGATAATCCTGAAACCCTAATTCACTTAAGGGAATAATACTTTTCCATATATAGTTCCTATTTAATTCCGGATCAAAATCACAGGTAGCTACATAACCAAACTCTACATATGGATTCCCGATAAGAGAATGAACACGACTCTTTATTTTTTGAAATCCTTCGTTACTTACAATGGTGTTTTTATTGAGAAGGTCTGATTTTAATTGCGAAATTGTGTAATCGTAGGTAATATCCCTAAAATCCAGACGCTTAAAACCTACAAACTCAAAATCTTCAAGAGGAATTAATTCATTCCAAAATGTTAAATCATTTTCTTTACCAAACAAGCTTTTCAACTGCTCTTTTGATAATTTTTTATAATTGGCAGGAGGTATAACCTTGATGTATCGGTTATTTATCTTACTATTATAATATTTAACCAAACTTGTTTGCTCACATGTTAATTTAAAATTAAACGGGAAATCTTTATAAATATCAATCCCATATATCTGGTCTAATATCAGTATATAAGCATGAAACAAAATAGATAGCAATAATAAGTTCTCTCCTTTGTAGGAATCTATCACTATATCTAATGATTTGTGCTCATTTAAAATGGTTTGCTTAAATAAGGTAGTGGAGTAAAATGACTCCCAGGCAAAAGGAGCACTTGTGGCTACCAGATCTGTATGATCATTCATTGGATTAATCACAAAAGCCATTAACTTACCTACTAATCCTTTATGTTTCTCCAATAAGGAGAAATCATTTATCACTGTTTTAAAAGCCGGCACCTTATCTATTTCCGATAAAACATGAACAGCCATGATACTCATAGGGTGATCCTTTTGAATACTAATAGCCTCAATATCAGTAATCAGATACTCAAAACTCAACGAAACTTTAAACGGTATTTTATCAAAACAGCATTTTATCTCTTCGCTCCATTTATTTTCCATAACCATTCAATTTAATACTTACACCGTCTTCACTTTCATAGACAACAAATAACAAACTATTATAGTACACAAAAATAAAAAATAGCTTTTCTTTTTTTTATTTTTTATGCGTTAACCTGATATAATAATGATCAAAACGATAATTTATACACCTAAACAACAACGCATTAATTACTCTTATCATTTTTTAGCATACTTTTTTTCAAGGAATAGCTTAACAAAAGTTATTAGAATGTGTTATATCAATTTAAGTCAATATTTATACATTGCAAAAAAAACGAATAAATATGAGTCAGGAATTAACAATAGCGCAAGAATTAATCGATTTTATTTACGATAGTCCATCTCCTTATCATGTTGTTGAAAATATTAAAACACAGTTAAATGAGAATGGTTATACCGAATTACCCTTAACTCATGAATGGAAATTAGTTAAAGGAAAGAAATACTATACCACAAAAAATAACACAGCCATTTTTGCTTTTCAGCTGGGAAGCAACGACCTGCCAACCGATGGTATTAAAATGATTTGTGCACATAGCGACTCTCCCAGTTTTAAATTAAAACCTCAGCCTGAGATATTGGTCGAGAATAAACTTTTAAAACTAAATACCGAAGTATACGGGGGTCCTATTCTCATGAGCTGGCTCGATCGTCCTCTTTCTATTGCAGGAAGAGTAATTATCAAGTCGGACCATCCTCTATACCCTGAATCCAGATTTATTAATTTCAAAAAGCCTCTACTCATCATTCCTAACCTGGCTATTCATCTTAACAGAGAAGTAAACGAAGGGATTGCACTAAACAAGCAAAAACATATGCTTCCTTTATTGGGTGTGGTGAACGAACATTTTGAAAAAGATAACTACCTGATTAAATTAATCGCTCAGGAGCTTCAAATTGACCCGGAGGAGATCATTGACTTTGACTTAACCCTGTACGAATACCAAAAAGGATGTATTATGGGCATGAATGATGAACTCATTAGTTCTCCTAAGCTCGACGATCTGGCCATGGTTCATGCGGGACTAAAAGCACTACTTAAGAGCAACAATGACGAAAATACTCAAATGCTATGTATTTTCGACAATGAAGAAGTGGGTAGTCAGACTAAACAAGGAGCGGGTTCTCCAGTTTTATCCAATATCCTGCATAGAATTAACTTTGCACTAGGGTATCATCAGGAGGATTTTTATCGCACTATATATCGCTCATTTATGATTTCGGCGGATATGGCTCATTCCATCCATCCCAATCAGGTTGATAAACATGACCCTGTATTACATCCTGTTTTAAATGGAGGTCCTGTCATTAAAATTCATGCCAATCAAAAATACACTACCGATGGCGATTCGGGGGCTGTTTTTGAAATGCTGTGTAAACAAGCGAACATTCCTTATCAAAAATTTGTCAATCGCTCTGATATGGTAGGTGGTTCAACTTTAGGAAATGTATCTCTTAGTCAAATAGATATGAGATCAGTAGATATAGGCAATCCCATGCTAGCCATGCATTCGGTTCGTGAACTGGGAGGAGTTTCTGATCACCTCTTTACAACAAAAGTATTTACTGAGTTCTATAATCTATAAGTATGCTATACCATTGATCTGACTCAGTCTGCAACAGACAATATAAAGTTCACAGTAGGCAGCATACAGTCATCCTTTTGCACTGCACTGTCGACTATGAACTTTTTGTCAGGCTCTATACACTAACCAGTCAAGACGAACATAAACACCTAATTATCAATTTATTCTACTGCTTCCTGTTTTGCTGATTTTTTCTCCCAATAAACAGGTAAGGAGCGATAGATAGCAGATTGAATATCTGTTCTCACATTATTTATGATCAGTTTTTTATTGGACTGATTGGGATGAACTCTGTTTGAGAGAAAAATATAAATAAGGTCATACTCAGGATCAACCCACACCAATGTACCTGTAAACCCTGAATGACCAAAAGATGACGGAGAGGCTTCGTGACAAGTAGGCCCGGATAATTCAGGATCTAAAACAGGCTTATCGAAGCCAATACCGCGACGATTACCTTCTTTAACTACCGAAGTGAAGCGGCTGATTGTTGTAGAATCAATATAACGCTCCTCCCCATAAATGCCTTTGTTGAGGTACATTTGTAATATCTTCACCAAATCACTAGCATTTGAAAACACCCCTGCATGTCCCCCAACACCACCTAACATGGCAGCACCAGGATCATGAACATAGCCCTGTAATACCTCTTTACGCCATGCCCTATCATTCTCTGTAGGCACAATCTCTTTTTTATTATATACTTCAAGCGGTTTATAAAGAGTTTTAAAAGCTCCCAAAGGCTTATAAAAATCGTTCTCCACCAATAAGTCCAATGGTTGCCCATAGGTATTTTCAACAATCTCTTTTATATAATAATATCCCAAATCACTATATTTATAAGAAGGATGACTAGCAACTTCTGAAGTATCAATCCCTAATTTCATAGAATCAATATAATCTTTATTCATATAGAACTTATCGGAGACACGGACATTAAATTGATCATTCTGGGTATGGCGAAAAATATCGTTACGATACCTCACTGACTTATTCAAATAAACCCTAGAATCGAGTTTTAAGTTATATTGACTCGAATATCTGGTACTAAAAATATCACCCTGAAGCTTCTCCTTATCTATTGCCCGCATATAAAAAGGTATCCAGGATTCGAGGCCTGCCTGATGAATCAACATATCTTCAATCCTGATACCCGATTTATTAGTATTCTCCAGACGAGGTAAGAAATGAGATAATGAATCATTTAAATTCAGTTTACCCTCGTCAACCATCTTCATCACCATAGGCACAGATGCCATAACTTTAGTAATAGAAGCGATATCATACATATCACTTTTCTCAACATGATTCTTCTTACTATAGGTGTGATATCCAAAGGCTTTATTGTAAATAACATCTCCCCCTTGGGCAACCAGCACCTGACATCCGGGTATAGCCCTTTCCCTGATAGCTTTATAAACCAATTGATCAATTAGTCGCAAGGTATCTTCATAAGCCTTTTCAAAAGCAGGTGCATAACCTACTCTCGACTTATTTGTAAAGTTCCCACTACCAAACGTAAAGCGACCATTGATATTATTTGATAAAACACCTTTAGCTGCCACACCTCCAAAAATAACCTGGGCTGCTATCTCCTGCGCTTCTTTACCAGAGGCATACGACAACACAATAGCCTTAAAAGGATGTTCATCAGGAAGATAGGCTAATTTATTACCAGAACCAAAATGGACCAGAATCAGGTTTGCCTTTTCTGATACTTGGTGTAAAAAAGAATACAAAGAATGGTTTACATCCTTATCGTACCAATCGCCATTAACTCCAACAATAATCGTATTATAATTTTCTGTTTCTTTTTTAAGCTTTAGCAGCTGATCAGCATCTGGTACTTCATCACTAATAAAATGTTGACAGGGAAAATATTCAGATATCTGCTTTTGAAATGCTGACACCTCACTTACCCCAATATGTATGGAGGCCATTTTAATATTATTAAAATGATTTACCGGAATCATATCCTTATTTTCCAACAGTACAATACCATCTTCATACAATTCTCTGACAAAGATGTCTACTTCCTGATTCTTGGAGTAAAAATTGTTTACCCCAGGCTTATTTTTCATTAAGTGCCTGCAAAACAGCATTTTTTTAACACTTTTCTCCAATATACTTACAGGCAATAATTTATCCTCAAAAATCCTTTTTAATTCATCTAATTCTTTTTGAATACTATCACTGTAGAGAAAACCGCCCAGGTTTAAAATAAATTCCAATGATGGGTTTTCATATTCTTCCAATACTTGCTGAAGTTGTTTCCATTGCAACCCTGAGCTATAATCGAGTCCATCCCCTAAAAATCTTTCTTCAATGACCTTTTCTGCTAATGAATGAGGAGCTAGCACCTGCTTAGGCATACTATAGGCATTGGCAATAAAATATTGCAAATCACCTACATTATCAAGGTATGGAATAGAAATACGACGATAGGCTTCAAGAAAAAAATCAGCAGGACGCTCACTATTATCACGGAACATCAAGGCATAGGGTGATTTCATGGAATAACAAAAACCATCATATTTATTTTTCAGCAATAGATCAGTGGCCAATTCTATGAGATCCTTATTATCTCCTTTTAACAGAGCCGAACGAATCATCACATCCGATAATAAAGGAGGATGGGCACCAGACAACTCCAATAATTCATCAAAACTAAGCCATTTCATATGCTGATCATCAAAGCTATAATTCCTTGATACTAGAATTAATTTTAACTTTTGTTCAAGACTCAATTGCGAATACTGATCATCTATCTCCTGGCTATCGACAGGATACTGCGCTGTGGTATTTATTGATAATCCGGCGATTAAAAATAAAGTCACTGTATATATATATTTTATCACTTTCTATTAGAATTGTATTGTGAAAATTAATGTAATTATTCAAACAGGTACCAAAATTAACTGTAATGTTTGTAAATATTATACTTTTCTTGATCAATTAGTGTTTTTTTATCAATCTTATTGCGCCAAAGACTAGTCTACTTTTGTAATTGATTTATTTGGTAAATCGCTTTACAAACCTTAAATTAGCACAAAATTGTTATTAGAACTCTGCAATACACATTATGAGTGAAAATTTAAGTAGTTCTCTAAACCAAAACTGGGGAGATAAGGTAATTCTTGTTGTAGAAGATGTTGATACAAACAAGATT
>JBFHKL010000178.1:0-8824 GCA_041595375.1 Saccharicrinis sp.
CTTATGGTTTGGTGAAAAGTAAACGTAATTTTCGAATTACTGTGAATATGAGACATGGACATCCATCTGGCTGGGCTCCTCAGGAGATAGGACTGTTCATTGATAGTTACCTAAATGGGAGTACAACTTTGCCTATCATCAGGAATCCACATGTACAAAACGATGGGCTTAAAGCGACAGTGGAGAGCGAAACAGTGCTGGTTTCTGTAAATCTTCATTACACAATAGGCATAGAGACGGTAAATAAACGAGAATGGGTTAATGTACCTGCCAGTATTGAGGGTAATCAGATTATTTCCCAAGACCTACCTAAAGAAGCGACTATGTGGTTTTTGACCGTAACGGATGATCAAGGAGCAATCATCTCCAGTGAGGTGGTATTCTCAGGTTCATTAAAATAAATGCTTAAGATTAATAGGGTGAACAAAACACCGAAAAAAGGGAAGCCAACATAACTTGGAAATTATAAGCCACACGATTAACAATAATAAACAGATGAGATTATTAGCAGTATTATTAGCCACATTTTTTGCATTTTCAGATTGCTCAGCCAAGACCGAAAAGACGCTACGACTTTGGTACAACCAGCCTGCTCCAGATAGCGATATGGGATGGGTGAACCGTTCTATACCAATGGGAAATGGCTACATGGGTGTAAACCTGTTTGGAGGAACCACACAAGAGCGCATTCAAATCACCGAGAACAGCTTATACGACTGGGGGAATGACCGTGGTCTTAAGCGACGAGGCTTGAATAATTTTGCAGAGGTGTACATTGATTTTGGGCACGATGACGCCAAAAATTACACGCAAGAGTTAAACCTAAATCAAGGTGTAGCATCTGTTAATTATGAGCAAGATGGTGTGGCGTATTCAAGAGAATACTTTACCAGTTATCCCGATAAGGTAATGGCTATTCGCTTAAAGGCTTCTAAAGAAGGCGCACTGTCATTTACTCTACGTCCTACCATTCCTTTTATAGGTGAAGGGAAGTCTGGATCTGTTTCAGCTAAGGATGATGTCATTACTCTTTCGGGTGTTATGACTTATTACAAGATCAAATTTGAAGGACAGTTTAAGGTAATTCCTGATGGCGGTACAATGAAGGCCACAAAAGAGGGGACGATTACTGTTTTAGATGCTACTAGTGCAGTCATACTGATTGCAGTAGGAACGAATTATCAAATAGATTCTCAGGTCTTCCTGACAGAAGAAGCCACCAAAAAGTTGGAAGGTTTTCCTGATCCTCATGAAAAGGTCAGTAGCTATATTGCTAATGCGGCGGCTAAAACTTATAATGAATTATTGGCTAATCATAGGGCTGATTATACCGAATTATATGACCGCGTCAATTTCGACTTGGGTGCCACTAAACCTACTGTTCCCACAAATATACTAGTGGATGAATATCCTGAAGGAGCTTCGAGTAAATATCTTGAAGAGTTAGCGTTTCAGTATGGACGTTATATGTTGATTTGTTCCTCTAGAAAAGGGACACTTCCTCCAAATTTGCAGGGAATTTGGAATGTTTACCAAAGGGCTCCTTGGTCATCGCAGTACCTTCATGACACGAACGTACAGATGGCTTACGCGAACGGTTTTTCTACCAATTTATCCGAGTTGTTTGAGTCTTACGTCGACTATTTCAACGCTTTCGTTCCTCGTCAGCAAAAGTATGCCGATGAGTACATTGCAAAGTTCAACCCCTCACAGCTCGATCCGAATGGAGACAATGGCTGGTCAGGTCCATTTTGGAGTAATCCTTATGATGTACCAGGAAAATCAAAGGTAGCTGGATTTGGTACAGGCGGATGGATTGGTCTAATGTTTTGGGACTACTACGATTTTACGCGCGATGAATCTCTACTGGTGGATAAGGTGTATCCAGTGATTTATGAACAGGCCAATTTTACGTCTCGTTTTGTACAAAGCATTGATGGAAAGCTTCTGGCTAAACCCTCTTCAAGTCCTGAGCAAAAGCTTCGTGATACCCTTGGTACAACCTTTGATCAACAGATGTTTTATGAAAATCATCATAATACGCTGAAAGCTGCACAGATACTTGAGCGTGCTGATAGCCGACTGGCTGTAATTGAACCTCAACTCCCATTGTTAGATCCGATTCTAGTGGGTAAGTCGGGACAGATTAAAGAGTTTCGTCAAGAGGAATATATCGGCGATATAGGTGATCCTAACCACCGCCACTCCTCTATGCTACTGGGTTTGTACCCAGGGCAATTGATTAACGATAAAACACCGGCTTGGCTTGATGCAGCGAAAGTCAGTTTGATTGCACGTTCACATGAAACTACGATCGGATGGGCGCGTGCCGAGCGGATAGCGATGTGGGCCAGAGTGCATGATGGAGAAGAAGCTTATTCATACTACAAAGAATTGCTGAGCGAGAACTACTTGCATAATTTGTTTAACGATCATCGTGGTGATCCCTTGTTTCAGGCTGATGCCAACTATGGCGCCACTGGTGGAGTGGCAGAGATGCTTATGCAGAGTCAAGATTACGTAATTGCTCCATTGACAGCTCTTCCCACTGCATGGGCGAAAGGTAGCTACAAAGGTTTATTGGCAAGAGGTAACTTTGAAGTTTCCGCACAATGGTCTGATGGTCATGCCGACCGCTTGGAGGTATTATCCCAATCGGGTGGAACTCTGGAGCTAAAGTATCCCAATGTAGCTAAGGCCAAGATTAAGACCTCGAAGGGTAAGTCAGTAGACTTCGTTGTTAAGGGTAGTGATCAAGTAAGTATTGAGACTGCTCTAGGTCAGACCTATGTGTTCACCAATATCCCATTCAGCACTCCTGTAATTGCACCCTCGAACCTAAGTATAGACAGTACTGTTGTTGGGGATCAGATTAAGCTTTCGTGGAACGCTAGTACAGATGCTGCATCGTACAAGCTTTACCGTGCTGTGGGCAATGCGTCGGACTATGAGTTGGTAGCTACAGATATTGTAAATACCAATTTTGTCTATAAATCCTCAGACCTAAAATCGATAGAGCAGATGACTTTAAAGGTCACAGCAGTAGGAGCTGATGGGCGTGAGAGCGACAAGGGTGCTACGGTGATATGGATTTTGCGTTAAGAAAATAATAAAAATAGATATGCAAAAAATTAAAAACCTTAGTTATACACTGATAGTTGCTGTAATCATCAGTATGGGCATCATGAATTGTAACAAAACGAGTGATGTGCCATCTTACCTCAAAGGCTATGAAGATATCTATGCAGAAAATCCTAGAGAAGCTGCTTTAAAGTGGTTTGAAGAGGCAAAGTTTGGAATGTTTATTCATTATGGATTGTTTACTTTAACAGAAGGCTATTGGGGAGACTTTCACTCTAAACCAGCCGAATGGGTACAGCTTCGTGCTAAAATACGACCAGCCGAATACGCAAAACTCGTGGATAAATTCACTGCCGAAAATTTTGATGCCGATTTCATTACTGATTTAGCTGTTGAGGCAGGTATGAAATACATCAACATTACGACTAGGCATCATGAAGGTTTTTGTCTTTTCGATTCGAAATATTCTGATTTTAAAAGTACCAACTCTGCGGCAAAATGTGACTTGGTGGCTGAATTAGCTGAGCAATGTCAGAAAAAAGGCTTAGGCTTATTTTTCTACTATTCGCACGGACGCGATTGGCACCATCCACATGCGCCTAATCGAGATGAGTGGGGAGGAAATCCACGACCAGATTATGATCCGCTCGAGGAGTCTTATAAATATGGTGAGGAGCATGACTTGCAACTCTATGTCGACTATATGAAGAATCAAATCACTGAACTATTAACTAATTATGGACCAATAGCTGGTATCTGGTTAGACGGTAGAGCTGTTCCAAGTTCGACACCCGAAAAATTGAAGGAGTTAAAGTTACAAGAACTCTATGATCACATTCATTCTTTACAACCTCAAGTGCTAGTTTCTTATAAACAAGGTGTGTTGGGAACTGAGGATTTCAAAGCACCTGAGCGTCATTTCACAGGAGAATCTAATGTGCCATTGGAATTATGTAACACCATGCAACCATACGCTTGGGGCTACGACCGAGATAATAATGTAGGTCATAAAACTGCTGATGAGGTGATGGAGATGCTTGCCCATACAAAAGTAATGAATGCCAATTTGTTACTTAATATTGGACCTTTACCTGATGGTTCTGTTTTTCCTGATGATATCACCACTTTACGTGAAGTAGGAAAACGCTTAAAGCAGTAATTGAAGATAAAGAAACTAAGAATAATGCCATAGCCTTTCTTTCGCCACAAGCGACTTTTGCTTTTAAAAATGAGTAGAAATAATAATTAATTAAAATGATGAATGATAAACTCAAAAATGTATTAAAAAAGACATTGGTCGTATTATGTATTCTAGCCATGCCTTACTCTTCTTACAGTCAAAAAAAGGCTCGGTTTAACAGAGGGTTTGTCTCCATATTTAATGGAGAAAACCTTGATGGTTGGTACTGTAAGTTAAGAAATGGTGACGAAGAAATGGCAAAAAAGGTATTCGTAGTTGAAGATGGGATGGTGCACGTCTTTAAAAATACTCCTGATAGTTTGGGTTTAAATACAGGAGAAAATGGTACTCATGGACTTTTTTATACTCACAAAAAGTACAGTAAATATGTGTTTCAATATGACACCCGGAGAAGGAATCATCGGATTTCAATCAGAAACAGCAGAGATTTACTATCGTGACATTAGAATAAAAGAGTTTGACAAATTTGTTCCTGCCGATAAATTTCTGGGGAAATAAGTCAAATGATATTTTTATACAATAATGCTAAGTGAATTTTTTCATGGAATTCCTTTAATCGAAATACTACTTTACGACTTAAATTGAAACAATGTTGAGGTATATAATTAAAAATAGTTAATAATGAATATAAAAAAAACGCTACTATTTATAGTGCTATTATCGGGTTTTTTAGCATCTCTTAGTGCTCAAGAACGTCGTTAAAACCCCATTGTTAGCCATATGTTTACGGCTGATGCCTCGGCACATGTATGGAAGGATGGGCGTTTGTACGTTTATCCATCTACCGATGTTGTTCCTGCAAAGGGATATTCAACAATGGATGGCTACCATGTATTCTCAACTGATGACATGATTACTTGGAAAGACCACGGAGAGATACTTCATTCGCGTGATGTAGAGTGGGGTACTGAAAAAGGCGGGCTGATGTGGGCACCCGATTGTGTTTATAAAAATGGGATCTACTATTTCTATTTTCCCCATAAGAATAAAAAAAATGTATGGGAAATTGGCGTAGCAACTAGTAAAAATCCTGCTTCTGATTTTAAAGTTCAGGGCTATGTCAAAGGAGGAAATGCCTTTTGCGATCCCTGTGTTTTTATTGATGATGATGGGCAAGCTTACCTGTATGCAGTTGCGAAGGCTAAATGTTATGCTGCCAAGCTTAAATCCAATATGATGGAAATTGAAGGGGGGATGGTTCTGCAAACAGGACTTGATGGTCACCGCGAAGGCCCTTTCGTATTTAAGCGTAAGGGGAAGTATTACCTGATGTACCCTGATGATTTTCCAAAGTTCAATAAAATTCGCTATTCCACGAGCAAAAGTCCACTTGGCCCATGGGAATGCAAAGGGGTTTTTCTGGGCAGTACTGATGTTATTACCACTCATGGTTCTTGTGTTGAATATAAAGGACAGTGGTACATTTCTTATCATAACGGCAACCTTTCGGGAGGAATCGGCCCAAACCGATCAATTTGTCTTGACCCTGTATATTTTAATGAAGACGGCACCATTCAAATGGTTAAACAAACGCTGGGTGTAGAACTTTCAACTTTTCATAATGCTATAAGCTTCAATGAAATGTTCGGAACTTTACCCGTTGGCGACTACAAGCAATCTGAAATGCAGAAATATGGCATAGAGCCAAATGCAATATCCTCTATACAAATTCCAGAAGGATATGTTGTTGAATGTTTCGAAAAAGACAAATTTAAGGGCGAGTCGTGGAGGTTTGAGGAAGATCGAATTGATTTGAACGCAATTGGCTGTAATGATGTAATCTCTTCACTAAAGGTATTTAAAGCAAAATCAGATAATCTGGTTAAAAACCCATCGTTTGAACTGGCTACACAAAATCAGATTAAATATTGGCGTAGCAAATTACTCGTTCCATCGTGGTATCGCGATAATACGGCTAAAGGATATTATTCATTACAATATGAAGGGGAGGGAATGCCCAAAGAGAAGGTTCAAAAAGTGGAGATATCTCCAAATACTTATTATCAGTTGAGCGTGTTTTTAAAAGTTGAAAAAGGTACCATTGGCAAGGTGATATTCGATACCAAAGGGGCTTTTGATGAAACTTGTAAGTTTGAGCTAGATGCTAACAGCGAGGCTGGCGAATGGGTCGAGTTAAAAGGGTTCTTTAATAGTGGTGAGTCTTCAAATGTAAATTTGCGTTGTACAACAACAGTCGACTTTAAAGGAACCTGCTATTGGGATAATGTAGTGTTAAAGCTGAAATAAATGATACAAGAATATTGATGAATTCATTTTACAATACTAATAGATAGAAGTCTTATATCGCACATTTAATTTTAAACAGATGAAATATAAATCAACCTTTGTTTTGATTTTGCTAATGTTACAAGTGTTTTATTCTTGTACAAAGGAAACAAAGAAGAATCAACTAAATCTCATTTTTATCTATGCCGATGATTGGGGCTATGGTGATTTGGGCATACATGGAAGCTCATTTTGTAAGACACCAAACATCGATAAGCTGGCAGCGGAAGGAACCGATTTTCAGAATTTTACCGTTAGTAATCCAGTTTGTTCACCCAGTAGGACAGCTGTAATGACTGGGCAGTTTCCCGCACGTAATTCTGTACATGGTCATTTTGCAACTGTAGAGTCGCATATGAATAGATCTATGCCCGATTGGTTAGATCCTGAGGTCACTTTGCTTCCTCGTTTATTAAAAAATGCGGGTTATAAAACAGGGCATTTTGGCAAATGGCATCTTAGCAATACTCCCGTTGGCGATGCTCCAGATCCTACTCACTATGGATATGATGAATATGGAGCTTTCAACCTGCCTTATCGTTTACATCAAATGTCGCCCGACTCAACTATTTACAGAGCGATCGATTTTATTGAACGAAATAGTGAATCTCCTTTCTTTGTAAATGTATGGCTGCACGAACCGCATACGCCTCATTATCCTAAAGAGGAATACATGAAGAAATTTGCTCAACTCGACGCACAGAAACAAGTATATGCGGCTGTTCTGGCAGAGGCTGATGCTAAGCTTGGCCAATTGATGAACAAATTGAAAGAGCTGGGAATAGATGAAAATACTTTAGTGATTTTTTCATCGGACAATGGTCCTGAGTATACTTCTGAAAAGAAATGGATGGATGATAATTCTACAGGTCCAGGTTATTCTAGTTTTTACTCAGTTGGAGAAACGGGTGGCTTGAAAGGGAGAAAACGTTCTCTTTTAGCAGGTGGAATTCGGGTGCCATTCATAGC
Source organism: Saccharicrinis sp. (assembly GCA_041595375.1). Lineage (GTDB taxonomy): Bacteria > Bacteroidota > Bacteroidia > Bacteroidales > Marinilabiliaceae > Saccharicrinis. Next base: position 7,538 of record JBFHKL010000178.1, read on the forward strand.
CCGCTGTCCTTCATTTGTTCAAGCTGGACATGTAGACACAACAAGCCAACTTTCGGCAGTGGATATTTTACCAAGCTTTTTAGAATTAGCAAGTGTTGATCTCCCTGAAGGGTATCAACCAGACGGGGAGAGCATTGTGAAAGCATTATCTGGAGAGCAATTTGAGCGTAGTAAAACCATATATTGGGATTGGCGTTATGCTGATGCTAACAGCCCACACTGGCCATCTGGCGCTATTCAGGAAGGGAACTGGAAATTTTTAATCAATGAAGAAACCCAAAGATGTGAGCTTTATAATCTTTCTAATGATTGGGCAGAACAAGAAAATCTTGTAGAACAATATCCTGAAAAGGTAAAAACATTAGAGACTAAATTGGATGAATGGATGAAAACACTGCCTACTAAGGCTAAGTCATCGTGTTTTTCTAAGGAGCGTCAGGAGCTTTTGAAAAAACAATAAGTTGAGTTTATAAATAATTATTTGGTGGATGATAAAAAGGAAATCCATTTAATCTCAACGATCATTGAATAAAATAAATAAGTAAAATGTCAAATTATATACACATGAAAAATAAGTCAATTGCTTGCATATTGGGATTGCTGATTTTTGGGTTGTCGGCAAAAGCCCAAACCAAATCACTTAAAAACAGCCGCCCAAATATTATCCTTGTAATAACCGATGATCAGGGAATGGGAGATTTATCTTGTATGGGTAACCAAATTTTACAGACACCCAATATTGATGATTTTCATGAAAAATCGACACGCTTTGTGGATTTTCAAGTGAGCGCAACTTGCGCACCTAGTCGCTCAGCTCTAATGAGTGGCCGGGTTCCGTTTAAAAATGGAGTTACACACACCATTCTTCAGCGCGAACGCATGGCTCAAGATGTATTTACCTTACCACAGGCGCTGCAAATAGCTGGTTACGCAACAGGAATTTTTGGTAAATGGCATTTGGGTGATGAAGAGGCTTACCTTCCAGGCAATCGTGGTTTCGATGAGGTGCTGATGCACGGAGCCGGAGGAATTGGGCAAAGCCGTTTTGGTGATTTTCCAACGAATGATGAAAATCTGTATTTCGATAATGTCTTGTTACATAACGATACCATTGTTCAAACCAAAGGTTTTTGTACCGATCTATTTTTTCATTCGGCTCTTGCCTGGATAAAGAAACAGAACGAAGCAGAGAATCCTTACTTTGCCTATGTTTCTTTGAATGCACCACATGGTCCGTTTTACGATAATGCTCCACAAGAATATCAAAAGCGTTTTCTGGATGCGGGC
>JBFHKL010000179.1:0-8799 GCA_041595375.1 Saccharicrinis sp.
AGTAGCTACAATTAAGCCAACTGCCCAGTAAGAATTTAAAAATTGCCCATCCAGGTAGGTATGAATAGTGATCATGGATGCAGAATCCCTTTTATGAACTGCTAACTCGTTTAAAGCAAAGTTTAAATCACCAAACAAATTGTTTGGTGTATTCAGTTGTAACAGTTCCAGCTCATTTATATTGTAGTTTCGCGTGTATATATGGTCAACCGCATTGTTGATATCTTCTTTTGAGATATCGGCTAAAAATCCTAAACGGCCGCTATTAATTCCTACCACCGGGATACCTGAGTCACGGATAAGTGTAACTGCTTCTAAAATAGTTCCATCTCCACCAATGCTCAGGAATAGGTCTATATCTATTAGCTCCTCGCGCTTACTGAATATTTTAAGGTTGTATGAGTTGACATCTATTTTTTGAGATAAAAAATCGTAGAAAGGTTTATATACAATAATATCCGATTGGTGACTATGCAGTTTATTAAAAAGACTAATACAACTGTGGGTAAAAGTATCGGCAAACTGTTTCCCAAAAATAGCTATCCTCATTTTGCATTTTTTATGTAGGAAACAAAAATAAGCAGCATAACTCAGCTAAACAAGTTATTCTTAGGCATTATTTTTATTATATAGCTTGTTTATGTGAATAACTTATACCTCAAGTATAAATGATCAGCACAAGTTGGAGGATACATATTTATAAATGATCTGGATAAATAAAACGCTATTTGATTTTGACTTAAGAAGGTATAATCCTAAACGTTTAAGTATCTGATTAGGGCATCGTAATTTTTCTTAACCACTTCGTCTACGGTGCTGTGTTCTGAATATGAAGCAGTAACGGTGTAGTCGTAGCGATCAAAAGCTCTTAGGACGGGTGTAATATCCTCTCGGTTAAGTTTTATAGTAATATGAAGGGGGCCATCTTCTTCCTTTTGATTGATATAAAAACTTAAAACTTTTGTGTCAGTATCTTCTATAATACGGGCAATTTCAGCAAAGGAGTAATCATGTGCCGGTACTTCAATTTCAATAATTCCCCCGGGGGTATGTGCTGCAATCAGATTAGCATAGTTTTTAAGCAGGTCGGGTTGAGTAATCAAACCTAAATATTCTTTATTTTGTTTTAAAACCGGAATGACCGTAAGTTGTAATCTCGATGCAAGCTCTATGACTGAATAGATATGTTGGTTATTGAATACATAAGGTGATGTAAGTGAAAGCTGGTGGTTACCAAGCGGTTCTTCGGGTTTATTTAAATCAAAGATATCTGTATCTGCTATTAAACCCAGAAACTCCTTATTGTTTACTATCGGAAGATGTGACACCCTAAAGACTTCCATCCAGTTTAGGGCATCCAGTCCCGAGTCTGATGTTCTGAGAGCCGGAACCAATTCTGATATCAAATCTTGTGCTAACATATAATTGTTTCAAGAAATACTTTTAACTTTGTGCTATAGGAAAATTAAATATTTCTCCCATTTTTGCATTACAGTTTGGTTAAATTTAGTTGTATAAAGCGAAACAAACAAGTATCTGATTGGTTTATTTGGTTTAATTGGATGAATGTGCTGAGTACGAGGATAAAACATAAAAATAGATGACAAAATTAAGTGTTAATATAAATAAAATAGCTACCCTGAGAAATGCAAGAGGTGGGGATCAACCCAATGTTGTAAAAGCAGCTGTTGATGTTCAGGAGTTTTGTGCAGAGGGTGTTACGGTTCATCCAAGGCCCGATGAAAGACATATTCGTTACCAGGATGTGCTGGATATTAAACCAATTATAAAAACTGAGTTTAATATTGAAGGCTATCCGTCGCGTAGTTTTATTGATCTTGTAAAAAAAGTGAAGCCGCACCAAGTAACACTTGTGCCTGATCCTCCTGAAGCAATTACCTCGAATGCTGGTTGGGATACCGTGAAAAATAAATCCCTCTTGCAGGATATTATTGCTGAGTTTAGCGAAGTTGGTATACGTACATCAATTTTTATTGATACTGATCTGGATAATATTGCCAATGCGGCCAATACCAATACCGACAGGATAGAGTTGTATACCGAACCCTATGCAGCCCAGTTTATTCGCGATAGAGATAAGGCAATAGCCCCGTTTATTGCAGCTGCAGAGATGGCAAAAAAAGCAGGACTAAAGATTAATGCTGGTCACGATTTAAGTCTGGAAAATTTAAGATTTTTTTCTGAAAATATTCCTTTTCTAGCTGAGGTTTCCATAGGTCATGCGCTTATTTGCGATGCCTTGTATATGGGTCTTGAGAAAACAATTCGTTTGTACAAGGAACAATTAGTTAAGTAAATGAAGTTGTTTTTTAAACAAATTGGTAAGGGTGATATTAACCTGATTATTCTGCATGGCTTGTATGGTTCTTCTGATAATTGGTTAAGTATTGCCCGATTACTTGAAGAACATTTCCGAATCTTTATCATCGATCAGCGTAACCATGGACGATCATCTCATTCTTCAGAGATGAATTATACACTTATGGCAGATGACCTGAAAGAGTTTATGGAGGATCAACACCTTAATAGTAGCGTGTTGATGGGGCATTCAATGGGAGGTAAAACCGCCATGCGTTTCGCCTTGAAATATCCCGATATGGTTGAGAAACTGGTAGTGGTTGATATTGCGCCAAAGCCATATGGTAACACTAATAATTTTGGCAAAATTACCAATGATCATCAAAGTATTGTTGATGGATTGCTTTCGGTAGACCCTCTCGAGTTTTCTTCAAGAAGCCAGATAGATAAGTTTTTAAAAAGTAGTATTTCCAATGGCATGGTTAGATCCTTCTTGCTAAAAAATATTGGAAGAAGAGAGGATAAAAAACTTTTCTGGAAACTGAATATTCAAGTTATTTCAGAAAATCTTCATGAAATAATGGATGGTTTTTCTCATCTGGAATCAAGCATTGTTTTTCCTGAAGAAAAGGATGTGTTTTTGATTAAAGGAGCTAATTCGCCATATGTACAAGATGAAGATATGCAACAAATGCGTCATTATTTTCCTTCAGCCCAGTTAGCCACTATACCTGATGCCGGTCATTGGTTGCATGCTGAGCAAACTGAACTGTTTATTGAAACGCTAAAATATTTTTTGATATAGTATTAGCTCAATACCTTGGGCGGGTATTGAGTGTGAATATCTCTGATTTTTCAAATCTTATTGTATTGTTTTTTAATCAATCCGCATTATTTACAAAGCCCTTTCAAAATAATCAGTCTCGATTAAGGGCTTGCCCATAAAACGCAATAACAATTGAGCGGTAGCCAATACATCTTTTTCACAATAAATGGCAATACGGTCTATATCTTTTTCTTTGTAAAAAACATCAGCTACCTGGCTGCCATCAATATCATCTTTAGGTGAAGGAATATTAAAAATAGTAGTCAAAAGATTTAATGAGGTATAGTGTTTGTAGTCGCCAAACTTCCAAAGATCCAGGGTATCTAAGAACTTAACCTCCCATGGCTTTTTACCTGCTATATCCAGGCAAGAAGGAAGTTTTAGACCATTGATTAATATACGGCGTGCAATATAGGGGAAATCAAATTCCTTGGCATTGTGCCCACATAAATTCCTGTCAGGACCTTTACTCATAAAGTTGTTAAGCATATCCGAAAACTCCAATAATAGCTGTTTTTCGTCGTTACTAGCAAAGCTTTTTACTTTAAAATGCATCTCGCCCTGCACATAGTGTATGATACCGGCCGATATACAAACTATTTTTCCAAATTCTGCATAAATACCTGCTCGTTGATATATGTCTGCTGGAGTTTCTTCCTCTTTCATAAAAAATGCTGCTTTTTTATCCCAAAGCTTTTGCATATTTTCTGATTGCTTGTTATAGTTTTCGTATTGAGGTACAGTTTCTATATCGATAAACAGGATATTTTCCGGAGCAAGGTTGTCGAGCATGGCGTGTCTTAATTAGAGGGTTAAATTCAGATTTTGTTCGATATGCTGCTTAAGCAGGTTGATGGCTACAATGTTGTTTCCTCCTTGTGGCACAATTAAGTCTGCATATCGTTTTGTTGGCTCAATAAATTGCAGATGACTGGGCTTAACGGTTCTTTCGTACCTGTCTAATACCATTTTTACATCTCTGCCTCTTTCAATGATATCCCTTGAAATAACCCGGGAAAGGCGGTCGTCCGCATCAGCGTCAACAAAAACCTTGAGGTCTATAATATTCCTTAGGTGTTTATGTCCTAATATCAATATGCCTTCAACAATCACTACGTCTCTTGGATATATGGTTGTTGTATTCACATCGCGTGTACATGATACATAGGAGTAAGAAGGCAATTCAATGGACTCATTACGTTTGAGTGCATTGATATGTTTAATCAATAATTCCCATTCAATGCTATCAGGATGGTCAAAATTAATTTTTTGTCTCTCTTCCAGAGGTATATTACTGTTGTCCTTGTAGTATGAATCCTGAGGTAAAACGGTAACTTCTCCTTCAGGTAATTGTTCAATTATTTTTCTTACTACCGTTGTTTTACCAGATCCAGTTCCTCCGGCTATTCCTATTATTAACATCTGCTCAATATATTTTATCTTTGCAAAGATAAAAATAGATTGTTGTATACAAAAAACATTGTAGAACCTAAAAAAAAGCGCGATGATTATTCACATGGTAATGTATAAGTTAAAGGGTTTTGAATCGGAAGATGAAAAATCGGAGAAGATAAAGGAATTAAAATTGGCATTTGAGGCTTTACCTCTTCAGATTAGTGTGATAAAAAGTCTGGAGATAGGTATTAATATCAATCCCGCCGAAGAGTATGATTTTTCTTTGACGGTGACCTTTAATAATATGGATGAGCTCCATACTTATGCGAAGCATCCGGAGCATAAAGCTGTAGCAAAAATTATAAGGCCTGTGGTTGACAAGCGGGCTTGTGTAGATTTTGAGTATTAGATTTGAATCTTTAGGTTCCTGGTTTTAAGTATATTAAACTAAAACCAGGAACAAAAAAGTTAAAATTGCTTTATATCCCCACCGCTACTTTCCTTCATATTTTTTTCTTTGGGCGAACCTGTGTATTTGATGTCGCTGCCACTACTGGCATCTGCATTAAGTAGTTCAATGGCAAAGACCTCTATGTCAGCCCCTCCTGATGCTTTCGCATCCACATATTTAGCTCTCATGTTTTTAGCGTCTATATCAGAACCTGCTGATGCTACTGCCACTAGTTGATTGCTTGTTCCTTTTACATTTATGTCGGCACCTTCGCTGCAATTTAGTTTTAGTGTTGAAGTTTGCACAATTAGATAGATATCTGCCCCTTCTGAGGAAGATAAAGAAAGTAATTCTGATTTTATGGTATCGGTCCCTCTTATATCAGAACCGCCAGATGCTTCAATACTTGTAAATGTGGGAGCAGTAACATATACTTTGCGTATATCTTTAGCAATCCATCTGAATTTTCCTTCCACATAGATATGCAGAGTTTCACCTTTTACTTCTGTGATAATACGATGACGTGAGTTTTTTGAGGCCTCGACTTTCACGCTTATTTCGTTACCTTGAGTTACATATACATCAATTCCTGAACGGGCAGATATGTTTTTGAAGTAGGGAACTTTACGGTTTTCTTTTTCGTGACTGTTTTGGGCAAATAAGGTTAAGGAAAGCAAAATGAAAGTGAATAATGTGATTGAGTGTTTCATTAGGTTCTGATAAGGTTAATATTTTGATAATATGACGCTCTTTAATGAATATAAGTTACATAATAGTTATCATTAGACCAAAAAAAAGAGTCATCCTTAGGATGACTCTTTTTAGAATAGGCAGTAAATTTAATTATTTAATCTCCCAAACGTCTCCGCTATTGACTAATTCTTCAAAAGTTGAGATGGTAGTTTTTTCCTGTACTTCATGAAGTTGACTCTCTACATCTTCGTCGTAAATCCTTTCATCTACAGAACGGATGATACCTAAAGCCACAGGTAATTCAGGATATTCCATGTTGGCTAGTTTACGATGCATGGATACATGATGATTGTGCGCATTATGCACTAATATGTCCTCTAAGGTGTAACCATCCTCACCAATGGTTACTGCTTTGAGGTGCAAATCTTCATCCATTATCAATCCTTTATCTTTGTTTGCTCCAAAAATCATTTTTTCACCGTGGCGAAGAATGATTGTCCTGTCGTCTTTGAATTTTTTGTCTGTTATCGCTTCATGGGTTTTATCATTGTAAATCACACAGTTTTGCAGTACCTCTACAATAGAGGTTCCTTTGTGTTTAGCCGATTCTTCCATGATCTCAACCGAAAGATTTATCTCTTTGTCGATGGTACGCGCAAAAAATTGGCTGCCTGCTCCCAGTGCTAATTGCCCTGGTTTGAAAGGATCTTCAATGGTACCAAAAGGGGAAGTTTTAGATATAAATCCTCGTTTGGATGTTGGAGAATATTGACCTTTGGTTAATCCATAGATCTGGTTATTGAAGAGAATAACATTGATGTCAATGTTTCTTCGGATAAGATGGATGAAGTGGTTTCCGCCAATAGCCAAAGCATCGCCATCGCCAGTTATTTGCCAAACCTGTAAATGTGGATTAGCTATTTTTACGCCAGAGGCAATGGCTGAGGCACGTCCGTGAATAGTATGAAAACCATAGGTATTCATATAATAGGGGAATCGCGATGAGCAGCCGATACCTGAGATAACAGCTACATTATGCGGTTGTACATTTAGTTTGGCCATAGCTTTTTGAACAGAATTAAGTATGGCATGGTCACCACATCCGGGACACCATCTAACCTCTAAATCGCTTTTATAGTCGGTATATTTGAATTCGCAGTTTTCATTCATTGTATTAGTCCTCCAGTAATGCTTTAATTTTTTCTTTTAACTCAACCATAGTAAATGGTAAACCTTGTACTTTGTTGAACTGGGTCATATTCACATCTGGGAAGTTCATGCGCAGGTAGTTTACAAACTGTCCAAGATTTAATTCACATACCAATATTTTTTTATACCTTTTTAATACATCATAGGTATTTTTTGGCAGCGGATTAATATAGTTAAAGTGTGCAAGAGCTACTCCTATACCTTCGTTTTCGAGTTCTTCTATGGCTGTGAACAGATGACCAAAGGTTCCTCCCCAGCCAACAACCAACACATCACTATCAGGGGTGCCTAAAATATCTTGTTCCGGAATATTATTTTCGATAAATTTTATTTTTGCAGCACGTGTCTCTATCATTTTTTGGTGATTCTGTGCATCATATGATACCCCTCCTGATGTTTCGTCTTTTTCCAGTCCGCCAATACGATGCATTAATTTAGGAGTTCCTGGCAATGCCCAATTACGAACCAGTGTTTCAGGATCACGCATGTAAGGCATCCATTTTTCAGGATTAGTGCTTACTCTTGATGCTTTTATCTCAGGATAATTGTTGAGGTCAGGAATACGCCAGGGTTGTGTACCATTGGCTAAAAATCCGTCGGTTAGCAGGATCACCGGAGTCATATGTTCTACGGCAATTTTGGCTGCGTAAAAAGCATATTCAAAACAGTTGATAGGAGAAGAAGCAGCCATTACTACGCAAGGGCTTTCTCCATTACGTCCATAAAGAGCCTGCATAAGATCCGATTGTTCTGTTTTAGTAGGTAAGCCTGTTGATGGTCCACCTCGTTGTACGTTAACAATTACCAATGGAAGTTCTGCAATCACAGCCAGACCAATGGCTTCTCCTTTCAGGGCTAAGCCAGGTCCAGAAGTAGAGGTTACTGCCAAGTCTCCAGCAAAACTGGCTCCAATAGCTGTACAGATACCGGCTATCTCGTCTTCGGCCTGAAAAACCTTTACACCCAGGTCTTTTCGAGCCGAGAGTTCCTGTAATATTTCTGTAGCGGGAGTAATAGGATAGGAGCCCAGAAATAGTTCAAGGCCTGCCTTCTGTGCTGCTGCTATTAAACCCCAGGCAACAGCTATATTTCCATTTAAGTTGCGGTATTTTCCTTTTTCAATGGAAGCCGGGTTGATATGATAGGAAGGAGTTACAGCCTGTATGATTAATCCGTAGTTATAGCCTTCTCTAAGTACTTTTAGGTTGGCTTCTACAACTAATGGTTTTTTGGCAAACTTCTTTTTTATAAAGTGCTCGGTATGTGTTAAAGGTCTATCAAATAACCAATAAACCAAACCAAGCGCATACATATTCTTGCTTCGAAGGATACTTTTATTATCCAGCCCCATGTCTTTTAAACTCTCTTTGGTAAGGGTTGTTATAGGAGCTTTGATAATATTAAAATCGCCCAGTTTATCTTCGGTAATAGGGTCGTTGGTTGTGTAACCTGCCTTTTTCATATGGCGTTCATCAAAGCTGTCCACATCTATAATGATGGTGCCTCCGGCTTTTACCCATTGGGCATTGGCTTTTAATGCCGCTGGATTCATGGCTACAAGCACATCGGCATAGTCGCCTGGTGTGTAAACTTCGGTGTGGCCAAAATGAACCTGAAATCCGGATACGCCTCCAATAGTTCCCTGCGGAGCCCTAATTTCTGCCGGATAATCAGGGAATGTAGAAATGTCATTACCTAAAATAGCTGAGGTGTTTGAAAACAAGGTCCCTGTTAATTGCATGCCGTCTCCTGAATCACCTGAAAACCGAACGACTACCTCGTCGCGTTCGATTACTTTTGAACTTCTGCCCATAACAAATTTAAACTTTTAAGATCTGGATTTTTATGTTGCCTTAAGCTCATCTCCATGTTAAAGCTACATTAACATGGAGGCATTTTTAAAGCG
>JBFHKL010000180.1:0-8798 GCA_041595375.1 Saccharicrinis sp.
AATATTTATGCAAAGAAAGCGAGTTTTTTAAAATATCCAAAACTCCGTATGATAAAAAAGACTAATTTATCTGAAATATCGCTTATTTCTTTACTCCGCAATCCATAACATTCTCTAATATTTAACTCATATACAATCGTTAAATATTTCCGATAACGAATTAGCATATATCACAAAACCCTTTTAATAATAAGCACTCAATACATCATTAAGCACCCTATCACTAAGGTTCACAAGCTACTCTTTAAATGCTTTCAAAAAACCATATTCATTTGAATACCTGATCATTTGTTCGGCATACCCTGTATTGTAATCCACCTGCACATCCATAAACTCCTGATTTTTTTCTAGCACATTAAAGTTAGGATTTAAAAAGCCGGTAAATGGCGGAACCTGTAATTTTTCAAATCTTTTTAACACCTCTCTATGCAATTCTTCATCAATAGACACCCCATAATTTTCAACTATATTTTTTGCTGCCTCATAATCCCCTTCCGACTTTATCCTTTGAATTTCTTTCAATAACTCTCCAAACAATTGGTGTAACATCTCATAGTCCTTCACTACAAAGTAAGTTTTTCCTTTTTCCTTCACCTGAGCAATCACTTCCCCTTTTCCCTTTTCAAACACCCATTTACAAATCAGCTGACGATTCCGCATATGAGCCTGTTCTATCTTATCGCCTAACCTAATACGCGTTATCTGGGTTAACAAACCATTACGAATATACCCATTATAATGTGCCTTGGCAACATCCAAATGAGGAATTAACTTCAGTTCCAACACCTTAGTATGATACATAAAGTACAATCCATACAGGTCTGCACGTGCCTCTTCAATAACCGAACCAAAGGACTTGAGAGATTCAGAAGTTACCCCCGGCATCATCTTACCTGAACCATGTCCAACGCACTCGTGCAGATGGGTGTGCAAATTATCGGAAATAGCACCATATTTTTTTTCAAGCGCAACCTCCTCCTCCGACAGAGTAAACTCCTCAATAAATCCATTACTTAGCGAGGCCTGGTGATGGGCATTTGAAATATTAGTCAGGGTCACCGATTTAGAACCATAGGTTTCCCTGATCCATTCAGCATTGGGCAAATTAATACCCAGCGGACTGGCAGGGTAACAATCTCCACCTAAACAAACGGCACTAATGGCATTGAGCGAGATCCCCTTTATCTGGTCTTTTTTAAAGGCCTTATCTACCGGCGAATTCTGTTCAAACCAGCTGGCATAAGCAGCTATCACACCCGCTTTCTTTGTTCCTTCCTCATCTTTAATCTGCACCAGACCTTCCCAGGTGGCTTTCATCCCCATGGGATCCCCATAGGTTTCAATAAATCCATTGATAAAATCCACATCTCCTTGCAAGGCATTAACCCACTTTATGCTAAACTGATCAAAAGTGGCTAAATCTCCTGTCTGATAAAAACGAACCATCAAAGCAATCACCTCTTTCTGGCCTTCATTCTCAGCGTAAGCTTCCGCCTGATTCAGATAGTTCACTATTTTATCAATAGCTTCACCATACAACGATCCTGATTTATAAACCTCCTCAGCAAACTTATTATTTACTTTAGTTAAGCGGCTATTCAAACCAAAAGATATTTTTTTATTATCCGCTTGATCTTTTTGGTGCTGGTAGTATTCTTCTACTTCCTGTTGTGAAACACCCTCATAAAAATTATTGGCCGAGCTAACAATTAAATCCATCTCGGGATTGGTATTTACCCTTTTGGCATTAAACTCAGGATCAAAAATCAGTTTTTCAAGCAATTCGAGTTTGGTCTGATCCAGATGCCTAGCCGTAATCTTATGCTCTCCTGCCTTTAACTGTTTAATCCAACTTTGAAATGACGCCCTGGAAAACTCCGGTTTAAACTTATCAGTACTATAATGATGATGCACACCTGAAGAAAACCATACTTTTTTCAGATACACTTCAAACTTTTGCCATTCATTATTATCCTTCTCTTTCACGGTCAAATAAATGGCCTCTAATACATCTCGCAGATGCAGATTATATTTTCCATGCTGATCCCATAAAATATCTCTTCCTGCCAGCGTTGCCTGATTTAAATAATATACGTATAATTTTTTCTGAAGGCTTAACTTTTCGAAACCGGGAATAGTAAAGCGTAATATTTTTATGTCATCAAATTTTTCTGCAAATATATCCATGTCTTATCCTATTTAAGCGTTTAACATCTTAATCCTGTTTTTGTTCCTTATCTGATGAATGCCTGCAGAGAAAAAAGTATTATCGTAGTACTTAAGCCATAGGCTTTAGTTGATGACAATACTTATTAAACTCAAACCTGAAATTTTAAAAGTAATGTAATAAGTGCCTACTCGATAACTAAGCTACAGAAATAGTTGAAAATAGAAGGTCACAGGCTCCTGCATAAAACAGTTCGTAGCAAACACAAGAAAACAGCTCAACGTTCTATTGCATGAGAATAACCCTCCAACAAAAGCTAATTCTCCCCCGGATTTCTCAAATCAACATCTTTATGCAGCACCCATCGGCCCTTTTCAAACTCATAACTATCAAATGAAAAATCGGGCCCATAAAAACGGTAATTACCATTATACAGACTACTTGGCGGAGAAAGGTGATCCAAAACAAACCGATTATGTTGCCTGTCATACTTAAGCATCATATTGGTACTTGCAGCATATTCAAAAATCACCCTTTTATCCACCACCCTATCTCGTTGAAAAACAGCACGACCAAAGGTAGGGATACTACTATTGATCAACACCATTGGTTCAATAACCTTTTTCTTTGTCATTTCGTCATTTGGCTTGTATCCTAACAAAGCATAATAATTACCCTTATTTTTATCTTTCACAGAAACAATATCGTAATAAACAGCTCCAAACCATTTTTTGGGAGACAACATGGCTTTTTCGGGAGAACGCATTTTCTCAGTTGCATCTTTCAATGGATGTAGCTTCACATTTCCCTCCTTATCGCGAACTACTACAACTCCAAAAAATAATTGAGAAGAATTAGGTAAAGCCACATTCCAAGTACAAACTTTCACCTTTTTATCATCTGATATCAGAGTTGAAATACGTTGTAAACCTTCAAAATGATCATCAAAATACTCTTTTCCCTTCCAAAGAATATTCATACGCTCAATAATAGAGTCATTTAAAGCCAGTCGCTCTTCCTTAGTTGCTCTTTGGCCCAATTGCTCATACATACAAATAGAAGCGATATCACGATATTGGCGATAAATTTTCATATCTGTCTTAAACGAAAAGCTTAAGGGGTACAAGTTAATATCCCCATAAGCCGCCTTTGACAGATGTAAACGAAACTCTCCCAAGCCTTTTTTTTCTTTGGGATTAAAACTTTTATCATAGAAATGAAGCACCTGGCGCCCATCCATATCTCCAAAAACAATAAACCAATCTAAGCGATAAACCATTCCACCGCTATAGGTATTATAGTAATACACCTGATATTTAGAATCACTTGATTTGGTATATTGAATAAAGGAAGTATCAGTAACACTTACCGAACTATTAAACTCTTTTATAAATGAAGAAAAAGTTTTTGATAATTCTGCCAAACGATATTCCTTTTCATTTTTATCCTCCAACTCAGAAATTTCCTTCACCTGAAATTCAAAATCAGCCAATTTCAATTGAGCCTTTACCCCAACAGACAAAATCATTACACACAAAAACAGCAACTTACGAATAGACATACGAGATGTATTTAGATTGATCAGGCCGAAATTATGAAGAATTTGGAGAATAAAAAAGAATCGGGCAATCAGTCTTGTGTAATCGAATAGCTATTTTCACTTATCACAAATAACAAATTAATAAGACAAGCAACTTCCAAACAGCAGGGATACGGATAACTGATGGAAGTTACCATAGCTTAAAAACTGAAATTACTCCCAGTTCAATATCACCTTACCACTATTCCCTGTTTCCATTACATCAAATCCCTTCTGAAAATCATCGATGGCATAACGATGCGTAATCATCGGAGTTAAATCAATTCCCGAAAGAAGCATTTGTTCCATCTGGTACCAGGTTTCGAACATTTCTCTACCATAAATACCCTTTAATGTTAGGCCTTTAAATATCACCTTACTCCAATCTATTTGTGTTGACGAAGGCAGAATTCCCAACAACGATATTTTACCCGAATTATACATATTATCAAGCATTGTATTCAAGGCCATGGGATTTCCCGAACATTCCAACCCGATATCAAAACCCTTCATTTTTAATTTTTGAACCACCTCACTCAAATTTTCCTTTAAGGGATTTACCACATATGTAGCTCCCATATTTTTCGCTAACTGAGCACGATATTGATTTGTTTCGGTGGCAACCACATACCTTGCTCCGGCAAACTTAGCAATGGCCACACACATGCTCCCAATTAACCCAGAACCTGTTACCACAACATCTTCTCCAATAATAGGAAAGCTCAATGTTGTATGTGTAGCATTGCCAAACGGATCCATAATGGCAGCAATCTCATCCGATATTTTTTCATGCACTTTCATTACATTATAGGCCGGAACCTTCACATATTCGGCAAAAGCACCATTAATATTCACCCCAATACCTACAGTATTTTCACATATATGCTGACGCCCCCTTCTGCAATTACGACAATGGCCACAGGATATATGTCCTTCACCGGTTACCCGGTCGCCTTCTTTGAACTCTTTAACCTCATTACCTACCTTGGCTACATAACCAACATATTCATGCCCTATAGTCATTGGTGTATGAATGGTTTTTTGTGCCCATTCGTCCCAAAGATAAATATGCAGGTCTGTTCCGCAAATAGCAGACTTCACCACCTTAATGAGTACATCATTTACGCCAATCTCAGGTAAATTGACCTCCTCCATCCAGATACCTCTTTCTGGCTTAAGTTTTACCAATGCCTTCATTTTTGTCATAATATCGAGATAAAAAAAATTAAACATTCAAAGTATAAAGTTGTCAATAAGAATATCATTCTTCAATGATAAATCTCAATAAAAATGATCTGAACAAACCCAAATTTGAAAATTGGGGAAATTAAGATTAAAAAGCAATATATCTTTACCTTTACTTAAAATCGCAGAATAACATGAATATTTCCATACGAATTAAATTTACCCCCATAATTCAACAATAAAGACCTTAATAAAATCCAATATTACGAAGGTATACTCTACTTAATAGCACCTTTTATTTTAAAAAACACTTTTGTTTCTATAAGAACATTTTATTTCTGGTTTTAACAATCCTATTCTTTATTTATATCAACTCTAATTAATAATTATTTATTGAGCTATTCTGCACCAAATCACATTGTTTTATACACATACGTATGAACTCTTTACAATATATAACGATTATAAAAACACAGATGAGAAAGAAACCCGTATTTGTCAAAACGATGAAATTTTAATACTTTTGTTCGCATAGAAACTATATGAAGTACTAAGTAATCATAGTTTCACAAACTATGATTAGATTTAAGAAAGAGAGCGCATAATATTAAACTCAAGCCCTATTCTTTCATAGAAAAGATGCTCTTTCAGCCTGCTTCATAATTAACTTTAGGTTTCTTCAGCTGTAAAAAAAAAGAAAAAAGATGATTTACAACAATGTACAAAAAGAGATTGCAAACAAAATACAGGACAAACCAGAATCTTCCAACTGGAAAGATTGGCGTTGGCAATTAAGAAACGCTATACGCTCTTTAGAGAAATTTGAATATTTAACTGGCATCAAATTTTCGGAGCAAGAAAGGAAGGGATTGGAGCAAACCTTTGAAAAATTCCCACTATCCATAACGCCATATTATTTATCTCTGATTGATAAGGAAAATTTTAGAGGAGACCCTGTTTTCAAACAAGCCTTTGGTTGTATAGAAGAATTAACCACAAACAACTCCGAACTTGCCGATCCCCTTTCTGAAGACAAAGACAGTCCTGTTGAAGGTATTACCCACAGATATCCCGATCGAGTACTTTTCCACGTAAGCAACATATGTTCAATGTATTGCAGACATTGTACAAGAAAAAGAAAAGTAGGAGATGTTGACTTTGTTCCCTCAACCGACCAACTAAAAAAAGGAATAGAGTATATAAAATCAACACCCCAGGTAAGAGATGTGCTTCTTTCGGGTGGTGATCCGCTTATGTTACCTGACGAGAAACTAGACTGGCTACTGGCACAAATCAGCGAAATTCCTCATGTGGAAATAATTCGTATAGGAACCAGAATGCCCGTGGTATTACCCTATAGAATTACAGATAATTTAATCTCCATTCTACAAAAATATCACCCTCTATGGATTAACACCCATTTTAATCATCCTAATGAAATCACCACCTCATCCAAAGAAGCGTTGAAAAAGCTAGCAGATGGAGGCTTTCCTTTGGGAAATCAGTCAGTATTACTTGCTGATATAAACGACTGTCCCAGAATTATGAAATCATTATTGCATAAATTAGTTCAAAACAGGGTACGCCCCTATTATTTGTATCAGTGCGATCTATCCGAAGGACTATCTCATTTTAGAACTCCGATTGGTAAAGGAATTGAGATTATGGAAAGCCTCATAGGTCATACCAGCGGTTTCGTCAGGCCAACCTATGTAATTGATGCTCCAGGAGGAGGAGGGAAAATTCCGGTAATGCCAAATTATATTATCTCTTGGTCAACCAACAAAGTAATATTAAGAAACTACGAAGGTGTAATCACTACCTATAAAGAGCCGGACAAATACGAAGCCCGTATTTGCGATAGAGATTGCGATAAGTGTGATTTGGACTTATCACTGAACGAAAATGAAGAAATTAATTCGATTGGTATAGAAAGCTTATTATCCGATAGCTGCGACACCATATCGTTAATACCTGAAGACAATGAAAGACTACATAGAAGAAACGATAATGCGTGATACTGTTGAGGCCAATAAAAACGGCTCAATTTTACAACACGGAAAACATAACGACAGAATATATTTAATGAAATTAAATGACAAAGATGTACCCGACATCTTTGGTGCGCTTAATAAATTGGCATACAACCATAGCTATGCCAAAATTATATGTAAGATACCCAAAAAAGTACTGCCCCTTTTTATTGGCAATGGATTCTTACAAGAAGCATATATTCCTGGTTTTATAAAAGGGAAAAGAGATATTTGTTTTGTCTCAAAATTCATGAACTCAGATAGATTAATAGAAATTGAAAAGCCTGAATTAGAAAAATTTAGTGGCATGTTACACAAAGACATAAAGAATGTTTCTATTGAAAATTTAGAGAATACAAAATATAAAGTTCGTCACCTGATGAATGCCGATGCAGAAAATATTGCTAAACTGTATCAACATGTATTTACCACGTATCCGTTCCCTATTCATCAGTCGGCTTACATTTTAAAAACAATGCAAGAAGATGTATGCTACTACGGAATAGAAAAAAGCAATAAATTAATTGCAGTTGCTTCATCCGAGATGGATAAGGAATATCTGAATGCTGAAATGACTGATTTTGCTACTCATCCTGACTATGCAGGTAATAATCTATCTTCCATTATCTTAAATAAGATGGAGGAGGACATGAAAAGACAGGGCATAAAAACACTGTACACCATAGCCAGATTAGCCTCCGTACCTATGAATAAGACATTTTTACGCTTTGGTTACCACTATACGGGAACATTAATAAAAAACACCAATATATCGGGTAACATAGAAAGTATGAATATATTATACAAACAAATATAAGAGCCATGGCCGTAAAAGATCTTTGCCCACATCGCAATATATGCGAAGTATATCAAGGACAAACTATATCCGATGATTACAAATTAACTATACATAAAAACGTCTTCTGTCATAGAGGATATAAGGGATGGAGAAATTGTAATCAATATTTAATTTTCGAAAACACAGCTGATTCTTCCGAAGAAAAACCAACGAATAACGAAACAAAAACACCATAAAATATGAATATAAATAAAAGAACTAATTACCCCACAACAAACCAAAATATTGAACATGAAATACTAAAATTAATAAACAAGAAAGAAAAGTGCCTATACGGCGACATTATAAAAGAGATGAAATTATCTTACACTACAGGACAAAAAGTCATTTACTCACTCCTGCACAAGGGTAAAATTGAATTTATACATTCAGAAATCAAATTAACCGAGTCAACAAAAAAATAGATCTACTTAATTTATGCTGAAAGAAATTATCCAATCAGTCTCTTTTTTGCTGGTTCTTTTGAATCCATTTCTAATTATTGTTTACCTTATAGAAATTATAAAAAGCAAAACACACAAGGTCTTTTCAAAGATTATCTTTAGAGCAGGCATTATTAGCTTTATCACTTTTTCATTATTTGCCCTTATTGGAGATCAAATATTTACCAACATTTTCAATGCAAGCTTTGCTTCCTTTCAAATATTTGGTGGCATTATTTTTTTATTGACAGGAATACACTTTATTTTTAAAGGAAGTGCATCCATTGAAGCTCTCAGAGGAGAGTCCAAGCATGTTATTGGAGCAATTGCCATGCCCATATTTATAGGTCCCGGAACAATAAGCTATTCTGTTATAATAGGAGAAAAACTAAATGGGTGGACTGCTGTTTTAGCTATATTCATTACGCTTTGTATCTGCATTACTTTGATCATATTACTAAAAAAAGTTCACGATCACGTTCAAAAACGAAACGAAGAATTAATTGAGCAATATATCGATATCTCAGGACGTGTCATAGCCTTCCTTTTGGGT
>JBFHKL010000181.1:0-8775 GCA_041595375.1 Saccharicrinis sp.
TCTTTTTCAAACGGATTGTCCCACTCAAACTCATCAACAGCTTTTTTATTTAAAATGAAGGTATTTATATCTGCCTTAGCGCCTTTTCTAAACCCGCGCCCTTCATACATTTCAATGCCAAAGAAATCAAGAAAACGATCATCTACAGGCCAGGCTTTTAAGTTGATATATTTTCCATCAATGTACCTTCCCCAGCCCATGGCAACCTGACCTGGAATAAATTGTGAATAAGAATAATCTTTGACTTCGTTGAGTTGAGAAACCTCATTACTTAAAACTTTATATTTCTCTCTTAGTGTTTCATTTAGTTTGAGGTATACTACATTCTCTTTATCAATACCCATGTTGTATGATGACCAAAAGTTTAATTGTTTTTCAATAACAAATGCAGAAGATACCAAGGTTATGGTTAGCACAAATTGAACCAGGATAAATGTATTACGAACACCCTTGCCTTTGTTTTTAAAATAGGCATTTCCTTTTACTGTTTGAGATAAAGAGGGTGATGTGATATAGATGGATGGATATAGGGCGGCTAAAACGGCAAAAACAACAGCAAAAAGGATAAACCATAGAATATAATGGTAGCGTCCCGATAAGGATAATCCTTCTACCTTAAATAGATTTTGAATAAAGGAATAGCTGAGTTCATGAAGAATTAAAGCCAGGATAAGCGCCATAATTGAAATGAAAATGGATTCTACTATGA
Source organism: Saccharicrinis sp. (assembly GCA_041595375.1). Lineage (GTDB taxonomy): Bacteria > Bacteroidota > Bacteroidia > Bacteroidales > Marinilabiliaceae > Saccharicrinis. Next base: position 710 of record JBFHKL010000181.1, read on the forward strand.
TGTTGCGCATTGAATTAATTCGCTTTCCTCCCAGAATTCGAAATATGGATAAGGATTTGGCTTTTAAAGGGGCTAGTGATGTAGAAAAATTGATAAAATTAAAAATACCCATAACTGCCAGTACCACAATTAATAGCAGAAGAATATTTAATACTTTTTTATTGATGTAGGCAAAGTTTTCTGTATCCTTTATATAATGAATTTGTTCCAATGATGTAAACTGAATTACTTTACCCTCAGTATAACGAGATTTCATTTCTTCAACAAAATCTTTAACATTCTCCAGCTCTGTTATTTTGGTAGCAAGTAAATTGGTATTGGTGTTTTGTTTTAGTTGCACAAAAAATTGAAAACTCCATTCGCTCCAATCATCCATCATAGTAGGCTCATAACTTAATTTAGTGGCAAAAGACGTAAGAACATCTGCCTTAAAACTTGAATTATCGGGAAAGTCTTCCATTACTCCAACAACAGTATATGTTTTACCTGTTACCAAAATATTTTTGCCTACCGGATTAGCTTCTGCAAATAGTTTATGGGCTAATGTTTGCGTCAGAATGGCTGTATTCGGCCTTGATAAAAGACCTTTAGGATTACCTATCACAAGAGGAAAAGAAAAGATCTTAAAAAACGAACTATCCGTCATTAAATTTGTGGACTGAAATGTCACGTTCTGAGAAGTAAGTTCTTCTGTGCTTATGGCAGAATGGTTAAACCATAATGTGGTAATCTTTTCTATTTCCGGAATGTTATTTTCAACAGATTTACGAATGGGCAAGGGTAAGTTACTTCCGTACAAAGGAGTTTCTACACGATATATATTATCCTTGTTTTGATGAAAATTATCAAAGCTTTGTTCAAAAGATACATATAAGCTTAAAATGATTATTCCGGTAAAGGCAATGATTAAATTGAAGATGTTTAATCCAGTTAACATCTTGTTTTTTAATATTGCTTTTACAATTAGTTTAATTTGTAACATAATAAGATTGGTTGTGCTTATGTTTTATAATTGATTGTCTTTTTCTTATGCGTCATTTACATCATCGCCATTTCTCCAATCTCCTTTTTCTTTTCTTCAGTAATAATCTGACCATCAAACAGGTTAATTACACGATGAGCATATTCCGAGTCGCGCATAGAGTGGGTTACCATTACTATGGTGGTGCCTTCGCGGTTTAGCTCAGTGAGTAAGTTCATCACTTCCTGACCATTTTTAGAATCCAGATTACCTGTTGGCTCATCGGCAAGTATAAGTTTGGGGTTAGCCACAACGGCTCGGGCAATGGCTACACGTTGCTGTTGTCCACCGGATAATTGTTGAGGGAAGTGCTTACGACGGTGACCAATCTTCATCCTGTCCAGTACCTTTTCAACCATTTTTTTACGTTCGCTGGCTTTCATTTTTAGGTAGATGAGGGGCAGTTCTACATTTTCAAATACGTTGAGTTCATCAATAAGGTTAAAGCTCTGAAATACAAAGCCAATGTTTCCTTTACGTAGTTGGGTACGGTTACGTTCTTTCATATGTCCTACTTCTGTTCCATCGAAATAATAGTACCCGTCAGTAGGGTTATCCAATAATCCAATTACATTCATTAATGTTGACTTACCACAACCTGAAGGTCCCATAATAGCGACGAACTCTCCTTTTTCAATATGAAGGTTAACACTGTTCAGCGCACTGGTTTCAATCTCTTCGGTGCGGAATACTTTTTTTAGGTTTTCTGTTTTTATCATCAGTTAAAAGTTTAGAGCGCAGAGCAAAGTGCTTTGGGCAAATAGCAAGACGCTTAGTTTATTATTAGCATAGAGTACAGTGCTCTGGGCATAGTACCACTAACATGGCGTTTAGTTCATTATTTAGTTGACTTTACGCCTTTAAAAGTGTTTTTCTAAAATTTGTTATTTTTCCACTTAAGATATCTAATTCGTCTAAATTCTGTTTTAATTTTTGCTTACTTATAAAATTTCTTCTTGATAAAAGGCAAATAATATTTGCACATTCAAAAGTTGACCTTCTTGCTATATTTAAAAAATTAGCAAAATCCTTATCTGAAAATGAACCTGAACCTTCTGCTATATTATTAGAAATACTTAGAGAGGCTGCTCTTAGTTGCTCTGCAACTCTATAACTATTTGCTTCAGAAAGTTTATCCGCTAAATCAAAATGTATGTCATTAACCATGCTAGCTTCTTTCCAAATTTCAAGGTTCATAAATCTAAAATTCATCATATTTGTTTTTGGCTTAATAGTAAATATTTTAATATAACTACTTAATCCTTATGTATGTCTTTGCTCCTTGTTAATCCCCCTTTGCACTAAGCTATTTCAAAACAATCCTATCATTCTCGCCGAATAAATCATAGTTTGATGTAATAACTTTTTCGCCGGGCTTAAGTCCTTCAATTACCTCGTAATATTTTGGGTTTTGTTTGCCTATCTTTATGTTGCGCTTAATGGCTTCTGTTTCTGTTTTATTGAGTACATATACCCATTGGCCGCCTGTGCTTTGGAAAAAGCCACCGCGTGGAATCAAGATGCTTTGCTCGGCCTGACCCAGTTCCAGTTTAATATGGTAGGTTTGACCTGTTCGTATTTTCTCAGGACGTTCGCCAGTAAAAATCAAATCTACTTCAAATTGGCCTTCTCGTACCTCGGGATAAACCTTTTTAACGCTAAGTTTATAATCCGTATTGTTTCTATCAAACGAGGCTGGCAGACTTCTTTTTACCCTATCGATATAGTGCTCATCAATTTTTGCATTGATCTTAAAGTCGGTTAATACGTGCACTAATCCCAATCTTTGTCCTCGATTGATTGACTGACCTATCTCAGCATCTAATAAACCTAACTGACCATCAACGGGAGCTTTCACATTCAGGTTTTCTAAACGTTGGCGTGCCATTTGTAGGCTGGATTTTGTGTTATCCAGGCTCTCATCCATTCTGATTTTTTGGTTCATTCTGAATATCGAATCCTGAATAAAGTTCAGATAGGTGAGTTCCTGCTCTTTCATGGCCAGTTCATACTCCTCTTTGGCTTGTAAATAATCTTCCCGGGCTACTAATTCCTCTTTAAACAAGCGATCGTACTGATTGTATTTGCGCTTAGCCTGCACCACCTGCAATTCAATTTGTATTTTTTGGCGCTTGTTCGAAATCTGTTGTTGTTCCATTTGAATTTGCGTGTTACGTAATTCATTTTCATGATAGGCCAACTGTGATTCGCTATTCATAATCGACGTATTTAAATCGGTGTTACGCAGCTTTAAAATGACATCTCCCTTCTGTACCATCTCACCCTCTTCGATATAAATTTCCTCTACCTTACCTCCTTCTTCAACATCTAAATATATGGTCGAGATGGGTTCTACCTGGCCAATGATAGTGATATAATCGTTAAACTGACTATCGCTTATGGTGCTAATGGTGAGTTTATCTTTCTCGGTGCGATAAACACTTTGGTGACTACTTAATGATATTTGTAAAATAAGTGCGATAAAAAGCATAGCCCCTATTCCCCAAAAAATATGTTTCTTTTTAAGTCCTTTTTTCTTTTCTATTACTTTATCCATTGCCATAATTGCAGTTCTTTTAATTTTGTTTTATACTCTTGCCCCTGTTCCTTTCTCCCTTTCACCATGTTCCTTTATTATTCTTCCCAAAATCTACTTCCCATATAAAACTGTATGGTTTTATTTTTTATCTCCCATTCCATTTTAGCAAGCAGTAATTGGCTTTTTGCATTGGAAACTTGTTTTTTCACGTGTAACAAGTCTATAATGTTGATTAAGCCTTCTTTGTATTTTTTTTGAGCCACCAGAAATGAATATTCATTGGCTTCTTTGTTTGTTTGGGACTGAATATATTTTTGATATTTTGATTTCAGGTCTCTGACATTTTTTTCAATGTCGAAATATATGTCCTGTTTGTCTTTTTCGAGCTTATTCTGTGCCATATCTCTGTCGAGTTTTGCCTGTTTTACTGCCGCTCGGTAGGTGTTTTTATAAAATATAGGAATGGTAATACTTGCACCTACATACTTACTTTGATTATTATTTATTTGATCGTTGAAGGCAGTTATATTTCCATTTTCATCTTTATCTGTTTCGTAAAAGGCACTGCCGATATATGATGTTGCGCTAATAGAGGGTAAATAGGCTCCTTTTTCGTAGGCTACATATTTTTGCGCAGCTTTTAATGCTGACTCGGCCGACTTTATTAAGGGAGAATATTGTGAAAAAATTTCAAAAATCGAATCAGTACGCATTTCTGGGTTGAGATGAGGTTCTGCATTTAAATCTTGAATTTCGAATTTATTCAGATCTGGCTCCGCAAAATTCATTTTATGAAAAAGATCTTGTCTGGCTTCTTCGTATTGATTCTCCGATAAAAGAATATTTAGTTTTTCCTGCTCAAGCTGGGCTTGCATTTGTGCCATATCTGACTTTGCTTTTAAACCTATTTCAATTTGTGTTTGAGCTTTATTTAATTCTATCTCTGTTAATTTTAAGTCGTCATAGGAAATTTGTATCAATTCCTTAAAGTATAGTACATTGAAATAGGCATTTACTATTTCAAATGCTAAATCGTCACTATTATTTATTTTATCCCATTGTGCAGCATGCAGTTGATATTTGTAATACGAGATATTATTTTGTTTTTGGAATCCGTTAAACAAAGTTAGTGAGGCATATAAGTAACCCGATGTACTATAGTATTGTGTATTGGTATAAGTATTGGTACTGGCATCTACCGATCGTCCAAAGTAATATCCACCAGAAGAATAGGCGTATGCAGATGGTAACAAGTTTAGCTTTGCCTGACGTACATTTAATAGCTGGTTTTGTTCTTCTATTATAAATGAATGGTGTGAAAGGTTATTCTCGATGGCATAGTTAATACAATTTTCAAGTGACCATTTTTCCTGCGCTTTAGAAGCTAAGGATACGAAAGAGGTGAATAAGAGTATGATTTGAATTCTTTTAAGCATATGTTCATTTATTTCATATGCTTATTACTAATGTAGTGCCAAACTTATAAGTATCATATAATCAACAAACTATAATTTGGGTTGGTTTAAAGCGTGTCAATTATTTTGACACTGGCTTGTAAAATATATTTACAATAAATGTTGAGTTTGTCTTGTAAAGAGAAAAGGGATACGATGATCAGTATCCCTTTTTATTCTATTATTCTTTGGTAATTGGAGGAGTCATCACTACCTCCATTACGTTATTACCAAAAACATCTTGTGCCATTTTCTGAATGGAATTTTTAGATATTTTATTAATTATATCTTCATAATGTTCATTGTCGTAAATATAATATCCATCTTCCAAATAAGTTTTGGCCGCAGTTTGCAATTCTTTGTTGTCCTTAAGATTTTCATTTTTCATTTTAAGGAAATATTCTTTTGTTGCAGTAAGTTCTTCCTCTGTTGGTCCCTTGGCTTTAAATTCGTCAATCAGTTTGTAAATTATTGTATTTAATGTATCTACTTTCTCCGGATCGCAGTTAAAGTGAGTTAAAAAGCTATATATTTCTTTAGGATCTTTGGTAATTCTACCATATACAGCTACACCATAGGTGCCACCTTCTTCTTCTCTTACCTGATCTACACAACGCATGCGTAGTATATAACTAAGAGCATCCATATTAAACTCATTGGTAAGGTTGTACTGCATATCTCCCCAATATTGAATACGTGAGTATCCTTGAGGATCTTTCATTTCGCGTGAGAAACGGCGGGTGACTTTTCCTTTTGGAGGACGCACCCCATCATCCATAGCTTGCTCTGATACATTGAACGAGGGTAGGCTACCAATATACTGTTCAATTAATGGTTTCATGGTTTCTGCCTGCACATTTCCGGTGAAAATAAAAGTAAAGTTATTGGCACCTGCCATTCTTTCTTTATAAATTTCCATAGCTCTGCTGTAATCAGCTTCATCAAAAAAGGTCTTATCTTCTATCTTAACCCTTGGGTTATAATTACTACCCACAACAGTTAGTGTATCATAAAAAGTAGTTCGGGGGTCAAGACTCCGATTTTCTAAAAATGATCCTAACCTCTGTCTATATGCGTTAAAACCTTCTTCATCTATTCTTGGCGCAGTAAAGCGTAGGTGTAATAATTGCAGTAAAGTTTCGAAGTCGTTAACATTTGAACTCCCATTGAAGCCTTCTTCATTATCATTAATGTAAGCAGATAAATTTACTTGTTTACCCGATAATTTTTTATCGAGTTGTGTTTTTGAGAATTCGCCTAATCCGCTAAATGTAGCTGCACTGCTCATAATTTCCAATGATGGAATATCTTCATCCTTATACAAGGCCTTGCCACCGGTGCTATATGCAGTCAATAGTATTTCGTCATCCTTATTATCGGAGTAATTAAATACTATTTTTGCACCATTTGATAATGTAAATTTTTCACCATTAAAAGCAGATATCTTTTCACTTTTAGTTATTGTTCCAGGCTGTGGTAGTTCGCCAATTAATGGTGCACTTGCCACATCATCTACATAAGCAGTTAGCTCTGATTTTTTTACTTTATTTAAAACTTGTATTAAGTCCTGTTCTGAGGGAACGACAACTCCTTCTTTTTGTGGTGCATGAAATACAATACCACCAAAATCATCCTTAAAAAAGTTGTTGGATAATGTGTTTACTTGATCCAATGTTATATGGGTTAAATAATCGTTTTTTAATTGATGGCGATATTCTATAGATGTAGCCTGGTAATCATTGTAGTAATGATTCATTATTTGACCAATAAGCTTTCTTGATTCTTGCTTATCTCTGTTGTTATATGCTTTTTCTGAGTCAGATAGCATTTTTATTTTAGCACGTTCTAATTCAGAGGCTGTAAACCCATATCTTTTCACTCTTTCTAATTCAGTGAGCATGGCAGCAAAACCTTCCAATGGTTTATCTTGCATTGGATATACACCTGCATTAAAGGCATCCAGATATTCGCTAAATGAACTGTAATAGGCATAACCAATAATAAAGGGAGGATTGGGTTTGGAGGTTAATTCTGAAATCCTGGCATCAAACATTTCAAAATATAAGTCCTTCACAAATGATTTTTTTATCGATCCTATATTTTTTATGGTGTCTTTGGGTTGTCTGATTGCTAAGTTGATGGTTACCCGACTTGCCTCTGGATCTGTGGCTACAGCTGCTGTGTAGCCTTGGTTTTCTTGAACCGAATAATCTATTTCAGCCATGGTTTTTTGGGGTTTTTCAATGCCACCAAAGATGGCCTTAATCTTAGCTTTAGTAGCTTCAATATTCACATCTCCAATCACTACTATCGCTTCATTATCAGGACGATACCAATCTTTATAAAATTTTCTTAATAAATCTGGATCACAATTGTCAATCACATCTAATTTTCCAATTACATTATGCTCCGCATATCTTGAACCGTTATAATAAACGGGGTTTGTTGCATCTCTCATCCTTCTGTTTGCACCTCCTCTCACTCTCCATTCCTCGTGAATAACCCCTCTCTCTTTTTCAATTTCTGAAGTCTCGTATTTAACAGCACTTGCCCAATCATGCATAATCAAATAACATGAATCCATTAAATTCTGGTCTGTTGTTGGTATTTGGTTAAGCATATAAACTGTTCTATCCTGAGCAGTATAGGCATTAAAACCTCCGCCAAAAGACATGCCCCTTGATTCAAGGTATTTGCGTAAATCATGACCAGGGTAATTTTCTGTACCATTAAATGCCATGTGTTCACAAAAGTGAGCCAGACCATTTTGCTCTGGGCTTTCATTCATAGCACCTGCGTTAACCAATAAATACATATAGGCTCTTTCGGGTGGTAATTGGTTTTTACGAATGTAATAGGTGAAGCCGTTGTCCAGTTTACCGTATATGATCTCAGGGTCTAAGGGTGCTTTTTCATCGTCTTTATTACCTGCATAAACATTCAGGGTAAACAGAGTAACGAAGGCTAGAAGAAAGCCATAGGTAAATCGTTTCATGTTAAGTGATTTAATTTATAAAATTAGTTTTAATATATAAACTATAAACTTAGTTAA
>JBFHKL010000182.1:0-8677 GCA_041595375.1 Saccharicrinis sp.
GTATGGAGCTACTGCTGGCCAAGTCTCGAAGCTTAAGATTAAGGCAACTTCTAATCAAGCGGTATTAGCCATAATTCCCAAAGAGCTTGATGATTTTTTTTTGTACTATAAACTCATTAGTCTCAAGAGTAAGATTCTATTTCTTGCGCAAGGGTCAGGGCAACCAAACTTAAGTAAATCATTAGTTGATGACACCTTAATACAATTCCCCACTTTTCCTGTACAACAAAAAATAGCTCGCATTCTCTCCACCTGCGATGCTGTATTAGAAAAAACAGAAGCAGCCATTGCAAAATACCAAGCTATTAAGCAAGGGATGATGCAGGATCTTTTTACCCGTGGCATAGATTTAAGCACTGGCAAGCTTCGCCCAAAATATGAAGAAGCTTCTGAGCTTTATAAGGAAAGTGAGCTGGGGTGGATTCCGAGGGAGTGGGAAGTGAAATTGTTGGGGGAAGTTGGCGAGTTTAAGAATGGACTTAATAAAGATAAAGATTCATTTGGTTACGGAATCCCATTTGTAAATATTATTGATGCCTACCCTGAGAAATTAGAATTGTCAAAATTAGGATTGATAAATGCCAATAAATCAGAAAGAGAAATATACAAACTTATTGAAGGTGATATTATTTTCGTTCGTTCATCAGTAAAACCAGAAGGTGTTGGTTATAATACTATTTTTCCTGCTAGCAGTGGTACAATAGTTTATTGCGGTTTTATGATAAGGTACAGATTGGAAAATCAAATAGATTACCTTCCTGAATTCTACAATCAATATTTTAGAAGTTTTCCGTTTAGAAAATCTCTTATTAATGTCTCTACAGTAAGTGCAAACACGAATATTAATCAAGAGAATATGAAAAAACTCTTATTAATTAAGCCATGTGCTAAAGAACAAAGTGTAATTATTAAAAGGATAAATAGTATAAAAAATAAAATCTATATGGAGCAATCTGCTCTCTCCAAATTCCGCCAAATAAAGTCTGGTCTAATGCAGGATTTATTAAGTGGAAAGCTGGAAGTAGTTGTCTGAACATGATTTTTAAGATGGATAAGATAGACTAAGATAAGAATCTTGAGCATCTGGTAATCTAATACATTAAATAGGAAGTAAAAATAATATATGGCGTATATCATTGAAAACGGTGATAATTTAGAAGTTTCGGTTGTAAACTTCGAGAGCTTGTTTACATTAGCTGATTATAAAATAGTTATTCCAGAATATCAACGCCCTTATGTTTGGTCCGCGGCTAAGGTAACGGAGTTATTGCACGATTTAAAAGCGTTTTTTAAAAAAGAGAACCCTTTAAACTATTACATGGGAACCTTGCTGTTTCATCAAAACGATAAGCAAGAGGCAAAGTTAGATGATGGGAAAAGGCCACTCAGTATTATCGATGGTCAGCAAAGGATTAGTACGTTATTGCTATTGTATTTTGCTATTCATGCCGAAGAAAAGTATAAATCACTGACCTATTCAGCCAACCTGGAATACAATTCCCCTCTTTCAAAGCAAAGTTTAAGAAACAATCATCAAATTATAACCGCATGGGAGCACATAAATGATTTAAAAGAGGTTGAAAACTTATTTAGCAGATTAACTTTTACTGTTATTGTTACTAAATCAGAAGACGATGCTTTTACATTTTTTGAAACCAGTAATAACCGGGGTGTAAAACTTAGTCCAACAGCCTTTTTAAAAGCCTACCATTTGCGCGAGATTGATAATAAGCATGAGGAACTTCAACGCACCTGTGCCCGTAGATGGGAAAAAATAGAAAGATTAAAGAATAGTATTTCAGGTTCGCGCGATTTTATTGATGTATTGTTTAATACCTTTTTATGGCGCTCTAGAAAATGGAGAGGCTCAAATATAGAATTCGAAAATCAAGACTATTTATTACAGGAGTTCCAGAAAAATGCAATTAGCGCAAAATCTATCGATAAAATAGAACTATATCCAAACCGGAGCAACATGTTGGCCACTCACCTGCAATTAGAAAACGATATGGGTTTTAGGTTGCATGGTTCAACTATAGCTTTTCAGGGCAGGTCGAGCGACTTCCCATTTTTAATGCGTCAACCCATTTCAAAGGGTTTGAATTTCTTTTTATACGCCGAAAAATATGCAGAGCTGGTTCATGAACTATTCAACGGACACAGGCATAAAGATGCCCAAATACAGCAAGTACAAAAACTTTACAGCGAAGTATACAAACACATATCGGTTTATTTAAAGGAAGTGTTTGTGCTTTGCATCAGTATGTACTACGACAAGTTTCATACACACAAAATTGTTGAGTTTGCGCACAAACTTGATTATGCTATAGGAGCTGTTCGAATAGAGAAGAAATACATATTTAAGCAGGCTGCATTAAAGTTTTTCAGAGATTCAAATCTGAACTTGCTTGATGTAATTGATCAGGCTTATATATCCGAGGAGGTTCTCTCGTTTTTTGAAAACAATGTTGATATTGATAAAATGTACCAAGTTGATTATGCAGCGATGAAAAATGGAGTACAAAAACGCTACTTAGAGAGTGTACTTACCTACTACTCTAAAGCAGAACACGAATTAAAAAACAGAAAAACATGGTAGATATCGATTCTGGTTTAATAACGCTTAAAGAGATAGTTCAAAAAAAGTATTTCTTTAATATTCCCATTTATCAGCGTTTATTTGTTTGGAAAGAAGCACAAATAAAAGTGTTGTTTGCCGATTTATTTGAGGCCTGGGAAAGCAAAAAAGAAATTTTCTTTTTAGGCGGTGTTCTGGTCGTAAAAAATAAAAGCGGAAATTTTACGCATTTGTTCGACCTTATTGATGGTCAGCAACGATTTACAACGCTTTGGTTAATGAGCATTGTGTTACGAAATGCATTAAATAATTATACCCTCGATACCAGTGAAAACGAAGCACTTCTCCGTATAAATTTTTCTATTAGAGACCACGCCACTAATTTTTTTAATGCAGTATTGGAAGATGCCGATAACACGCTTCATTCCGAATCTGATGAGTTGAGTAACATTGAAGATGCACTGGCTATTATAAAAAGTTTAAAGAGTGAGTACTTTAAAAAAGAAGAAGCTAATCAAAATATTCACGATTTTACCACCTTTATTTTTGAGAAGGTCAAACTGATTTTTACCGAAGTACCTAATAAGACCGATTTGAATAAGTTGTTTGAAGTAATCAACAACAGGGGAGTTCAATTGCAGCACCATGAAATATTAAAAGCTTCATTGTTATCAAAAATCACAAATCATAACGAAAGAATAAAATATGGTTACTTGTGGAGTGCCTGTTCCTTTATGAACTCCTATGTTGAAAAAAACATAAAGGAAGAAACCGGTTTAAGAATTCAGGATTATTTTGAGAATGGGGGGAAGGAACAACTCGCTTCTCCCGAATGTATTTTAGAAGCCTTATCTTCTGATTGTGCTGAATCGAAATCAATTGCCTTACTTGATATTCTTTATGCAGAAACAGAAGAAGAAACAACTACCAAAACAGAAAATGATTACGAATCGGAAGATGTAAGAAGTATTATTTCGTTCCCTATGCTTTTGCTTCATACACTGCGGATTTATAATCATCAGCACAATAAATCAGACATTCCCCGGATAAAGGAAAAAGAACTTCTGCAAACATTTGAGGATTGCTTTTTTAAGCCATTGGAAGAGTTATCAGATACAGAGCAAGAGGAGGAGATTAAAGCATTTCTTTCCCTTTTATGGAAAGTACGATATGCATTTGATAAACATGTTATTAAATGGGTGAATGAAGAAAATGAAGATATTCATTTAATATGTAGATTGAATAAGCAAAATAGTGATGGAAGATACTATTTGCAAAGACAAAAGCCGGATTCAAACGAGCGCTTGGCATTATTGCAAAGTATGTTATACCACTCTCAGGAAATGACAACCCAATATTGGCTAACCCCATTTTTGTTAAAGGCACTTGAAAAAAACGAGCACAGCGAATTGTTTGAATATTTGAAGCGGTTAGATAATAAACTTTTTACATCGAGCCATAGTGGTTCCTTAATTGAAAGAACCAAAGATGAAATGAAGGGTATTCTTGTGGAGAACATAAACTTAGAGGATTTAAATAAAAGTTTAGGAGTTGATTTTCCGCATTACTGGTTTTATAAGCTTGAATTTGTTTTGTGGTCTTTACACAAAGACAAAGATGAGCGCTGGAGAAAATTTAGAATGACTGCAAAGAACTCAGTAGAGCATATATCTCCGCAACACCCAAAAGAAACAGATAAAAACCGTGTTTCGGCATCTGTACTAAATACTTTTGGCAATTTAGCATTGGTATCCAGAAGTATAAATTCAGAGTACAGTAATTTACCATATAACGAAAAAAGGCAGCGTTTCAAAAACAATAATAGCTATAAATTGGATTCATTAAAAATGGATTTAATTTATGAAAAAGAATTGTGGAATGACGATCTTGCTTCTCAACACCAGAAGTATATGATCGATTGTTTAAAAAAATACTTAAATATAAACGAGTAAACCATGGCTGAATACAAAAACGTTGAAAAACCCTTTTTAGAAAAACTTCACTCATTAGGTTGGGATATCGTTGAACATGGTTTTGGTATTCCACAAGACCCAGGTAAAAGTTACAGAAGTAACTTTAAAGAAATTACTTTGAAAGAAGTATTCAAGGAGTCTGTTAAGCGTATTAATAAAGTGGACGGCTCCGAATGGCTAAGCGACAAGCAGCTAGATGATTTACATGATGAAATCACTTCATCAGAACGTGGTGCATTATCACTATTGGAAGCTAATACACAGGTTTTTGAGCGTTTAATAGGCAAAACAAAAACAACCGTAGCTAAAAATGAGGTTACAGGTGACACTAATGTATTAGTCAAACTAATTGACTTTAAAAACTGGAATAACAACAGTTTTATCGCAATCAATCAGTTTAGGGTAATTACTCCCGGTGGTCCACGAGAAGGTATAATACCCGACATTGTTTTGTTCTTAAACGGCCTGCCAATAATAGTTATTGAGTGCAAAGATGTGGATGTAAGCGATCCGCTTTCCGATGCGGTTAAGCAAATTCAGCGTTATGCCAATACCCGTGGTGACGATTTCGGTTTTAAAGAAGGTGACGAGCGTTTATTTCATTACAACCTGTTTTCGGTAGTTACGCACGGTATAGAGGCACGCTGTGGTACTATTACCGGCGATTTTGAATATTACCTGAACTGGAAAGATATTTTTCCGAAAGAATATAAAACCATTGATATTTGTAGCTATGTAGCGGAAGAGCAGGTACGATATGGGAATTTTGGTATTGAAAGAGAGCCGGAGGTTCGTCAGGAAGTAATGACCCACGGCATGCTGAATAAAGAAATACTGCTTGATATATTGCAACATTTTACACTTTACAAAACCTTCGATAGTGGCTTTACAGCCAAAATTATCTGCCGCTACCAACAATACAGAGCTGTAGGTAAAATTATTGAACGATTGCGTGAAGGTACCTCCGGTAAAGAGCGCTCAGGAGTGGTATGGCACACCCAAGGTTCCGGCAAATCTCTTACCATGATATTCCTAATAAGAAAACTACGATCGCTGTCAGACCTTAAAGATTATAAGGTAATTATGTGTGTCGACCGTAAAGATTTGCAAACACAATTGTCAGATGATGCATATTTAACCAATGAATTTAAGAAAGAATATATTGTAAGCAGTCGGAAGGAGCTTTATAAGAAGTTATCAAACGACTCGTCTAACCTGAATATGCTAATGATTCATAAGCTTGTGCAAGAGGAAATAGGACACTCAAAAGCTTTAATGAAAGCCTTTGTTGACGAAGGTGTTGTTCCTGAATTTAAACCTTTCGATGTTGTGAATCCATCGGACAGAATTTTGGTTTTAATTGACGAAGCTCATAGGTCTCAAGGAGGAGAAATGGGAGATAATTTATTTACAGGGTTTCCTCATGCTGCATTTGTCGGATTTACAGGAACTCCTTTACTAACCGATAGGCACAAAAAGAAAACTCATGAACGCTTTGGAGGGACAAGCGAATTTATTGATACGTACAAAATCAGACAAGCAGTCGATGACAGAGCTACCCTGGATATAATCTATCAAGGTAAAACAACTAAGGATAAAATTGTAGATAAGGAAGAATTTGACCGGGCATTTGAAGATGAATTTTGTGAACGTACCAAAGAAGAGAAGGAAGAAATACAAAAACGCTATGGAACTATGCAAGCCTATTTGGAAAGCATGGATCGCCTGCGTGATATTGCGACGGACCTGGTCAATCATTATGTAGATGAAATTCTTCCAAATGGTTATAAGGCCATGGTTGTGGCTAGCTCGGTATTAGCAGCAGCACGATATCAATACCTAATAGCCGAGGCTCTTCAAAAGCGACTCGAGCTTGAAAAAAGCAAAGCAGAACCAGATGAAGAGCTCATTAAGCAAATTGAATTTATTGATGCTTGTACCGTTGTAACAAAACAAGATAATAATGAAGAAGCATATATAAGTGCAGTACGCAAGAAGGCTAAAGAACTAAATGCAGTTGATAACTTTAAGAAAGATTTTGATTTTTCAACTGATGAATATGGGAATTATTTAAAACCGGAAACAGGGGTAGCTTTTTTATGTGTATGTGACCGATTATTAACCGGGTTTGATGCACCAATTGCACAAGTAATGTATCTCGATAAAAATATTCGAGAGCATGACTTACTTCAAGCCATTGCAAGGGTTAACAGAACTAAAGGTGAAAAGAAACATGGTATTTTGGTTGACTACTACGGAGTTTCTAATCACCTGAAAGATGCGTTAAAGATTTGGGGAGCCGAAGATGAAAAGGATATCAAAGAGTTGCTTGAATATTTTAGGGATATTAACAAGGAAATTCCGGTATTAGAAGCTAGATATAACAGACTAATTCAGCTTTTTGAGGATAGAGGGATTGGTAAATTCAAGGCTTTTGTTGAGCAAAAAATGCCCGACAAAGATGAAGAATTCAACCTCGCTGAAAGTTGTATTGAACTAGCCGGGGACATTCCTTTTAGAGCGCAGTTTGACACTTATTTAAAAGCCTTTTTTGATAGCCTTGATTTGCTTTTCAATACGGATACAGCAAAAGACTATTACATCCCTGCCAAACGGTTTGGTTATCTATTGGTTAGAATGCGTAACCGCTATAAGGATGCAACTTTGGATTTAAAATGGGCAAAAGCTAAGGTTCGAAAAATGATTGATAAATACTTAGAAACACTAAGTATCAATAGTAAGATTCCGCCAGTCAGTTTATTATCTGATGATTTTCCGAAAGAGGTTGATAAGTTTGGTAAAAACTCCAAGTCAAAGGCTTCAGAAATGGAACATGCTATCCGTAGGCACATTAAGGTGAATATGGAAAAAGACCCCGGTTTATATAAACGTTTCTTACAACGAATGGAGGAAATATTAGAGCGTTATAAAGGAAACTGGGATACCATAGTTGAAGAATTTGACCGAATGAGAGATGACCTTGTAAAAGGCAGACAAGAAGAAGCTAAAGAGTCAGGCTTAACAGAGCAGCAACTTCCATTCTATGATATTATAATTATGAATGCCTTTGGCGATGATAAAATCTCTGATGAAGACAAAGAAGCCGTTAAAAGATTGGTAAGTGAAGTTGTGGAATTATTAAAGGATGCTATTAGCAAGCCAAATTTTTGGAAAAGCAGAGATTCGGAAATAAGAAAACTACAAGGAGAATTAGATGACATGCTGGATTTCTTTGAAGTTGATGCTATATCAGATAAGCATGAGAAGATTAGTATTGAAGTAATGAACCTTGCAAAGCTTAGGCATCAGGAATTAACAGGAGAGGAATGATTGTTTCAGGTATAGATATTAAAATCATAAAAAGTAAACGTAAAACCATCAGTATTTTTATTGAAAGAGATGGTTCTGTTTCTGCAAGAGTGCCTGAGAATATTTCTGAGGATGAATTAATGCAGGTGTTAAAATCAAAGGAATATCAAATTCACAAAAACCTGGCGGAATGGGAGCAGCTTAATGATAAAAAAACTAACCGCGAGTATGTGAATGGTCAATCGTTTCTCTATTTAGGGCGTAATTATCGACTTTCATTTGTAAATGAAGGTGATAAAAAACTGGTTCTTAAAAATGGCAGATTTTTGTTACCTAAGCAGTTTCAAGATAAAGCAAAGGAGTTATTTGTCGAATTTTACAAAGAAAAACTCAATGAAAAGCTACATCCAATATTAGCCCGTTATAAAGGTCAAATTGGGGTAAATCCCAATGATGTTAAAGTTATGGAGCTTCAACATCGTTGGGCATCATGTAGCACCAAAGGAAACTTGAATTTTCATTGGAAATGTGCCATGGCTCCAATTGATGTACTTAATTACATTGTTGTGCATGAACTGGTTCACTTAATCCACAACAATCACACGCAAGCCTTTTGGAATGAAATAGATAAAGTAATTCCGAATTACGAAAGTCATGTTCAATGGTTGAAATTAAATGGAGCCGGGATGGATTTGTAATAGAAGTAGTTTTTTCTATCCTAGCAACACTATCTATCAAGTGCAAAATCCGGAGCAAAACGGACACCCATTCCGATTTAAACCGGACAGGTATTCCGGAGTTTAACCCGCAATATGCA
>JBFHKL010000183.1:0-8619 GCA_041595375.1 Saccharicrinis sp.
GATAAAGCTCATTTCATTATACAATCGGTATCCCTCCTGCGTCGCTCAAACAGCATCCTTTTTTACCTGATTATTGCAGCTATGGGTTCCCCGTCTGCGTTACTGAGGCCGAGTGTTCAAACTCGAAGTTTTATACTTTAAACTTATACCTTTCTACTTAAATTCTTTATCCTTAATAACACCGTGCTATCTCTCCCCTATTGGGGGAGTCGGTGGGGGCTTTTTCCCTTGAAAACTTTAACCTTGTTTACCTTTAACCTTGATTTCCCTAATCCAATAAGATAGTAGCAGCTTTAGTGGCTAGTGATTCATTAATCCCTGGCAAGTGCATCATAAAACCAGCAATTGCCTCACTCCATGACTTACGCCAGTCTCTTGTCTGCATATAAGCATCAAAGGCCTTATTTCCTATGTCAAAAGTATGCTGACAGAAAGAATTGAAGAGTAAATGAAACTTATCGGGCGGCAGCTGCGTGTGTTTATATTGATCATAGCTCCTATCTACAAAATCCACATATTCGCCCCAGCTATAGTTATCATGTATTTCATGCTTCAGGAATTGGGCTGATGATGAACCTGGGAGCTCAGACTCTTCAGCATATGAATCCGCATTTGTTTCCGAGATATAAATGAGCAGCTGTATGATAAAACTAATATCCATGCCCGACAAAGTACCCAACATCATATGACCGGAGGGAGAAATGCTAAAAGGAATACCCGAAAGCTTACACTGTAATTGATTATATAAGGAGGCTTTGTAGTGGGTGTCGCCAATAATCTTCTTAAAAACAGAAGGAAATAAATGAAAAATGTTTTTTTGTTGAACCTGAAACTCTTTCAGAGTAACTATACGTATCTCTTGTGGGAACTCCAGCTGAATAGCATTTATTGATGAAAGACTATGAAGCACATCACACAAATACTGCTGACATTCCGCAGGAGACAACCTGTACTTTTCAAAGGTACTATTTACATCTATTTTTTTCATTGCCCTGGCCTTATGCTCACGAGTTATGATATTTTTTTACGCGCTTAAAAAGCTCCGAAGCAAATACAAAATCATTTAATTGTTTCTCGGTGGCAGTAAGAATCTCTTCTTTATTACCTTCCCAGAGCTTATGTCCTTCATAAATATAAATTATTTTTTCACCAATAGCCATTACCGAGTTCATATCGTGGGTATTGATAATCGTGGTAATCCCATACTCCTTGGTAATTTCATAAATCAGATTATCAATAACAATAGCTGTTTTAGGATCGAGACCCGAATTTGGCTCATCGCAAAATAAATATTTAGGATTAAGAGAGATAGCGCGAGCAATAGCCACCCGTTTTTGCATTCCACCACTTATTTCGGAGGGATAGAGATGATTTATATTTTCGAGTTTAACCCTGTTAAGGCAAAAATTCACTCTCTCCGTTTTCTCTTCCACCGACATGGTCGAAATCATATCCAGCGGAAAACGAACATTTTCTTCCACAGTAAGAGAATCGAAGAGCGCTGATCCCTGAAAAAGCATACCGATCTCTTTACGTATTGCTTTTTGGGTGTTAAAGTTCATCCCCGAAAACAACTGATCATCATATAATATTTTTCCTGAGTCGATGGTATGCAATCCAACTATCGATTTTAAAAGCACCGTTTTACCATGTCCACTTTGTCCGATGATTAAATTGGTATGGCCTGCCTCAAAGGTGGCCGAAACATCGAAAAGGACCTGTTTATGGTTAAAACTTTTATTTATATTTTCAACTTCTATCATGCCAATAATAATTGGGTAAGCAAGAGGTTAAACAATAAGATTTGTATACTACTCACCACCACAGCCTTGGTGCTTGCCACACCCACCTCAAGCGATCCACCATCTACAAAATAACCTTGATAAGAGGAGATAGAAGATATCAGAAAGGCAAAAACAGCTGATTTGATTAACGAATAAGTAATGTAAAAAGGATTAAAAGCAAAACGGATACCATAAATATAATCAGCAGAAGGAACCTCGCCCGACAGATGACCTGCCAACCAGCCGCCTCCAATACCAATGCCCATGCTAATAATAGTTAAAAATGGCATGATACAAACAAAGGCCACAATTTTTGGCAGCACCAAATAAGACGAGGAATTAATCCCCATAATCTCAATGGCATCAATTTGCTCTGTCACACGCATACTTCCTATTTCCGAAGCAATACTGGATCCTACCTTTCCCGCGAGAATCAAGCCCACTATGGTCGAGGAAAACTCCAATAACACAGACTCTCTGGCTGCCAGTCCGATGGTATACTTAGGTATAAAAGCCAAATCGAGGTTATAAGCTGTTTGCAGGGTGATAACAGCACCCATGAAAACAGATATAATAGCTACTATCCCAATCGAATCAGTTCCCAGCTTTACTCCTTCGCGAAAAATCTGCTTTATAAATACCCTAAACTTTTCTGGTCTGGAAAAAACTCTTTTTAAAAACAGAAAGTATTTCCCCAAATGAAAAAGATATCCCATAAATTTTATTTTCGCTAAAAATAATAACTTTAAAAGGAAATAGGCCATGGATATACAAAATTATTAAACGATAAGTACAGAAAGCATTTTTATTATTCTACTTTTTAGGTAAATTCACGAACAGAAAATTATAGAAAAAGAAAACGTATAAACTTAATCACTAATGACAAACAACACGTATTGTGTAATTATGGCAGGAGGAATTGGGAGCAGGTTCTGGCCTATCAGCCGGGAAGAGACTCCCAAGCAATTTTTAGATATTCTGGGGACGGGAAGAACATTGATACAACAAACATTCGATCGCTTTTTACCCATCTGTTCACCTGAAAACTTTATCGTAGTCACCAGTAAAGAGTACAAAAAAATAGTATTGGAGCAACTGCCCCAATTACAAGCCGAACAAGTATTAACAGAACCCTTCAGAAGAAATACAGCACCTTGCATTGCCTATGCCAATGCCTGGATAAAGAAACATGATCCCAAGGCTTCAGTCATAGTGACTCCTGCCGACCATTTGATTTTAAAACAGGAGGAGTTTGTAAGGATTATTAACAAAGGAATTGACTTTATAAAAAACAACAATTCTCTATTAACTCTGGGTATTAAACCTCACCGTCCCGAAACAGGATATGGTTATATTCAGATTACAGAGGACAAAGACAATGCTATTGGAGAAATAAAACCTGTGAAAACCTTTACGGAGAAACCCAACCTTGAGTTAGCCAAGATATTTTTCGAGAGCGGTGAGTTTTTCTGGAATTCAGGCATATTTATCTGGTCGTTAAAAGCTATTGACGCAGCTTTCAATACCTATTTACCTGATGTAAAAATTTTATTTGATGGTTTAGAAGATAAAATAAACACTTCTGATCAAGAGAAGGCCATAGAAAATATATACGCCGACTGCGATAATATTTCCATTGACTATGGAGTGATGGAAAAAGCCGATAATGTTTGTGTGTTAACAGCAGATTTTGGATGGAGCGATCTGGGCACCTGGTCGTCGTTATTTGAGCATTCAGGTAAAGATGAAAACAACAATGCCTTGAACACCGGAAAAGTACTGATGTATGATTCATCGGACTGTGTGGTAAATCTGCCACAGCATAAAAAGGCGGTGATACAAGGCTTAAAAGATTACATCATTGCAGAATCAAATAACTGTTTACTGATTTGCCCAAAGACCAATGAGCAACACATCAGACAGTTTTCGGCTGATATTGCCTCCCAGTTTACTGAATAAAGACAAAACTATAAAACGAAAAAAGGAGTATCTCGCGATACTCCTTTTTTTATATATTGTTCTTTGTTCTTCTTTAAAATTCCCACAAGTCGTGTTCGAAATTAAAAATATCATTTTTAATTCTATCAGACTCAATCATGGCTTCCATGCCAACAGCATACTGATCAATTCTACGGTTGTTATACACGTTAGACTCACGAACAATGTAACTGCCAAAATATCTTTTCATAAAAATATCATCGAAAGTTCTTCTCTGTGAATCATTAAAGGCATTAAACACCTCGTGACGGGCAAAAATATCCCTGGCCTGAGGAAAATAAATCCAGAAAGCCTGCTTTCTTACTATTTGCTCGTCTCCACTACCATCGCCTTTAGAATATTCAAGTATAGGACAAAGACCTATAATACGAACATCTAAACGGGAATAATTACGGTCGAAAAACCAAACTTCTTTAACCAAGAATTGCTTTACCTGTTCTGGTCGCACTTCACCAGCTATCGTTTGTTCCTGATAGGTACCATCAGCTTGTACTACATCCATGGTCTCCTCAACGGCACCCATTTCCTGCAATACTTGCTCGTAGGTCATCTCTACCTTAAATTCGTCTTCATATTTAGTTGAGTAAGCTGTTAAGCCTTCGTACTGAATGCCTTGCAACAGTAGCTGAATTAAACTCATTCTATTATCCATAGTTTCCAATGGATAGTACAATGGAAGGTTAATTTTCTCACGCAAATCAATGATTCTCCAAACTTTTTTGGCCCACATCACATCTGCTTCCCTAACATGTGTGTAAGGAATTGGTTTGCGATTTGCCACATGCTCTGCCGGATAAATACCGTCCAAAACATTCTGTGCATCCACTGTAGCAGCTCCTGCTACAAAAAGAAACATAACAACTAAAAAGAACAATTTTTTCATTTCCTTATTTTTACTCAAATTTATTTTTAATCTAATACAAATGTCAGGGTTCCCAGGTTTCTGGTTCTGCCATCAGGTCCTTTTGCTCTAATATCTTCAATCTGTACCTTTGAAGAGCGTGGCGTATTTTTAATCAGCTCTTTTTGCTCTTCTGTAAAACGATTGTCGTTAGATCGTGCATCCTGAATAAAACCATTCTTAAGAACAGAAACATTAAAACCTGTTACCTTGTATTCCAACTCAAAGTCAAAGTCCTTCATTTCGGCCATTACTACAGCTTGAGCTGCCAGCACATTTCTGACTATTTTACCTCCTTCTTTACCAGCTACTACAGCCACTGGGTCAGGTACCCTTTTTATACGAAACTCCTGCTTACCTATAAATTTACTTTTCCCTTCGATGTTAGCATAAACCGACACCATAGAATTTTTTCCTGCTGATCCGGGATTAGGCTTAACAATATAATCAGTTCCTTTTCTCCGCGTACTCACATTGGTCATTCTCACATCCAAGTTACTTCCAGCCACGCCTGGAACAGAAACCGCAACAGGGTTATCTACGCCCTCATAAAATACGTTCATTTTAATAGGTGAGATGACTGCATTAGGCTTAACCACCTGGAATTCACCACTTACTTCATGTGGAATATCCGATGAACCATCTGGTGAAGGCATAAAAATATATCCTTTCCAACTATATTCACCCACCGGCTTTTTTAATTCCAACATTCCCTTACCATCCACAATGTTCGTTAACTTAACACCGTCAATCTCAATTTTAGGAACAATATTAGGATCATAAGCTGCCATAAACAATTCTGCAGCATAGGTTTCACCTTCTAATATGGTAGTCTTATAAGGCTTAACAACCGACTTTATTTGGTCAAACTTGTATGAATCCTTATCAATGCTACTAAATATATTCGCCACCATATCGGCCTCTGCATTACGCACATCACCTTGTATTTTACTTAACATAGCCATAGATGCTGCCAGCGGAACATGTTCAAACTTGGTAGATTGCCAAGATTTTTTTACATCCTTTTCGCCTTTAATATCCTCCACATTAAACACACTGTTATAAGCTGTAATATGTGTTGTATCGGCAGGATCATTTTCATCCAGATAACTGATCAATAATTCTTTAAAATCAGTTAATTTTCCCTTTAACACCTCACTATTCTTACCACCATCTTCAGTGATCATCACCTGTGCAGCGATATCCTGATTACTGATAGAAGTATAATTATCGGGCGTAGCTTCAGGACCATCCGCTTTTTGAACAATATTCATTTTTAAATCCTGAATATGATTCACCAAGCTATCAGCAGCAGCTTTAATAACAGTAGCTGCTTGCCAGGCATTACCTGCTTTCCCTGGATTATTCTGGTTAGCCGTTTTAAATTCAGTATATAAAACTTCGTTTTTTCTCTCAACTGTTTCACGTGAATGATTAAAACCTTTATCCAGTGCATCAAAGGCCTGTAATAACTCTCCTGACACATTTACAGCCACCCTGGCTGTGAGGAAGAGATACATCATTCCAATCATTTTCTGCCTGGGGGTGTCCGGACACTTTCCACCACTCATAATACGCTATTTTTTAGTAATAGATTAAGTTTTGGGTTTAGCGATTTCCTCCTACATTCATGGCGCTTAACATATTGCCATAAATAGTATTCAACTCCCCTACAGTTTTATTTAACTGCGATACCTGATCGCGATATATCTTAGCATCTTCAACAGATTGCTTAAAATAGTCTTTTATTTCAGATAAACCACTCGTTACCTCTTCAGAAACCTCTACCTGAGCCTTGGAACCTTTTAGTTGTAATTCATAAATAGAATTAATAGCTGCCAAATTACCATTTACCTCAGATAACTTTTCGTTATATTTTTTACCATTCTCTGATATTCCCTGAATATCTTGTTTCAGAGTGGCATTTAAATCACTATAGGCAGTCGAAAGACTTTCCCCCGACTTCTGCATTTCATTGGTAAGTACTTTACCCGACTGAACCAGTTCATTGGCCACTTTAGTACCCGATTCGGATATCACACTTGCAGTGGCCGCATATGAACCTGCTAATATATTTGAGCTTTCCTCAATCACCTGAGCTGATTTAGCCTGAACATTACCAAACTTACCTACTGATTCCGAAGCATTTTGAATATTCTGTAAATAACTCTGTGTTGCCAGCGAGGCATCACTTAAGTCGGCTAATTGAGAAGAAGTAGCCCCTAATCTTTTTATGCCATCAGAAAGCTCACTTACCGTTTTCTGATCGATATTACCTGTTTGTATCAGTGCTTGTAGTTCACTACCCCCGCCGCCGCCGCCAACACCATGTGCGCCTTTGGATTCTAAACCGATTAACTCAGGGTAAACCAGACTCCAATCCGGCATTTCGTGAGGAGGCTCAAAAGCCGATAAGAAGAAAATAACCGCCTCTGTTCCCAATCCTGCAATTAGCATACCTGCTGCCCCTGGAAGGTGAAGAATTTTCCACAGTGCTCCTAAAATAACAACAGAAGCACCAATTCCATAAACTTTCCCCATTACCTTTTTATATCCGGGACTTTCTACAAATTCAGTAATACCCATAGCTGTATCGTGTTTAAAATATTTCTTTAAGTTTAGTATAAGTTCAAGTTGAACAATTCAATATTAAAAGATCAGTAGATCTATTAGTTACCTATATAATCTCTCACACATCTGAAACCAATATATGATTTTGCAGAGTCACGATATTCATAGGTTCTTGTTCCATTCTGCAAGAAATAACCAATATCCTTCCAAGATCCACCACGTATTACTTTACGTTTCATCACATGAGGATCATCAGGTAAAGCATTATATTTATAGGTAGGGTTAAAATCGTGAGTGAAACTATAAGCCGACTCATCAAATGCGCTGGAAGTCCATTCTGCCACATTACCCGACATATCGAATAAACCAAAATCATTAGGCGCATATGAAGCTACTGCTAAAGTCGCTTGAGCACCATCATCACCATATCGACCTCTTAAAGGCTTAAAGTTAGCCAGAAAACATCCCTTATCGTTACGGGTATACATCCCTCCCCAAGGATAAATCGCATTTTCCAATCCTCCTCGTGATGCATATTCCCATTCTGCCTCAGTTGGCAAACGGTATTCCATCACTGTAGGTTGTCCTTTACTGGTAAGATAGTTATTCATAAATCTCGAACGCCAGATAGCAAAGGCTGTCGCTTGTTTGAAATCAACCCCAACAACAGGATATTCATCAAAACCGGCATGCCAGAAATACTTCTCAGTCCATGGCTCATTAAATGAATAGGTGAAGTCAGCAATCCAGCAAAGCGTATCAGGATATACATTCACCATATCATTCATGATGAAAGCAGAACGATCTGTAATGGCTTTTTCTTCGCCTTTTTGATCATGAGCTACCCCTTCGTATTGCTTGGTTTCGAAGTTATAACGATTTGTTTTTTTAGCTGCCTGATTTAAATCAACCCACTGATACTCATAATTTAACTTTCGGGTATCAATTTCCTTTCTACGAAAGAAACGTTCGTTTTCAGGTAAGAACATCTCATCAAGTACCTCAGCATACTCTTCGTCCTGCCAATCAATTTCCGAATCCCAATTTAGGAAAGGAGGATCGATTTCATTTCCATAAACATCCTCACTAATGGCAAACTCTTCAAACTGTTCTCCCAACAATTTACGAGCTATCGAGTCTCTTACCCAATACACAAATTGACGGTATTCAGAATTAGTTATCTCTGTTTCATCCATCCAAAAAGAACGTACAGATACAGTTTTTGATTGTGCAGTTAAAGACCAGGCTGCATCCTGATCGTTAGGTCCCATGTTAAAGCTACCCTGTGGAATAAATAACATTCCATATGGGTCAGGCTCATAAAAGGTACCTCGTCTTGCTACTCCGACAAGTTCCCCACCGCCA
>JBFHKL010000184.1:0-8583 GCA_041595375.1 Saccharicrinis sp.
AATTCAATATAATTTTATACTGCTAAAGTGTAATTTATGCCACTAAGGCACTAAGTACACTGAGAGACACAAGGTTATTCTAAGTGCTCTAAGTGGCTAAGTGTTTTTTGTAATCTTCACGATGAAGAAGGAAAAGAGGTAGTGTATTAGGGTGCAACAGATACCGTAGTTGGAATTGCTATCGGTCGTATCTCTGAAATTATTGAATTGTTTAAGAATAATTCAATATAATTTTATACTGCTAAAGTGTAATTTATGCCACTAAGGCACTAAGTACACTGAGAGACACAAGGTTATTCTAAGTGCTCTAAGTGACTAAGTGTTTTTTGTAATCTTCACGATGAAGAAGGAAAAGAGGTAGTGTATTAGGGTGCAGCAGATGCCGTAGAAGGAATTGCTATACGGTCGTATCCCTGAAATTATTGAATTGTTTAAGAATAATTCAATATAATTTTATACTGCTAAAGTGTAATTTATGCCACTAAGGCACTATGTAAACTGAGATACACAAAGTTATTCTAAGTGTTTCTAAGTGTTTCTAAGTGTTCTAAGTGACTAAGTGGTTTTTGTAATAGATTCTAATAAGTATAAAAATGAATCGAATATTTATTTTATTATTGCTGGTAGTTGGCTTTTTAGCTTGTCAAACTACAAACCAAGAAGTTGAAAAAACATTGACTTCGTATGTCGATCCGTTTATAGGAACAGATGGACCCGGAAATACCTATCCTGGGGCTGTCGTGCCCTTTGGAATGGTGCAGCTTAGTCCCGATAATGGCTTGCCGGGTTGGGATCGTATTTCAGGTTATTTCTGGCCGGACTCAACCATTGGCGGATTTAGTCATAAGCACCTGACAGGAACAGGAGCCGGTGATCTATATGACATTCTGCTTATGCCATACAATAGCAGATTTACTAAGGATCTATGGCCTGATCAGGATGAGTATCGTCCCTATTCCATGTTTAGTCACGATAAAGAGGAAGCTTCACCGGGGTATTATGCAGTCGATTTGTTGAGTTCGGGCATTAAAGCTGAGCTAACAGCAACAGAACGCGTGGGTATGCATCGCTATACTTTTCCTAACGATGAGGCATCGAAAATACTGATTGACCTGGGGTATAAACTCAACTGGGATAATCCCGTTGAGACTTATCTGGAATTAGAGGATGAAAACACCATTGTGGGTTATCGTTATTCTAAAGGATGGGCTCCAGATCAACGTGAGCATTTTGTAATGAAGCTCTCAAGACCTGTTTCGCAGATTGATTTTTATGCCGATGGTAAAAAGGTTGATGCCAATGAGGTAAAGGCCACTAAAACAAAAGCGGTAATTACATTTGCTTCGCAGGAAAAAGAAGAGATACTGATCAAATTAGCTCTTTCTTCTTATTCTATTGATGGGGCAAAGAAAAACCTGCAGGCCGAATGTAATCATTGGGATTTTGATAAGGTGGTTGCGGATGCAAATGCCAAATGGGAAAAGCAATTAAACTTGATTGATATTGAAGGAACCGATGAGCAAAAAGTAATTTTCTATACCAATCTGTACCATTGTTTCTTAACGCCTTCGTTACATTCCGATGTGGATGGCTGGTACAAGGGTGCCGATGGTGAGTACCATCAGGCTATTGGTTATGATAAGTTAGAGACTTTCTCACTGTGGGATACTTATCGCACTGCACATCCTCTGTATACTATCCTTACTCCGGATCGGGTAGAGGATATGGTGGGTTCTTTTATGAGCCATTACAATGAAACGGGCTTGTTACCTGTTTGGAGTTTCGCAGGAAACGAAACCAATATGATGATCGGTTATCATTCTGTTCCCGTTATTGTAGATGCTTATTTTAAAGGAATTGCTATGGATGCAGAAAAAGCATATGCAGCCTGTAAAGCTACCGCCATGAGCGATGCCTGGAACTTACCTGATTATAGAAAATATGGTTATGTGCCCATGGACGATAAGAATAAAGGACATTGGAGCGTTTCTATTGCCTTGGAATATACCTATGATGATTGGTGTATCGCATCTTTTGCTAAGGCATTGGGCAAAGATGACGATTATAAATATTTTAGCGAGAGGGCTAATTACTGGAAAAATCTGTACGATGAAGAGACGTCTTTCTTTCGTCCTAAAGGTAAAGATGGTAAGTTTATTGAACACTTCGTTCCCAAAGAATATACTACCTATTTTTGTGAGAGTAATGCCTGGCAATATTTCTGGCATGTGCAGCACAATATTCCGGGTTTAATAGAAACCACAGGAAAGGATGCTTTTATAGCGAAGCTGGATTCGATGTTTAATTACTATGATGATCCAAATGATGAATTACCTATCTTTTCAACGGGTATGATCGGGCAATATGCGCATGGTAATGAGCCAAGTCATCATGTGGCTTATTTGTATAATCAAATAGGTCAGCCAGAGAAGACACAAAAAATGGTGCGTCAAATCATTGAATCGCAATATTCTACTCAACCAGATGGATATTGCGGTAATGAGGATTGCGGACAAATGTCGGCCTGGCTGGTCATGTCAGCTACAGGGATGTATCCTATTAACCCCGCCAATGGGATCTATCATATCACTTCGCCCTGGATGCCAAAGGCCACCTTTAATCTGGCTAATGGTAAGAAATTTGAAATTACAACAGAGAATTTTGGAGATGGAAATGTGTTAATAGATCAGGTCTTTTTTAATGGACAAGAATTAAAAGAGCTAACCATCACCCATGAGCAAATAATGCAAGGTGGGGAGTTGTTATTTAAACTGAAAGATTAATTTTTTCGTAAATAAATAGGTTTGATGATTGCAAAAACGGGAAGCTTAGATTCAGCTTCCCGTTTTTTAGTTTAATCTTTAATTAGTTTAATTGAAAACGCAAAATAGTTGGCCTTTAGCCCTGTGTTTCGTTCGTAGTTGTTGTATTTTAAATCCACACTTTTTAATCCAAATTTTCCTATTTTTAAATGGGTAAAGATGTCGGTGTAGGATAGACCAATGCCATATTGTGTAGCATTAAATTTTGATAAGTCATAGTCCGATGTGTAATAGGTACTGGTCGAAAGATGGCTATCGAAGGGTGCAAAATAGTCGGCCGCAGTTTGGTCGTAATATCTAAAGCTTGGGTAAAGTGTAAAATTCCTTAAAAATTTAATGGGCAGTTCTATTTGATAGGTGTTTGAATGGATGCCCCAATCGTCAGTGTAATACCTGTAATACGTTCTGAGGGTTATAAATTCATTAATGAAATAATTTAGTCGCATTCCAATAGGAATTTTAAGGCGTGTATCGGGCAGTTGTTCAATATCATCAGCTAGCATAAAAACGTCGGTGTTTTGTTTGCTGGTGTAATAGGATATGCTTTCGCTATTGCCAATAAAGTAATTGCTCTTATCGGCAAAGTATACTCGTTGCATGGGGTTTGAAAGCCATCCATTCTGTTGAACCAAATCGGCAAAAATTGAAATTTGAGCATTGCGACTAAGTATTTGTGAAAAGGCGAGAGAAAGCGAATAAGTGTTTCTTCCTTTATCATTAATGAGCTTAAAGTTTTCAGGATTCCAGGTGTTGCCATTTTTTTCCGTTACACTTCCGTTTTGATCTAAAATATCTGCGGTACTAAAAAAACCAGTTGTCAGGTCACCATTCACTTCGAGGTATGTGTCCAGCTCTGTAGGATAAACGGGTTTCCATGTATCTAAATATAGATTGGCATTAATGCCTATCTCGGTATTTTTTTCGTTAAATAATCTGCTATAGCCACCCCCAAGTCCAAATGATGTGTAGTCATATTCCTTAGCATAGGAGGAGTTGGCACTCCATATTTTATTTCTGTCGTCAGAATAATGACTGTAAGCAACTGTCAGGTTAACCCATGTATCTTTTTCCGAGGCACCTGATGA
Source organism: Saccharicrinis sp. (assembly GCA_041595375.1). Classification (GTDB taxonomy): domain Bacteria; phylum Bacteroidota; class Bacteroidia; order Bacteroidales; family Marinilabiliaceae; genus Saccharicrinis. Next base: position 3,908 of record JBFHKL010000184.1, read on the forward strand.
AGCAAGCCAGGGACTTCCGGTAATCATAGTGTTTGGGTCATCATCATCATCATCTTCTTCATGCTCGTCATCATCGTCTTCTTCTTCCCCTGAGGAAGCACCGGAAGAGTCAAAAGGATCAGCATTGCTCGAAGAGGCTGATGTGTATGTGGAGAAACCAAAATCAACAGTAAGTATAGCATCGTCGTTAAGGGGCATGCTGATAATTATATTAGGCGTAAAGTCGGTTAAATCCTCATTTCCTATACCACCAGTAACGGATGCGTTATCTCCTTCCTGTTTAAAATAGCTAGATAGAATGTCTACTTCCGTACTCTCTAGTACGCGCTTTTTATACATGGCAGTACTATCGGATTGTGCGACTATATTTGTTGAGATAATTCCAAATAATAGTATGAATTGTAATGTTTTCATTCGTGTGGTTTTTTATGAATTAAATGTAAGATTGCCAGAAGATGGCAGATCATCTTTGTGATTAGTTGCAACCACAACCTCCTCCGGCTTTTCCTCCATTGGCACCAGAAGCTCCTTCCCGGTATACCTGATAGTTGGTTTCGAATTTATTGAGCTTTTTATCACTTAAAACCATGTCGGGATCGTTAATGTTAATTTTTTCATATTCCTTAAGGGTGGTACATGAGGTGCATATGATGAATGCGGTTATAGCTATAGCAGCCTTGTGCCATACATCCTTTATTATAGTATCCATCTGTATAAAATTTTATATTTAAGTATTTCTTTATCTCAGGCTGTAATGATTGATTTGATCCAGATCAATATTATTCGAGGAGATGATCTTATTGTTCGCGTCTACAATAACGCATTCAATGCCTTTAAGCTGGTTGATAAGATCCAGACCAGCATCAACGCCCATAACAAAAATGGATGTGGCTAGGGCGTCGGCAATCTCTGCAGAGCTGGTGAAAATAGTTACGCTTAAGATCCCTTTGCTGGGATAACCAGTTCGTGGATCAATAATGTGAGAATACCTTTGACCATTGAAGGTAACGTAGTTTTCGTAATTTCCGGAAGTGACTACAGCACCATTTTTTACAGGAAGCCAGGAAAATACCTTCTTTTTGTTAAGTGGGTTGATAATGGCTACCATCCAGTCTTTACCATCGGGTTGGATACCCCATGTTTTTAAGTCACCGGAAGCATTGATGATGCCAGCTGTTACTCCATTTTTTACGAGCAGTTCTTTTGCTTTATCTGCTGCATAACCCTTACCTATGCCTCCAAATCCAATTCTCATGCCTTTATTTTTGAGGAATACGGTGTTCTTTTCATGATCCAATTCAATGTTTGTAAAGTCGATGTGAGTAATTGATTTTTTAATAAGTTCAGGAGATGGCATTTCTTTCATGCTTCCATCGAATTTCCATATTTTGTCCATCGAGGCATAGCTGATATCGAAGGCTCCGTTGGTCAATTTTGAGATCTTGATTGCTCTTTCTATCAGGTTGAAAAGTTCTTCACTTACTGCAATCGGTTTTATTCCCGCATTTTTGTTAATCATTGAAGTCTCTGAGGAATTATCCCAGGATGAAATAATACTTTCAATTCTTTTAATTTCAGACCTTGCCATATCAATATATCGGCCGGCTGATATTTCATCTTCGGCTACTACCGTAAACTCAAAGCTGCAACCCATGAGTATATCTTTTTCCTTATAGACGTGTTGTCCATAGCTCTGTATGTCGCTAATAAACAAGGTCAGGAAAAGCAATGCAATTCTTATAGTCATATCGCGTTTGTTTTAAGAACTATTGTTTATTGAAAAGAAACTAAGGTGTTAAAGTATTCCTCAGGGCTTGTCTTTTGGTAGCCTGTTGTACCCAATATCTCACCGTCTTTATTTAAAACTAACACATAAGGAAAGTAGCCGTTCTTATTGTATTTCTCTGCAAGCGCATTGTTCTGCTGCTGTTGTTCTTCGGAGAGTCTGTTTTTTTTGCTGCGGGGGAAGTCAGCCTCCACAATAATAAATTTTGTTTTGGCTAATTTTAAAAACTCATCTGTCTCTAAAATTTCTTTTTCTAATTTAATACAGGGTGCACACCAATCAGAACCTTTAAAAACCAGTAAGATGTGTTTGTTTTCTGAAAGAGCCTGTTTTTTGGCTGCTTCAAAATTAGGATCAGATTCCTGTGCGGTTATATGCGTTAGAGTCAATCCTATCAGTAAGGATAAAATAAATAGTATCTTCATGCTTATATGTTTTTAGATGCACTATAAACACATAGAATCGTCAATTGTTTATCTATGTATGTATAAATATGTATGTGTAGATGTGTATGACTGTGTTATAAGGAGGAAGTAAGGAGGCTTCGTTTAATAGTGCTTGGTGTAAACGATAGGTGTTGGGGGGTGACTGATCTCTTGGGAAGATTATAGCTTTGAAAATGGATTTATAATCTGATGTTTAAAAACTACGTATACCTTTAGCCTTATTACAAATAATATTTATCTTTGCACGTTCATTACAATTTGTAAACTAATAACAGGTTGCCGGGGCGATGGTGTTCGTATAACTTAAGACCGGTAAATCTTTAAAGTATGATATAATATGGTTAATATAACCTTGCCTGATGGCAGTGTAAGAGAGTATGAGGCCGGAGTAACAGGTCTTGAAATAGCCAGGAGTATAAGTCCTCGTTTGGCTAAAGAAGTTTTATCAATCTCGGTTAATGGTGAAACAAGGGATCTTACACGCACAATAACCGAAGATTCTTCCATTAAGTTGTATAAGTGGGAGGATGAAGAAGGAAAGCATGCTTTTTGGCATTCTTCGGCTCACTTAATGGCTGAGGCTTTGGAAGCCTTATATCCAGGTATGAAATTTGGAATAGGGCCATCAATCGAAAATGGATTTTACTATGATGTAGATCCGGGAGAAGGAGTTGTGCTTCGTGATGCAGATATTCCTAAGATTGAAGCCAAGATGAAAGAACTGGCTTCTAAAAAAAATCAGTATATACGCACAGAAGTGCCTAAGGAGGAAGCTTTGACTTACTTCAATGGCAAAGGAGATGAGTATAAGTTAGAACTTATTCAGGAGTTAGAGGATGGTACCATTACCTTTTATAAAAACGGAGAGTTCACTGATTTATGTCGTGGTCCTCACTTGCCTTCAACAGAGGTGATTAAAGCCGTTAAGGTATTGAGTATAGCCGGAGCTTATTGGCGTGGTGATGAAACGCGTAAGCAGCTTACACGTCTGTATGGAATCACCTTTCCTAAGCAAAAGATGCTGGATGAATACATGACAAATCTGGAAGAGGCGCAAAAACGTGATCACCGTAAGATAGGTAAGGAGCTCGAGTTATTTGCCTTCTCTCAAAATGTTGGTCAGGGTTTGCCTTTATGGTTGCCTAAGGGTGCTAAACTGAGAGAGCTTTTAGAAAATTTTCTGAAAAAAGTACAGGTGGCTTATGGTTACCAACAGGTAATCACTCCACATATTGGTAATAAACAATTATATGTGACTTCGGGTCACTATGCCAAATATGGAAAGGATTCCTTTCAACCGATCAATACACCTGCTGAAGGAGAAGAGTTTTTATTGAAACCAATGAACTGCCCACATCACTGTGAAATTTACAAGGTGAAACCGGTTTCTTATAAGGATTTGCCAATACGTATGGCTGAGTTTGGAACGGTTTATCGTTATGAGCAGAGTGGAGAATTGCATGGACTTACTAGGGTACGTGGTTTTACTCAGGATGATGCTCATATTTTTTGTACGCCCGATCAGTTGAAAGACGAGTTTAAAAAGGTAATTGATATTATTTTATATATCTTTAAGGCACTGGATTTTAATGATTTTATCACACAGATATCTTTGCGTGATAAAGTTAATAGGGAAAAATATATTGGAACTGAGGAGAACTGGGAGAAAGCCGAGACTGCTATTGTGGAGGCTTGTGAAGAAAGAGGTATGGAAACCATCGTAGAATACGGAGAAGCTGCCTTCTACGGTCCTAAACTTGACTTTATGGTTCGCGATGCGATTGGACGTAAATGGCAGTTGGGAACTATTCAGGTGGATTACAATTTACCCGATCGTTTTGAGTTGGAATATATGGGTTCTGATGGAGAGAAACATCGTCCGGTAATGATTCATAGAGCACCGTTTGGTAGTATGGAACGTTTTGTAGCTGTTTTGATAGAGCATACGGCCGGAAAATTCCCATTATGGTTAACGCCTGAGCAAGTGGTAGTTTTGCCAATTAGTGAAAAATATAACGATTACGCAAAAAAAGTTTCAAAAGTCCTGAATAATTCCGATATTCGCAGCGTTTTAGATGATAGAAATGAGAAGATTGGTCGGAAAATACGGGATAATGAGCTAAAACGCATACCCTTTTTGTTGATCGTTGGAGAGAAAGAAGCTGAAACAAACATGGTTTCTGTGCGTAAGCAAGGTGATGGAGATAAGGGAACTATGGAGATTGAAGAATTTATAAGTTTTATAAATAAGGAAGTTGCAGAACAACTTTCTGCCATTGAAAATAAGTAAAAACCGTTTATTAATTAATTATAGGAGGATTTTAACATAGCACAGAATAGAAGAAAACCACAGGGATCGGATCAAAGAGATACACAGAGTTTCCGCGTAAATAATGCGATTAGGATACCTCAAGTTAGACTTGTTGGTGATAATATAGATAATC